>JAFLBB010000267.1 GCA_017304135.1 Acidobacteriota bacterium | reverse complement strand
AACCTCCTGAACGATTTGATCGACATCTCTTTGATTGAATCAGGTCAGATGAAGATGAGTTTCAGGTATTTTAACCTGAAGAACTCGCTTGATGAGTTGTTGGACGAGTTTCCCCGCACCGAGAGCGCCACCGCCGCCGGAGAGCGTATGACGCTGCGGCTTGCCGTCGACTATTCGGCCCGCCATGCCATTGCCGAAGCGGCCCGCCTCGGCCAGACTCCGCACGGCGTGCCCGACGTCGACCTGCTCATCCGCACCGCCGGCGAGCAGCGATTGAGCGATTTTCTCCTCTGGGAGTCCGCTTACGCCGAGTTTTGGTTCACTCCGAAGCCCTGGCCCGAATTTTCTCCGCGCGATCTCGAAAATGCCATTTCCGACTACCGCCTCCGTGTGCGAAAATTCGGTGCATTACCGGCTGTGTATGAGACCCCCGCGCATACCCTGGACCCCCGCCGAAGCCCGGCTGCTGCGTTCCTTGCGGACGCCTGACGAGATTCAGACCTTTCTCGACGACGACGTCGACTACAACCGCGAGTTGAAGGGCCCCACCTGCCGTTCGCCGCGCCTGGTGATGCGCGACCGCAGCGCCCAATGCATGGAGGGGGCCATGTTTGCCGCCGCCGCGCTGGAACGCCAGGGCCATCCCCCGCTGATCCTCGACTTCATTGCCGAGCGCGATTGGGACCATGTTGTCGCCGTCTACAAGCTCCACGGCGGCTGGGGCGCCATCGGCAAATCGAACTACTCCGGCCTGGCCGGCCGCGCCCCGGTGTACCGCACCCTGCGCGAGCTGGCGATGTCCTATTTCGAGCATTATTTCAACCGCCGCCGCGAGCGCACGCTGCGCAAATACTCGCGCCCGGTGAACCTGGAACGATTCGATCACCTCGCCTGGCGGACGGCGCTCGAACCGGTCTGGGAGATCCCCGAACACCTTCTCCAGGTGTCGCATCACGACCTGCTCACGCGCCGCCAGCAGCGCAGCCTGACGCCGGTGACACGCCGCATGTACACCGCCGGTAAAGTCGGATTAGCGGTGTAAAGGACACCCGGTTTCGCCGCCAACCGCCGCCCGGCGGCCAGTCGCCACCCTACGCGGGTGTATTCGGCCCGGCCGGAGGAGAGCGCTATAGTGATTCTGGCCCCGCTATACACCCTGAGCGGGTGTAAACCGCCCTTGCAAGAATATTGCCAAAGATGAAAGCAACCGTTTGCAGTCGCCGCTCACTTCCCTATTGACCCCTTTCACCATAGGAATTGCACCATTTAGTGCATGCAGTGTGTTGACAATAGTGTGAAGGCGGGTTTAATCTGAAACTTCACCAGCGGTAGCTCGAGAGACAACTTCAGCGAGGTGTATAGTGGGTCCTTGCCTGACCTTCCAAATTGGGGAACGAGTCGTTTACCCGAACCAAGGTGTTGGGACGATTGAGAACATCAGCACGCGGTATTTTGGCTCCCAGATGGAGCGATTTTACCTGCTGCGTCTTGCTTCCAACAGCATGACGATCATGGTGCCGTTCTCACACGTCGGAGATGTCGGCTTGCGCAAAGTGACGCGCAGCAGTGAGATCAAGAAGGTGCTCGAATACCTGGCCACGGGCAAAGCCCGCAAGATGGCCGACTGGAAGAATCGCTTTAAAGAGAATTCGGAGAGGATGCGCTGCGGCAGCATCTTCGAAGTGGCCGAGGTCTTCAAGATTCTTCTCTTACAGCAGATGGAGAAAACCCTCTCGTTCCGCGAAAAGAAAATGCTCGACCGGGCGCGTCAGATGATGATTTCCGAGGTATCCACCTCGATGGCGTTGAACGAGGATGGCTCGGTCGATCTCATCGCCAAGTCCCTTTCGCGCGCCGGGCTGAACATGCCCGAGCCGATGTAAGCACGGCCGGCGCATTACCGAATCTCCCATGGCCCCCGCCGCGCAAGCGGTTGAGGGGCCATGATGTTTTGGCACGGCCGCGATTGCTCAACCGGTGACGGCCAATTCGCCGTTGACCATCAGCGACAACGAACGCGCCACCTCGCGCACCGACTCCGACTGCGCATTCAGCTCTTCGGCCGCGGCGGCGCTTTCCTCGGCATCGGCGGCCGTCTTTTGCGTCACCTGCTCCATCTGCCCGATGGCCAGCGTCACCTGCTCCACGCCGCTGCTCTGCTGGCCGCTGCCCGAGCTGACCTCGTCCACGAGCCCCTTCACCCGCCGCACCTCCTCGAAAATTACTTTGATCGAAGAGGCCACCAGGTCCACCTTTGACTTGCCGCCGCTGGACTTCACAATCGATTCCTCAATCAGGCTGGCCGTGTCCTTGGCCGCCTGCGAACAGCGCTGGGCCAGCGCGCGGACCTCATCGGCGACCACGGCGAACCCCATCCCCGCCTCGCCTGCCCGCGCCGCCTCCACGGCCGCGTTCAAGGCGAGGATGTTGGTCTGAAACGCGATCTCGTCGATCACCTTGATGATCTTCGAGATCTTCTCGCTTTGGCCGTTGATCTCGGCCATGGCCAGCACCATCTCATCGAGCGATTGGGCGGTCTGTTCAAACCGCACCTCGGCCTCGGAGACGAGTTGGGCGGCCGAACCGGAGTGTTCGCTGTTGGTGCGCGCCATGGCGCTGATCTGCGCGCCCGAGGCCGAAATTTCTTCAATCGAGGCCGCCTGCTCGGAGGCCCCCTGGGCCAGTGACTGGCTGGTGGCCGACACCTGCCCGGCCGCCGCGCTCACCTGGTTGGCCCCATCCGCTAACTGCCGCACGGCCAGCCGCAGTTCACGGCTCACGCCGCGGATGACGTGAGCCGCCGCAGCCGAGCAGAGGAGAAACAGCGCACCGGCAAACACTAACCCCACCGTATTGAAGCTGACAATCCGCTCCGCGGCCGCCTCGGCCTCGGCCAGCCGCTCGCGCTGCAGGTTGGTCATGGCGCGTCCATCCTCATCCAGCTTGACGGCCGCCGCCACCGAGGCCGGCATCTGGGCCGCCGCCTCCGTCAGCGCGTTGCGCTCGATCAGCCGGAACCCCTCCTGGGCCGTCCGCTCATACCCGGCCAGCCCCTCTTCCATCTGCGCCAGCAGACGTTTGGCATCCCCGGTGCGCAACAAGGGCGCCAGTTCGCGCAACTGTTCGTGGGCTCGCTCGCTGGCCTTCTTCCAGGCCGCCGTCTGACCCGCCACGCCTCCCGCATCACCGGTGGCCGCCAGAATGTAGGCTCCCCGCTGGCCCGCCACCATCTCCCAGGTGCGCGCCCGGAAGGCGTTGGTCAGGTCGATCTTCGGCGCCGTCCGGAAGATGCTCTCGTGCAGTTGGGCATCCATCTGGGACAGTGACCAGGCCCCGAAGGCGATCACCCCCACACCAGCCAGCAGCAGCGCGCCGACTCCCGTGAATAGCTTTGTCGAGATGGTTCTCTGTTTCACAAACTTACTCCTTCCCTACACAATTCTGTTCGCGGCGCGGCCCACTCAGGACACGCCCGCGTCAGGCGCGGCAGCCCCGGCCGCCCGGCCAACTCAATACCGGTAATCCAGATAGACATATGGTTGGCTCGCCCCGCCGCAATGGGACTGGCGCAGATACTCGCCCCGGAACAGGTGCGCATACCCGGCGCCGAAACTGAAATTCTTGCTGATCGCATACAAGGCCCACCCTGCCAGTTCAAACCCGACATGAGAGCTGCCCGCCGCGCGGTTGCGCACCAGCGCCGAGCCGCCCGGCGAATAGAGCGCGTCACGCACCGAAGCGAGATGGAAATCATGCCCCGATGCGCTTACCTTCCACTTCTTCGAAAACGTCCATTCCCCGCTCAGCGAACCGTCATGCAGATTGGCCCAGCCGATGCGATCGGTGGCTCCGTTGCGCAGGTGGACGGTCGGGTAGAGCGTATCGAAGGTGCCGCGCCCGCCGTCGCCCGGCCGGTCATCGCCGGAAGCGTAACTGTAAGCCGCCGTCAGCAGCGGGTGCGCCTTCCGCTCCCCGCTCCGCCAGCCTACCTGCCAGGCGCCGCCATAGGCGCGCACCGGGCCCACGCCAAGCCGCCCGGTCTGCATCACCACATCGGACTCCCAGTTCACCGCCGCCGTCAGCGCGCCGGTCATGCGCAGACCGATCGAATAGAGGTCCAGCGCGCCGGTACGTCCCAGTTCGTCGCGCTGCCCGGCGGCGCTCTTCAAGAACAGATAGGGCTCCACCTTCACCAGCTTGCCCCAGCGCGCCAGCGTGCCATAGGCGCCATAGAACATGTTGTCGTGGCGGGAACGGTCAAAGCGATGATCCTGCGGCGCAACCACGGAGGCCGCAAACAGATCCAACCGCACTCCGTCGCCCGCCGCCGTCACCCGCAGTGCGTCAAACGTGCGGCCGAAATTGCCCCAATCGGGATCCCACACCAGACGCCCCTGGCCAAACTTCAGCGCCTGCCGGCCGGCCCGCACGCTCACACCCCGGCTCTCACTGGAACCTACTTCGATGTAGGCCTGGCGCAGATCGGCCTCGTTGGACACGCTGCCCGGCGCCGGCGCGTTGTAGCCCGGAGCATGCACATCCTGGAACTCGCCCATCAGCTTCAACCACGGCCTCGGCTTGACCTCGGCATTCAAGCGAACGCGCGTCAACACCTCGGCGTCATCATGCCCGGTGGCGAAGTTCAACGAGGTCGGCGCCTCGGCGCGCGCCCGGAACACGCCCCCCAACCGCAGCCACTTCCATCGCCCGGCGGCATCGGCGGCCAGATGCCCCGGCGTCCAATCAGCCAGCGCACAACCCGCCACCGCGTCCTTGGCTCGCGCGTCCTTGCCCGCCGCGTCGTTGGCTCGCGCATCCTTACCCGCTGCGTCGTTGGTTCGCGCGTCCTTGCCCACCGCGTCGTTGGTTCGCGCGTCCTTGCCCGCCGCGTCGTTGGCTCGCGCATCCTTACCCGCTGCGTCCTTGGCTCGCGCGTCCTTGCCCGCCGCGACCTTGGCTCGCGCGTCCTTGGCTTCC
>JAFLBB010000266.1 GCA_017304135.1 Acidobacteriota bacterium | reverse complement strand
CTGGGGCTGATCGTGGTGGCGATGGTGGGGGCGCGGTCAGCGGGGATGACGTTTAACCGGATTGTGGACGCGGCGATTGACGGGCGGAATCCGCGGACGAAGACGCGGCACATTCCGGCGGGGCTGTTGTCGAAGCGGTTTGCGTGGGTGTTTCTGGCGGTGGCGGTGGGGGTGTTTGTGGCGGCGGCGTGGGCGTTGAATCCGCTGTGCCTGAAGTTGTCGCCGGTGGCGCTCGCGATCGTGATGGGCTATTCGCTGACGAAGCGGTTCACGTCGATGTCGCACCTGGTGTTGGGCTTTGCGCTGGGGATTGCGCCGGCGGCGGCGTGGATTGCGATCCGCGGGGCGCTTGATGTGAGGATTTTGTGGCTGACGGCGGCGGTGACGTTCTGGACGGCGGGGTTCGACATCATCTACTCGTGCCAGGATGTGGACTTCGACAAGACGGAGAAGTTGTTCAGCCTACCCAAGGCGCTGGGGGTGGGCGGGGCGTTGTGGGTGTCGCGGCTGCTGCATGCGGTGATGGTGGGATGCCTGATCATGCTGTGGCGGGAGTTTGCGTTGGGGGCGTTGGGCGCGGCGGGGATCGCGGGGATTGCGGGGCTGCTGGTGTATGAGCACAGGCTGGTGCGGGCCGACGATTTGTCGCGGGTGAACGCGGCGTTCTTCACCGTGAATGGGTATGTGAGCGTGCTATTCTTCGTATTTTGGGCCGCTGATGTGGCACTGGGAAAGCGCTGGTAAGTGATACCGGGGGTAAGTGTGCGTTCTGAACCGATCATCGACGACTCGCGATTGCTGCCTATTCTCGACAAGGTGAAGGCGGGCCAACGGCTGAGCTTTGACGACGGGATTGCGCTCTACCGCACGCCGGATTTGCTGGCGTTGGGGTGGATGGCGAACGTGGTGCGCGAGCGGTTGCATGGCGACCGGACGTACTTCAATGTGAACCGGCACATCAACCCTACGGATGTGTGCGTGGCCAGTTGCAAGCTGTGCGCGTTTGGGAAGAAGAAGAAAGACCCGACGGCGTACACGTGGTCGCTCGATGAGATCTGGCACCGCGCGGGCGAGGGATGGTCGGAGTCGATCACGGAGTTTCACATTGTCGGCGGGCTGCATCCGGAGCTGACGCTGGATTGGTACTGCGAGATGCTGCGGGGGTTGAAGCAGCGGTTTCCGCAGGTGCATTTGAAGGCGTTCACGATGGTGGAGATCGCGTATCTCGCGCGGCGCGATAAGCGCAGCATCCACGACACGCTGGTGAAGTTGAAGGAAGCGGGGATGGATTCGATGCCGGGCGGCGGGGCGGAGGTGTTCTCCGAGCGCGTGCGGCGGATCATCTGCGATCACAAGATCGACGGCGGCGAGTGGATCGACGTGGCGCGGCAGGCGCACAAGTTGGGCATCAAGTCGAACTGCACGATGCTCTACGGGCATGTGGAGACGGAGGAAGACCGGGTGGATCACCTGGTGAAGCTGCGGGCTCTGCAGGATGAGACGGGCGGGTTTCAGACCTACATTCCGCTGGCGTTTCATCCGGACAACACGGCGCTGGCGCACATTGACCGGACGACGGGGTTCGACGATTTGAAGAACATCGCCGTGGCGCGGCTGATGCTGGACAACATCGAGCACATCAAGGCGTACTGGATCATGATGACGCCGCGGATCGCGCAGATTGCGCAGCGGTTCGGGGCCGATGATCTGGACGGCACGGTGGTGGAGGAGAAGATCTACCACGATGCTGGGGCGACGACGAGCCAGTCGCTGCGGCGGAGCGAGTTGCTGCGGCTGATTACGGAGGCCGGGCGGGTTCCGTTTGAGCGCGACACGCTGTACCGGGCGGTGGAGCGGAGCGAAGCGGCGTTCACGATTCTGGTGTAGCGGCCGGGGCGATTCACAACTGAGATTCGAGGAATGGACATGAGAGTTGCATGTGTGTGGCTGGTTGCGGCTGTGATGCCGTTGATGGCGCAGACGGGGACGGCTCCGGCGGCGAAGAAGACGGCGACGACGAAGCCGGGGGCGGCGTCCACGGTGAAGAAGGCCGCTGCGCCAGCGGCGGGTGCGCCCAAGGCCGCCGCGCCGAAGACCGCCGCGCCGAAGGTGGTGGCTCCGGCGAAACCGGCGGGGCTGTACGCGACCATCGCCGTTTCGCATGGGGCGGCGCCGTTGGGACGGATCGTGTTCAAGTTCTATGAGAAAGAGTCGCCGGTGACGGTGAAGAACTTCACGGACCTGGCGCTGGGGTTGAAGGAGTGGACGCATCCGGAGACGGGTGAGAGGTCGAAGAAGCCGCTCTTCAACGGGCTGACCTTTCACCGCGTGATTCCGGGGTTCATGATCCAGGGCGGCGACCCGACGGGGACGGGGATGGGGCGGACCGTGCCGATTCCAGACGAGTTTCATCCAGAGCTGAAGTTCGATATTCCGGGGCGGGTGGCGATGGCGAATGCGGGTCCGGGGACGGGGTCGTGCCAGTTCTTCATCACGGAGGGGCCGACGCCGCATTTGACGGGGCGGCACACGATTTTCGGGCAGGTGGTGGAGGGGCAGGCGCTGGTGGAGCAGATTGCGCGGCTGCCGCGTGGGGGGAATGATAAGCCGGAGACACCGGTGGTGATGACGCGGGTGACGGTGCAACGGATTGGGCCGGGGCCGGCGGTGGGCGGGGCGGTGACGAAGAAGGCGGTGACTTCGAAGAAGGGGGCGGCGCCCGCTACGAAGAAAGCCGTGACGCCGACGACGAAGAAGAGCGCGGCACCGGCGACGACGAAGAAGACAGCTGCGCCTGCAACGAAGTAGAGAGGCGAGGAGGGGCGGCTCTGTAGGGGGCCTGAGGCTGAGTCGAATGTTGCCAGGATGACGGAACTGCGTCCTTCAATGACACCCATACTCCGTACCCTCCAAAGACATTCGCTGAACTTAGCGGGAGTTGAGGGCATCAAGTTCCGTTTCGCGCCATGCCGGGGGCGCTCCGCTCGTGGCCACTTTGCGCGGTGCGGTCCGACGTAGGCAGGCCACGTTCTAAGCTCGATACCGGATGCGGTACCATGATTTTGTGGCCTCGGTTCGCGGAATGCTGTCGAAGATGCGCCGGGTCCAGACGGGTTGGCGTATCGAAGAGTTGCAGTTGGTTGCGCAGGAACACGGGGTTGCCTGGCGGCGGCCGGGCCGCGGGGGGAGCCACGTAATCTTCAGCGCGGCCGGTGTTCGGGAGATTGTGTCGGTGCCAGCAAAGCGCCCGATCAAGCCCGTTTACGTCAAGCATTTTGTTGCCCTGATCGATGCATCCAATGAGGTAAAGCAGCGTGAGAAGTAAGAAGAAACGCAGTCTGGACGCATACCAGTTCACGGTCCGGCCGCTTTCCAAGGAAGAGGGCGGCGGCTATTTGGTGGAGTATCCGGACATTCCCGGATGCATGTCGGATGGGGAAACGATCGAAGAGGCGATTGAGAATGGCAGGGAGGCGCTGCGGGATTATTTGGATGTGTTGCGGGAGTCGGGACAGAAGGCGCCGAAGCCCGAGGTTGCTGCCGCGCAATGGCGTCAGCGGTTGCCTCGCACGCTGTATTCGAAGCTGACCAAGCAGGCGGAGAGCGAGGGAGTGAGCATCAATAGTTTTGTTACGGCGATTATTGCAGAGGCGATTGGGGCGAAGATGCGTCGGCCTGGCAAGACCCGCTGAGGGATTTGCGGATCAGCCTGGCTGGCGGATTGAGGGCGCTGGTTGCCGGGCGGGTCAATTCGCCGGCAGAGGGATTTCGAAGTAGAAGAGGTCTTCGCCGGAGGCGGCGTCGCGGAGGCCGGTGATGTAGAGGGTGGCTGAGCCGCGGTGGTCGGTTTGGAAGTAGACGAAGCCCTGGGCGGATTCGCCGGGGGGGAGCATTTTGGCGGCGAGGGCGCGGCCTTCGATTTCGAAAGCTTCGAGGGGATTCTTGGGCTTGCCGCGGGGGATGGGCAGCGGGTTGGGACGCATGTTGGGGCGCTTGGGGGAGTTGGCGTACTTGACCTCGGCGGCGGGGGTGGCTTCGATTTTGCGGCGGTCGAGGTCGATGTATTGGAAGAGGGCGTTGTCGATCTTGACTGCCTTTTGCGAGCCGTTTTTGATGTGGACCCAGACGGGGAGGATGCCGTATTTGATGGGGTTCGCTTTGCCGAAGGGGGGCTTGGTGAGGGTCTCGGTGTCGAAGGCCTGGGCGGAGATGGTGACGGCGGAGATGGTCTGTTTTTCCATCTTGGCGGGGTCGGGCGGGGTAAACTGATCTTTCTCGCCGATTCCCCACACCAGGAGGGGGGCGCAGAATAACAGGCAAGCGGCGTTGCGACGCATTTTCACCATAGCTCTCTACCGGACGCTCCAATGGGCGGCGTTCCCGTTCCTCCTACTGTATCTTGGCCTGCGTGGTTGGCGGGACCGGCGGTATTGGGCGACGCTGGCCGAGCGGTTCGGGCGCGTGCCCTCCACGGTGATACAGACGGGGGAGGGGTGTGTGTGGTTGCACGCGGTGTCGGTGGGCGAGGTGTTGACGAGCGTGCGGCTGTTGCGGGAGTTGCGCGCGGAGTTGCCGGGGGCGCGGTTGTATGTGTCGGTGTCGACGCTGGCGGGGCGGGCGCTGGCTGAGGAGAAGTTGGCGGGGGTGGCGGATGCGGTGTTCTACGCGCCGCTGGATTTCGCACTCGTGGTGCGGCGGGTGATGCGGCGGATGCGGCCGCGGGTGTTGATCGTGCAGGAGACGGAGATCTGGCCGAACCTGTGGAACGAGGCCAAGCGGTTTGGGGCGGGGCTGGTGGTGGTGAACGGGCGGATTTCGGACAAAGCGTTCCCGAAATACAAGGCGCTGGGGTGGTTCTTTCGCGGCGTGCTGGAGTTGCCGGACCGGGTGCTGGCGCAGGGGGAGTTGTCGCTGCAGAGGTTCCGGGAGTTGGGGGCGCCGGTGGAGCGGAGCGCGGTGGGGGGGAATCTGAAGTACGATTTCGATCCGTCGGGGGCTGGGTCGTGGGCTGGGGCGCCGGAGGTGGTGCGGGGGTTGGTGGAGAGGTCGCGGCCGGAGAA
>JAFLBB010000265.1 GCA_017304135.1 Acidobacteriota bacterium | reverse complement strand
GGCGAACAAGCCGCTGGCGGCGGCCGTGGTGGCGCGGGCGGGCCGGGTGGCGCGGGCGGGCCGGGTGGCGCGGGCGGTTTCCCGATGATGGGCATGGGCGGCGGACAGCGCTTCAACCAGGCCGAGATGGACAACGCCAAGCTGCCTCCTCCGCCGGAAGAAGACAATCAACTGGACGTGCTGCTGCGTCCGGGCCTGCTGGCGGATGTAGAGATCATTGTGGAGAAGATTCCGAATGCCATCAATGTGCCGGCGCAGGCGGTATTCCAGCGCGACAACAAGATGGTGGTGTTTGTGAAGGAGCAGGGCAAGTTTGTGCCGCGCGAGATCAAGATCGCCAAGCGCAGCGAGAACGTGTTTGTGTTGGATGCGGGCGTGAAGCCCGGCGAAGAGATCGCCATGTCGGATCCGGAAGCCAAGCCCGGCGACAAGAAGAAGGACGACAAGGGCGGCAGCGGCGGTGGGGCCGTGGGCACGATGCCCGGCGGGAAGAAAGGATAACCGGGCATGTCGGTATTCTCCGGATTGCTTCCAGAGTTGTACATGGGGCTTTCGAGCCTCCTGGTTCATAAGCTGCGCAGCTTGCTGACGATGCTGGGTATGATTTTCGGCGTGGGCGCGGTGGTGGCGATGCTATCCATCACGGCGGGCGCGCAGAAGGACATTTTGTCGTCGATCGACCTGCTGGGCGTGAACAACATTCTCATCGAAGCCAAGGAAGCGGTGGACCGCAACGAGTTGCAGGCGAGGCGGCTGATTTCGCCGGGGCTGACGTTCCGAGATTTCCGCGCGATCGCCGAGAATGTGGGCGGCATACAAGCGCTGACGCCGCGCAAGAGGTTCAAGCCGCAGAAGGTGTTGCCCAAGACGGCGAACGAGTCGCCGATGCTGATCGGCGTAGAGCCGAGCTACCTGGAGATTCAGAGCCTGAAGGTGGTGGAAGGGCGGTTTTTCACCGAGCAGGAGAATCGCGATTCGATTCCGGTGTGCGTGCTCGGCGAGTCAGCGAAGGTGAACCTGCTGGGCTATGACAGCGCGGTGGGCAAGTTTGTGAAGGTGAACGACACGTGGCTGCAGGTGATTGGCGTGCTGGCGCCGCAGGCCGGGGCCGACACCGAGGTGGAAGGTCTCGAGGTGGTGAACCGGAACAACCTGGTGATTTCGCCGATGAACACGGTGATGCGCCGCTTTGAGGACAACAACAGCTATCTGAAAGACGAAATCGACGGGATCTACATCAAGGTGAAAGAGGGCACGGATTCCATCGAGACGGCGGGCGTGGTGACGGCGATTCTGACGGCGACGCATAAGGACGCAGGCGATTTCACGGTGGTGGTGCCGGCGGGGCTGCTCGAACAGCGGCGGCGCACGTTGGGCATCTTCAATATCGTCATGATCTGTATCGCCGGCATTTCCCTGCTGGTGGGCGGCATCGGCATCATGAACATCATGCTGGCGACGGTGCTGGAGCGCACGCGCGAGATCGGCATCCGGCGCGCCATTGGGGCCAAGCAGGCCGACATCATCCGGCAGTTCCTCACCGAAGCGGTGCTCATCTCGATTGTCGGCGGACTGATCGGGATCGCCTTCGGATTCAGCCTCTCGTGGATTATCGCCGCCGCCGCCGGCTGGTCGACCGTGGTCACGACGACCTCGATTGCCGTGGCCTTCACGGTATCGGTGGGCATTGGTTTACTGTTCGGCATTTACCCGGCCATGCAAGCGGCCAAGCTCGACCCCATTGAAGCGATTCGCTACGAATAAATCACTTGGAAGTTCATACGGTACATAACAGGATGCGTCTCTTCCTCACTTTCGCGCTCATCGCAGCGGCCGCATTGGGCCAGCAAACGGAATTCACACCGGGATCGCCGGCCTACCTGGACGCCCCGCGTTTCCCCTCGGCGTCGTGGCTGCGGCAGCATTTCGACAAGCCGGTGCCACGGGTGGAATTGCAGGCGCCGATCCGGCTGCCCGATTTTCTGGTGAACAACCGGCTGGAGCTTTCCCTGCGCAGCTATCTGGAACTGGTGCTGGCCAACAACACCGACATCCAGATTCAGAAGCTGAGCATCGAGACGCAGCGCAACGCCATTACACGCGCGTTTGCGCCGTTCGATCCGGTGGCGACGGCATCGTTCCGATCGACGCGCGCCGAGAGCCCGACCAACGACGCGCTGGCCGGCGCGGCGACGTTGAACCAGTTGACGCAGCCGTTCAACATGAACTACCAGCAGACGCTCGATACCGGCACGCAGTATAGCGTGGGCTTCAACGCCAACAAGAGTTCGACGAACTCGGCGTTTGCGAATTTCAACCCGGCCATCAACTCGGGGCTGACGGCGAACTTCACGCAGCCCCTGTTGCGCAACCGTGGCGCCGCAATCAACCGTCTGCCGATTCTGGTTGCCAAGACGCGGTTCCGTTCGGCGCAGTACAACCTGACCGACCAGGTGATGCGGTTGCTGCAGGCGGCTGAGCTGGCCTACTGGGCGGTGATCGAAGCGCGTGAGTCGCTGAAGGTGCAGGAGCAGGCGCTGCAGTTGTTCGACACGCTGCTGAAGCGGTCGCAGCGGGAGTTGGAGCTGGGCGCGATTTCGCCGCTGGAAATTTACCAGCCGCAGCAGCAGTACGCAAGCCAGGAGGTATTCGTGACGCAGGCCCGCTACCGGCTGGCGCAGGCCGAAGATGCGCTGCGGCGGCAGATGGGAGCCGACCTGGATCCGCAGTACCGTTCGATGGCAATTGAGCTGACCGAGACGGTGTTGCCGCCAACCGACGACCGGCCCTTTGACAAGGAGCAGATCGTGGAAGTGGCGATGCGGAAGCGTCCGGACCTGCGCTCGGCGCTGAACAACATTGAGGTGGACGATCTGTCGATCAAGCAGGCCAAGAACGGGCTGATGCCCGACCTCTCGCTGACGGGCACGTACGCGTCGTCGGGCCGCGGCGGGCAGTTCTTCCAGCGCACGAACGTGTTTGCGGGAGATGGCACGTCGAGCAGCGTGATCAACGTGATTCCGGGCGGTCTGGGTGACGCGCTGAGCCAGACGTTCCAGTTCACCTTCCCCACCTACGGCTTCGGGTTGACGCTGCGGTTGCCGATTCGCGACCGCCGGGCGCAGGCCGACTTCGCCGACGCCACGGTGAGCAAGCGGCTGAACTCGCTGCGGGCGCGGACGACGGAGCAAGGCATCCGGCTGGAAGTGTTGAACGCGGTGAACCAGGTGGAGAACAGCCGGGCCAGTGTGAAGCTGGCGCAGGTGCGGTTGGACTTTTCGCAAAAGCGCGTGGAGGCCGAGCAGAAGCGCTATGACCTCGGCGTGACGACGATCTTCTTCGTCATTCAGGCGCAGAACGACCTGGTGAGCGCGCAGGCCGACCTTGTGCAGCAGAGCGTGCAGTACCGGCGGAACCTGCTCAACCTGCAACGGGTGACCGGGCAGTTGCTCGAGGACAAGGGAGTCGTGATCGACTAGCCGCGACCGCACAAGCTACACTGAATCCAGGCACGCGGCCACGGGGCGGCGTGCCTTTTTTCCATGGGCCGCATTCGCGTACTTTCCGACGTAGTCGCCAACAAGATCGCCGCCGGCGAGGTGGTGGAGCGGCCGGCTTCGGTCGTCAAAGAACTGCTGGAGAACTCGCTCGACGCCGGGTCGACGCGGATTCGCGTGGAGACCGAGGCGGGCGGGCGGCGGCTGATCCGCATCACCGATGATGGGTGCGGGATGCTGCGCGACGATGCGCTGCTGGCCTTTGAGCGGCATGCGACGTCGAAGCTGAGCGATGTGAAGGACCTGCTGTCGATCGCCACGCTGGGGTTTCGCGGCGAGGCGCTGCCGTCGATCGGGTCGGTGTCGAGGCTGACGCTGGAGACGCGGTCGCAGGATGAGTCGACGGGGACGCGGGTGGAGATACAGGGCGGCAAACTGCAGCGGTGCGACGAGGCGGCGCTAGCGGGCGGCACGATCATTACGGTGCGCGATCTGTTCTTCAATGTCCCGGCGCGGAAGAAGTTTCTGCGTTCGGATCAGACTGAGCTGGCGCACATTGCGTCGCTGGTGACGCATTACGCGCTGGCGTATCCGGGGATTGGGTTTGAACTGACGCACGAGGGGCGGGAGTTGATCGCCGTGACGCCGGTGGCGGAGCTACGGGAGCGGGTGTTTCAGGTGTTCGGGACGAATGTGCTGACGGACCTGATCGACCTGGGGGATCGAACGCGCGAGGTGCCCGCCGATGAAGAGAGCGAGCCGAACCACTTCACGCTGCGCGGTTTCATTTCGCCTCCGCACATTCAGAAGCTGAACCGGAATTCGATCTACCTGTTCGTGAACGGGCGTTTGATCAAAGACCGGCTGCTGCTGCATGCGTTGCATGCGGGCTATCAGAACCTGATGCCGCCGAGCGCGTTTCCGTTCGCGCTGCTGTTTTTGAACTGCAGCTATGAAGAGGTGGATGTGAATGTGCATCCATCGAAGACGGAGGTGCGGTTCCGGCGCGGGACGTTTGTGCATGACTTTGTGCGCGACGCGGTGCGGGATGTGCTGCTGGCGGGGCGTCCGGTGTCGAATGCGCCGCTGGGTTCGTTCACATCTCCGCCGCAGGTGGGGGCGCGGCTGCCGTATTCGGAGTTCACGCAGCAGATCGACAATGTTCCGGTGCCGAATGAGTTGAGCGAGCCGGTGCGGATGGAGGCGGGCGGCGCGCCGGTGACGGGCGGGGAGGCGATGGGCGAGGGCAGCGGGCTTGTGCCGGACTTCCGGTTGTATCAGCCGCAGCAGCCTCTGGCGCAGCGTTTGGATTTCAGCACGGGAACGCCGCTGGCGGTGGATCCGCATCTGCCGTCGTCAACGTCGGGCAAACTGCGGCGGGTGCCGGATACGCATGGTCCGCTGCCGCCGGGGCTGGCGGTGGATCCGCAGATGTCGCTCGATGTGCTGCGCGATTTGCAGCCGATGGGGCAGTTGCACGACAGTTTCATCATTGCGGCGGGGCGCGACGGGTTATGGGTAATTGACCAGCAAGTGGCGCATGAGCGGATTCTGTTTGAGCAGGGGTTGCGGGAGATGGCGGCGGGGG
>JAFLBB010000264.1 GCA_017304135.1 Acidobacteriota bacterium | reverse complement strand
GGGGCTGATGGGGGGCGACATTGAGGTGGTGAGCCAGTTGGGGGAGGGGGCGACGTTTGTGCTGGGGCTGCCGTTGCGGCGGTTGCAGGGGGCGCAGGGGGAGCGGGCGGCGGCGGATTTGAAGGGGATCCGGATCTTGATTGTGGGACCGGAGGAGATCAGCCGGCTGGTGTGCGTGCACTGGTGCGAGCACTGGGGGATGAGGGTGGACGAGGCGTCGACGGAGGAGCAGGCGCGGAGGATGATTGGGAAGGGGCGCGAGAGCGGGGATCCGTACCGGGTGTGCATGGTGAATCCGGGCGTGGCGGCGGCGTCTGGGACAAACGGGAAGCCGTGGTGGGAGGAGATGGAGGGAGGCCCGCGGGTGGTGGTGGTAAGCGGGCAGGGGGAGATGCCGGGGGCTCCGGCGCGGGCGTTGGACGCACTGGTTTTGAAGCCGGTGAGGCCGGAGTTGTTGCGGCACACACTGGCGAGGGTGGTGGATGGGGGAGCGGGAGCGGAACTGGTGGAGGAGAAGCGCGGGGAAATGGTGGACGGGAGTGAACTGGCGGGGTGCCGCGTGTTGGTGGTGGAGGACAACAAGATCAACCAGCGGCTGCTGGTGACGCTGTTGACGCGGCTGGGGTGCGAGGTAGAGGTGGGCGGGAATGGGGAGGAGGGAGTGGAGAAGGCGGGCGGTGGGGAGTTTGACGTGATTCTGATGGACTGCCACATGCCGCGGATGGATGGGTTTGAGGCGGCGCGGCGGATCAGGGGGTTGGATGGGGCGAGAGGGCGGGTACCGATTATTGCGGTGACGGCGGGGGCGATGGTGACCGACCATGCGCGGTGTTTGGCGGCGGGGATGGATGATTATTTGTCGAAGCCGTTTGTGGCGGTGGGGCTGCGGGACAAGGTGGAGGCGTGGGTGGGAAGGCGGAGCGCGGTGGTGTAGGGGGGCGGGATTTCCAGCGCGGATGAAGGTGGCATACTTAGTCTGGGCTATGGAATTGCAATTGAACTCGCGAGAGGAAGCGCTCTTACAGGCGTTCCGGCGATTGCCGCCAGAGACGGCGGTCGAGTTGTCGGGGTTGGTTGAACGCCTGGCGACAGTGGCGCCTGGGCGCAAGATCGACTGGGCGGATTCGTGGTCGGATGAGGATTTGCGGGAGTTTCGCGCCGCATCGATTCGGCGGCTGGAGGCGAGCGAGGCGGAGGACGAGGATTGAAGCCGGGCGACGTTGTGGTGGGCGTGTTGGAGGGGGCGGCGGAGACGAAGGTTAGGCCGGCGGTTGTGATCGCGAGCGCGGCTTACCTGGCGGAGCGCCCGGATGTGGTTGTTGGCATCCTGACCACTCGAATGCCCAGGCCGGTGTGCTCCACCGATTACGCCTTGCGGGACTGGCAATTGGCAGGGTTGCGCGCAAGGTCGTGGTTTCGCGTGTATGTGCTGACCGTTCATCGGTCGGAGTTGACGGTGATTGGGCGGTTGAGTGAGCGCGATTGGGGCGGGGTGCGGGAGTGTGTGGGGAGAGCCTTCGCGGGGTGAAGGGGGGCAAGTAAGGGCGGCAGTTTAGTCGTATGCCTGCCTGAGCACCTTGTCGCCATCAAAAATGAAGCAGGGCACGTACGAGTAGTCGGGTCTGAGCCGATCAAAGAGAACCACACGGCGGTCCTCGTGGGTTTCAGCGATCCAGATTTCGTCGACCGACTGAAGTTGCGGAAACTGTGCACGGTAACCGTCGATTGCCCGGACTATATATTTGGGGACAAGGTGTATCTGGTCGCGCTCCAGTATCAGGAGGCGGAGGTCTGCGGCCGTCTTAGTAAGTTTTGGCACCTTAGTCCGCAGAGCAGTTTGCACGGTGGTTTCCACGTCCATCTGTCCGTAAGTGCCGATCCATGTCCTCCCCGGGTTACCAGGGCATTCCATCAACCGGGTCTGCAGACGGACGGTCGCATTTCTTTTGATCTCACAGGCAAGGAAGCCATACCCTTCCTGAATCGTGCTCTTGTTCTGACGGATGCACTGATAGACAGCGGTAGCAATGAGTTGTCCGTTGCCGCCCGGCTGGAGCAGCCCCGCGGGCACATTGACGAAGAGAAAAGCGCCCTCCCGGATCAGAGTTGGATCATCGTGGCGGAAAACTTCAAGAAACCAGGCACGGTCGCGTTTTTCCTGGGGATATGGTTGGATCAGCGTGTGTTCGATGGCGAGTTTCTTGCCGTCGCTGGCACGGGTAGCGATTACTTCGACGGCGCCTTCGCGGCGGTCCTCGACCCAATCGTAGGTGGCAAAAGGCTCCCTCCAGGATTCATGATCGTAGATCGACAGGAAGCGCTTCCGTATCCAGCGCTCACTGTCTCTCTGTGGTGTCATTCGTTCGCCGTGGGTCAGGCGGCGTCGAGGCCAGTGAGGGTGGAGGTGCTACTGGCGAAGGTGGTGGTATCGATGCCGAGGGATTGGAGGAGGGTGAGGTAGAGGTTGGAGAGGGGGGTGTTGTGGTCGCGGCGGAAGGCGAGGTGTTGGCCGTGGCGGAAGGGGCCGCCGGCGAGGAGGATGGGGAGGTTGGTGTTGTCGTGGATGTTGGCGTCGCCCATGTTGCTGCCGTAGAGGACCATGGTGGAGTCGAGGAGGCGGGCGCCGTTTTCGCGGCGGGCGGCTAAGTTGGTGAGTAAGTGGGCGAGGGTGTCCATCTGCTGGCGGTCGGTGGCTTCTAACTGCTTCACTTTGGTTTCGTTTTGGCCGTGGTGGGAGAGGCCGTGGTAGCTTTCGGTGGTGTTTTGGGCGTGGTTGAGGCGGTAGGCGGGGGTGTAGAAGGCATCGGCCATGAGGGTGACGATGCGCGAGGTGTCGGACTCGATGGCGAGCTGGGCCATGGAGAGCATGAGTTCGAGCTTTTCGAAGAAGAGTTTCTTGTCTTGGAGGTCTTGGGGGGGAGTGGCCGATGGGGGAGCCGCGGGTTTGGGGCGGGTTTCCCAGGAGCGGGCGGTTTGGAGGCGGTCTTCGACTTCGCGGACGGAGGTGAGGTATTGGTCGAGGCGGGCTTTGTCGGCGGAGGCGAGTTGGGAGCTGAAGCGGCGGGTTTCGTCGAGTAAGGTGTCTAAGATGCTGCCGCGGGTTTCGAGTTTGTGGAGGGTTTGTGCGACGGAGGCGGGGTCGCCTTGGACGAACATGCGCTGGTAGAGCTGGCGCGGGCGAAGGTGGGCGTCATGCATTCGAGGAGGGGGAGGCCGAGGGTGACGCCGGCAGCGCGGAGGAAGGCGTCGCGGGTCCAGGAGAGGCTGCGGTTGCCTTTGTCGATGTTGACGCCGAGGTTGAGGGTGGGGTAGCGGGTGACCTGGCCGAGTTTTTCGGCGGCGAACTGATCGAGGGAGATGGAGTTGCGGAAGCCGCTTTTGAAAGCGCCTCGGGCGGCGGTGAGGAAGCAGTTGTCGGTGCTGTGGCCGCCGGAAACGCCGGGGTGGGAGAGTCCGGTGAAGACGGTGAATTCGTTGCGGTGGGCGGCGAGGTGGGTGAGGTAGGGGGAGAGCGAGTAATCGCGGCCAGAGGTGGTGGGGAAGAAGAGCTTGGGGAGGACGCCGATGTTGTTGGCGATGACGAGGAGTCGGCGCGGGGGCGTGGTGGAGGCGGCGCGGGCGAAGGTGGGCGTCATGCATTCGAGGAGGGGGAGGCCGAGGGTGACGCCGGCAGCGCGGAGGAAGGCGCGGCGGGGGAGTGGGGCGCGGGCGATGTGGGGTGAGTTCATGGCGCGGTGGCTCCTCGGAAGATTTTACTTTGGATGAAGTGGGTGAGTAAGTCGGCGGCGCGGAAGTTAGTGGCGGCGCAGGAGTCTAAGATCGCTTCGATTTCGGCGCGGTCGGCGAAGCGGACGGGGGTGCCGGTGGCGTAGACGGTGAGCTGGTGGAGGAGATTGCGGGCGAGTTGGCGGGGGTTGGCGGCGAGGAGGGCTTTGAGTTCGCGGACGTCGCGGAAGGAGCGGCCGTCGGCGAGGGTGCCGCTGGGGTCGACGGGACCGGCGAGGGTGTAGGCGAAGTCGTGGCCGGTGTGGTCGATGCCGGCGATGCGTTCACCTTCGGCGGTGCCGCGGTAGCGGGTGCGGTAGTGGCCGAGGACGTCGAAGTTTTCGAGGGCTAAGCCGACGGGGTCGAATTTGGCGTGGCAGGAGGCGCAGGCGGCGGACTTGGTGTGGAGGGCGAGCTGTTCGCGAATGGTGCGTGCGCCGCGGATGTCGGGTTCGACGGCGGGGACGTTGGGCGGAGGCGGCGGGGGCGGTTCGCCGAGGATGCGGTCCATGATCCAGGCGCCTCGGAGGACGGGCGAGGTGGCGGTGCCGTTGGCGGTGAGTTTGAGGATGGCGGCTTGGGTGAGGAGGCCGCCGAGGGGGCTGTCGGGAGGGAGCGCGACACGGCGGAGGGCGGAGGTGGGGACGGGGGGGAGGCCGTAGTGGCGGGCGAGGCGGTCGTTTGCGAAGACGAAGTTGGAATCGATGAGGGTGCGGATGGGGAGGTTTTCGCGGAAGAGTGTGGTGATGAAGGCGGTGGTTTCGCGTTCCATGGAATCGACGAGGTATTCGTCGAGGCGGTACTCGGGGTAGAGGCGGAGGTCGGGGTCGTCACGGCGGAGGTGGCGGAGGTTGAGCCACCAGGCGGTGAAGTGGTGGATGAAGCGGTCGAAGGTGGGGGCGTTGAGGAGGCGGGTGGTTTCGGAGTTTAGGACCGTTTGGTGTGTGATGCGCGCGGTGGCGGCGGCGAGCGGGGGGTCGGGGCGGGAGTTGGTGAGGAAGTGGGAGAGGCGTTGGGCGAGGGAGGCGGGGTCGCGGGGTTCGTGGAGGTAGAGGAAGTGGCCGGAGCAGAGGATGGCCTGGTAGACGGCGATCATGGCTTCGGGGAAGGGCTCGTTGCGGTCGAGGCGGGCGTCGAGGAGGCGCTCGAAGTTCTGGATGGCGGCTTCGGGTACGGGGCGGCGGGCGGCGAGGGCGAGGAAGCGGCGGAGGAGGCGGTGGCCGGTTTCCTTGGGCTGCGCGGGTGAGGGCGAGGGGCCGAGATCGTCAAAGAGCACGCGGTGGCTGGCGGGGGGCCAGGAAGCAGGCGGAAGGGGGCCGTCGAATTCGATGGAGCGGAAGG
>JAFLBB010000263.1 GCA_017304135.1 Acidobacteriota bacterium | reverse complement strand
CCCATCTGCAACGGCGCGCCGCAGTGCATGGATGTGAATTCATTCGCGGCGACGGTAACGGATTTCCGCACCAGCACGAGCGCGGGCTACCGGATCGTAACGGCGACCATCCGGTTCCAGAACAAACTGGCGCGGCCCATCATCCTCGGCTATGTCTCCGGGGCCGGGTTGGCGCTGGACGACCGCGGCAACCGCTTCGCGATGAATGAGGGCAACGGGCTGCAGGGGTTGGGTTTCATCCGTCAGAACCAGGTGGACCCGAAGTTCATCATCGGCGCCGGGCAGACCGGCAACGCGCGTTTGGAGTACGCGTGGTATCCGCGCGGCGGGGAGATCTTCGGCCAGGTATACGACCTGGAGTTTTCCGTGCGCGAGATCCTGCCGGTATCGGCGACGCAGTTCCGCATCGGCCTGGAGCATCCGTTGAAGTTCCGCGGGCTGGCCGATGCGGTGGTGTCGTCGGCGCCTGCGCCGGCCGCTCCGGCCCTCGCCAGCGCCGCTCCTGGGGGCGCGGCGCCGTTGTCGGCGGCGCTGGAATCTCCGGCTCCCGTGGAGGCCGCCCCCGCACAACCCATGGTGGATCACTGCGCGGGCGCGCAGCGCTGCTACTCGGCCGGGCCGTTCACGGCGCAGATCCAGCAGCTCACGGCCTCGACGGTGAACGGCTACCAGGTGTTGCGCTTCAACATGCGGTTCCGCAATGTGACCAACCAGCCTCTGGTGCTCGCTTACAAGAACGGCACCAGCATCGCCATCGACAATCACGGGCAGCGCCTGACGCAGAGCCGCCAGCCGGTGACGGGGATGGGCATCTGGGCGGGCAACAGCGTGAACGCCGACTTCCAGGTGGCGCCCGGACAGCACCGCGACGCGACGTTTGAAGTATGGCGGTACGTGGCGCGGACGTTGATGGGCACGGGGTTCACCTATGACCTCACCGTGCAGCAGTTGGAGCTGCTGCCGGCAAACCAGATTCGCGGGTTGCGGGAGTACACGCTGAACTTCACGGATCTGGCGGCGTCGAATCCGTTGGGCGGGGCGGCGCCGGCGGGCCAGCAGCCGCTGAATGAGTCGCTGCGATCGCTCAAGGATGTGTTCAAGCGCAAGAAATAGGGCGGCGCGAGAGGGAGACGGTCAACTGCTCTTGGGCAGCTCATAGCCGCGGCGGGCGAGGATGGCGCGCCCCCGCGCACCGAGGATGAATTCGCGGAAGGCGCGGGCTTCGGGGCGGGCGGCGCTGGCCGTGGCGATGCCCAGCGTCTGCTCGATGGGGGCGTGGAAGGCGGGGTCCACGGCGACCACGCGGCCTCGGCCGTTCAGCACCAGCGGGAGAGCGGTGAAGGCGGCATCGGCGTTGCCCGAGGCGGCCATTTGGCGAGCCATGCTGATGTTGCCGGCATAGACGATCTTGCCGCGCACTCGCTCCCAGACGCCGGCGTGCCGAATGGCTTCCACGGCGGCCAGGCCATACGGCGCCAGCTCGGGCTGGGCGACGGCGATGAACTTCACCTCAGGGCCGGCGAGGTCCTCAATCGACTTCACCGCGCGCGTCTCATCGGGAATCCACAAAGCCACCCGGCCCAGCGCGTAGACAGCGCTCGTGCCTGGGGCGATGAGTCCGCGGCCGGCGAGTTTTTCGATGTGCTCGTTGTCGGCGGCGAGAAGCAAATCGAACGGGGCGCCGTTCGTGAGTTGCTGCGCGAGTTGAGCCGTGGAGCCGAGGCTGAGTGTGGGTCTGACGCCGGATTCGCGCTCAAACGCGGCCGCCAGTTCCTCGATCGCCCCGCTGAGGTTGGCCGCCGCGGCCACGGTGAGGGGGGCGGGCGGCTGCCCCTTGTTTCCGCAGGCCGAGAGTGACAACAGCACGGCCACGGGCAGGGTGACAAAGGCGCGCATCAATTCAAGTTACCCCAATCAAGTGACCCCAGGCTCGCCCCCCGGGCCCCACACCGCGCACATGACCATCACGGTCATGCCGCCGGCACGGTGATTCGGCCGGCAAAGGCGCCGGCGCAGGCCTCCGCGGGCCTTCCCCCCAGGATTCCTCCAGGATTCCCCCGTGCAAGCGCGTACAGTGACGACTTTCCCTTCACCCTGCCCCCGCGAAACCAGAATCGGCGGGGTTTCCCAAATTTCGATGACCTTCGTCTGACCGTTTTTCCGAGTTCCCCCATGAGGGAGCTCCGCGCACGCGAGAGCACCAACTGGAGGAGACTGGTCGTGAAAGCCGCAAGTTCGTTGTTGTTGATTGGCTTGGCAGTATGGCCCATGGCCCTGATGTGGGGCCAGGAGCCGGCTCCGGCCGCGGGCGGAAGGGTGGCCATCTTCGACGGCAGCCGCCGTATGGTGACCGTGAACCCCTCGGCCGGCGCTCCGGCGCTGCACTCGCTGCCGGGCACACACGTCCAGAGGGTGGGCCAGTGGGGCATTCCGGGCCGCGTCTATTCACGCATTGTCAGCGCCCCGTCGCGCGCCAGGCAGGAGTGGGCGGAGGCCACCTCCTACCCGGCCTCCGGCGACGTGGCCATGCTCGCCACCGCCGACTTCAACAACGATTCGTTCGACGACGCCGCCATCGCCACCAGCCGAGGCGTCGAGATCCGCCTGGGCAAGGGCGACGGCATTCTGGGCGAGCCCTCCAGCGTGTTCACGGAGGGCGCCGTCGCTCTTGCCCCGGCTGATTTCAATGGGGATGGATTCACTGACCTTGCCGTCGGTTCCGAGCGCGGCGTGGCGGTCCTCTATGGCAACGGCCGGGGTGGATTTCCCCACCGCATCGACTTGCCGTTGACCGCGCCCCGCCACCTTCTTGTCCTCGACGCCAACGCCGACTCGATTCCCGACCTTGCCCTTGCGCCGCGAGAACACACCAACCCGATCGAGATCCTGCTCGGTGATGGCCAAGCGTTTCGCGTTGCCCGCCGCCTTCATGCGGGCGCCGCGGTGTCGCGTCTGGCCGCCGCTGACTTCAACCGTGACGGCGTGGTGGACATCGCCGCCGCCCTTGCCGCCGAACCGCGCCTTCTCCTCTTTTTGAACGACGAGCAGTCGCGCAGCGTGAGTCTCCCCGCGATAGCCGAGTCGATCGGCGTCCTCGACCAGGGAGCCACGCCCCACCTCACCGTCCGCCTTGCCGGCCGCGAGGGCGTGCACGTGATGGCCAACGACGGCAGCGCCGCGTTCGCCGAGCCGCTGGCCGCACCCGGCGTTCTCCTCGACCAGGCCACCGCCGTCGCCACCGACCTCAACAACGACGCCGCCACTGACCGCATCGTCGTCACCGCCGCCCAACAGGTGACCGTTCAGCCCCGCCAGGCCGGCGTCACCTCCATCACCAAGACCCACTCCGGCACCTGGAGCCGCGGCGACTTCGAGCGCGTGTTCATCATCCAGGTGAACGGCAGCGGAACGCCTGTGATCACCGACACGCCGCCGGCCGGGCTCACCCTCTTCAGCATGGGCGGAGAGGGTTGGGAATGCTCCCTGCCGGATGAAACCACCGGCGCCATCAGCTGCTTTTACGTCGGGCCCACGGTGACCAACGGACCGTTTCCGCCGATCTACGCTTTTGTCAACGTAGCTGCCAATGCTCCCAGCGTGATGACCAATACGGTCACCGACGGCAACGGCGTGACGGCCACGGATACGGTGATCCTCGGCGGCGGCGGCTCGGCGCCTGACCTCACCATCTCCAAGTCCCATACCGGCGACTTCACTGCCGGGCAGACGCACGCCTACACGATCACGGTCACCAACATCGGCACGGCGGCCACCAGCGGCCTGGTGACGATGACCGAGATTCCCTCCAGCCACTTCACGGTGGCCAACCTCGCCGGCGCCGGCTGGTCATGCGACCTGCCGACGCTCAAGTGCACGCGCTCGGATGCCCTGGCCCCCGGCGCCAGCTATCCGCCGATCACGGTGGCGGTGACCGTCTCCACCACCGCCCCCAGCCTCATTCAGAATGACGCCCGCGTGGATGGCGGCGGCGACACCAACCTCAACAACAACGCCACCTTTGACATCACAACCGTGCTGAAGCCCGACCTGTCGTTGACCATGAACCACAACGGCAACTTCCAGCGCGGCCAGGTGGGCGCGCAGTTCTTCGTCACGGTGACCAACGTGGGCACTTCCGCCACGGTCGGCGCCGTGAGCGTTGTCCACACCGTGCCCGCCTCCCTCACCCCGACCGCACTCAACGGCACGGGTTGGAACTGCACGCTGTCACCGCTCCAGTGCAGCCGCACCGACGCTCTGGCTCCCGGCGCGAGTTACCCCGCCATCACACTCACGGTGAACGTCTCCAACTCCGCCCCCCAAACGGTCATTCACGAGGCCCAGGTGTCCGGCGGCAACGATACGAACCTCGCGAACAACTTCGGCGCCGATCTCGCCAATGTCGACCGCATCGACCTCAGCATCACCAAGACGCATACGGGTAATTTTGGCCCCTCGGCCCGGGCCACCTATTCGATTACGGTGACCAACTCCGGGCAACTGCCGACCACCGGCACGGTGACCGTCACCGACACGCCCCCGGCCGCGCTCTCCAACTTCGCCCTCTCCGGCGCGGGCTGGACCTGCCAGGCCACCCCCACCGTCGCCTGCACACGCTCCGATGTGCTCGCCCCCGGCGCTTCCTACCCCGTCATCACCTTCGCCGCTGACGTCAGCGCCACGCCGCCGGCATCGTTCACCAACACGGCGAACGTCTCCGGCGGCGGCGACAGCTTCGCCGGCAACAACACCGCCAACGATCCCACCTCCACGCTGGGCGCCGACCTCACCATCACCAAGACCCACACCGGGGATTTCGCGCGCGGCCAGGTGGGGGCGACCTACACGATCACGGTCACCAACCAGGGCGGCAGCGCCACGTCAGGCACGGTCACCGTCGTCGACACCCTGCCCGCCGGGCTCACCGCCACGGCGATGGCCGGAACCGGGTGGACCTGCACGCTGTCGCCGTTGCAGTGCACGCGCGCCGATTCGCTGGCAGGCGGCGCTTCCTACCCGGTAATCACCGTTACCGTCAACGTCGCCGCCACCGCCGCCCCCGACGTCGTCAACTCGGCCACCGTCTCCGGCGGCGGCGACTCCACACCCGGCAACAACACCGCCAACGACCCC
>JAFLBB010000262.1 GCA_017304135.1 Acidobacteriota bacterium | reverse complement strand
CGCCCTGCTCGACGAAGCCTTCGCCGCCCGCCACACCTTCCCCGCCGAAGCCGACTACGAGATCCGCATCAACGTCAAACTCCGAGAGGGCCAAACGAAGCAGGACTTCACCCTCGCCCTTCTCGTCGATGGCGCCGTCGTCGAGCGCTTCCCGCTTCCCGCCGGCATCGCCACCCGCCACTTCGACGTCAAGGCCCACATCCGCGGCGGCCTGCGCGAAGTCGCCGCCGGCTTCCTTGCTCCCGATGGCGTCGCCGGCAACTCCGAGTTCTACTTCGACAACATCGAAATCCGCGGCCCCTACAACGCCCTGCCGCCCGAACCGAGCGAGCAATACCGCAAGGTCTTCCTCTGCACCGATGACAGCGAAGCCTGCGCCCAGCGCATCCTCGCCACCTTCGCCCGCCGCGCCTGGCGCCGCCCCGTCGCCGCCTCCGAAACCGCCCGCCTCGTCAGCTTTTACACCCGCGCCCGCGAAGCCGGCGACGATTTCAACCACGCCGTCGCCCTCGCCCTCAAAGCCACCCTCGTCTCCCCCAACTTCCTCTACCGCGTCGAGCAGCACCCCAACCCCACCGACCCCACCAGTGCCGTCCGCGTCTCCGACCTCGAGCTCGCCTCCCGCCTCAGCTACTTCCTCTGGACCTCCATGCCCGACGACGAACTGCTCACCCTCGCCGAGCGCAACGAACTCCGCAACCCCGGCGTCCTCGAAGCTCAGCTCAAGCGCATGACCGCCGACCCCCGCGCCCAGGCCTTCGCCGAAAACTTCGCCGGCCAGTGGCTCGAAGTCCGCAACGTCGACGCCCTACGCCCCGACCCCAAAATCTTCCCCACCTTCGACCGCGCCCTCCGCGAATCCATGTACCGCGAGACCATCCTCTTCTTCAACGAAGTCGTCCGCGACAACCGTCCCGTCACCGATTTCATCGACGGCAAGTTCACCTATCTCAACGAACGCCTCGCCCGCCACTACGGCATCCCCGGCATCAAGGGCAAAGAGTTCCAGCGCTTCGAACTCGACGGCGTCCAGCGTTCCGGCGTCCTCACCCAGGCCTCCATCCTCGCCGTCACCTCTTATCCCACCCGCACCTCGCCCGTGCAGCGCGGCCTCTGGGTGCTCGAAAACTTCCTCGCTTCGCCGCCCCCCCCACCGCCGCCGAACGTGCAGCTTCTCAATGAAGCCGAAATCGGCAAGAACATGAGCCTCCGCGAACAGATGAAGCGCCACCGCACCGACCCCGCCTGCGCCGTCTGCCACGAGCGCATGGACAACCTCGGCTTCGGCCTCGAGAACTACAACGCCGTCGGCGCCTGGCGCAGTGACGACTCCGGCTTCGCCATCGACGCCGCCGGTGAACTCCCCGGCAACCGCACCTTCAGCTCACCCGCCGGCCTCAAACAAATCCTCCTCGGTGAGAAGGACACCTTCACCCTCGCCCTCACCGAAAAGCTCATGACCTACGCCCTCGGCCGAGGCATGGAACACTACGACAAGCCCGAACTCCGCCGCATCGCCAAAACCGTGGCATTGAACCAATACCGAATGGGCAGTATGATGAAGGAAATCGTTGAAAGCCCCGCCTTCCAGATGAGGCGCGGGGATGGGGGTAGGAAGCATGCTAACCCGTAAACATCTTTCGCGGCGCACGTTGTTGCGCGGATTCGGCACGGCGCTCGCCCTGCCCGTCCTCGACTCGATGGTCCCGGCCTTCTCCGCGCCCGCCACGCTGGCCGCCAGGACGCCGCGCCGCCTCGCCTTCGTCTACGTCCCCAACGGCATCATCATGCAGGAGTGGACGCCCGCCGTCACCGGCACGGCCTTCGAGATGCCCCGCATCATGAAGCCCCTCGAGCCCGTGCGCCAGAAGCTCCTCGTACTCTCCGGCCTCACCCACAACACCGGCCGCGCCCTGGGCGACGGTCCCGGCGACCATGCCCGCGCCGCCGCCACTTTCCTCACCGGCGTCCATCCGCGCAAAACCGCCGGCGCCGACATCAGCCTCGGCATCTCGGCTGACCAGATCGCCGCCAATGCCATCGGCAAGGACACCCGCTTCGCATCCCTCGAACTCGGCTGCGAAGGCGGCCGCCAGGCCGGCAACTGCGACTCCGGCTACTCCTGCGCCTACTCGAACAACATCTCCTGGCGCAACACCTCCACCCCCAACCCGCCCGAGATCAACCCCCGCCTCGTCTTCGAACGCATGTTCGGCAACGCCGACCCCTCCGAGTCACCCGCCGCCCGCGCCCGCCGCGAACAGCTCAACCGCTCCATCCTCGACTACGTGATGGAAGACACCAGGAGCCTGCAATCCAAGCTCGGCCCCACCGACAACCGCAAGCTCGACGAATACCTCACCTCAGTCCGCGAAATCGAACTGCGCATCGTCAACGCCGAACGCGCCGCCAAAAACGCCGGCCCCCTGCCCCAGCTTGAAAAGCCCGACGGCATCCCCGACGACTACGCCGAGCACTCCCGCCTCATGTTCGGCCTCATGACCATCGCCTTCCAGGCCGACCTCACCCGCGTCTTGACCTTCATGATGGCCCGCGAAGGCTCCAACCGCCCCTACCGCGAAATTGGCGTCAGCGAAGGCCACCACGGCCTCACCCACCACCGCAACAACGAAGAGTGGATCGCCAAGATCAAAAAGATCAACGAGTATCACGTCCAGCAGTTCGCCTGGTGGCTCGCCCAGCTCGATTCCATCCAGGACGGCGACGGCACCCTGCTCGACAACTCCATGATCCTCTACGGCAGCTCCATCAGCGATGGCAACCGCCACCTCCACCACGACCTGCCCCTCGTCCTCGCCGGAGCCGGCGCCGGAACGCTCAAGCCCGGCCGCCACCTGCTCTACCCCAAGGAAACGCCCATGACCAACCTCTTCATGAGTATGTTGGACCGCATGCAGGTCCGCCCCGGAACCATCGGCGACTCCAACGGCGTCCTCAGCCAGCTCTCCGGCCTGGCCTAAAACGAAAAACGCCCGCGGCGCGTAGCCACGGGCGTTATCAAATTCTCGAGTTCGTTTACAACAACCGGAAATTCACTTCGATCATCGCCTGCACCGGCACTGCCTTGCCGTTCAGCAGGCCCGGCCGGAAGCGCCACTTCTGCACCGCTTCAATGGCCTTCTCATCCAGACCCAGTCCCAACGGCCGCACCACACGGATGTCGCGCGGGTTGCCTTTGTCGTCGACCACCACCTGCAGCAGCACGCTGCCTTGGAACTTTGCCTTGCGGGCTTCCTCGGAGTATTCGGGCTCCACCTTGTAGACCAGCGAAGGAGCGCTCACGCCACCGCCAATGCGGTACGCGCCGCCGCCAATGCCGCCGCCCGAACCCGGGCCCACGCCCGCGCCCGAACCGGAACCCACACCGCCACCGCGGCCGGAACCAATGCCGCCGCCCGACCCGGTGCCATTCGAAGGCGGCCCGATCACCTTGCTCAGCGGATCGCCATACAAGGCCGAGTTCAATTGCGGCAGCGGAGCGTCGGGAGGAGCGATAATCGTCGGCTCCATCACCAGCTTCGGATTGTCATTGCGGATCACCGCCGCCGGGGGCACAAACTGCTTCAGCGCCGCGCGCGGCAGCCTGCCCGGAGTAGCAGGCGTCGGGCTGCGGTCGCCGCCGCCACCGCCTCCACCCATCTGCTGCGCCTTGGGCTTGGCCGAAGGCGTGTACGGCGCAAGGTCGGGAGCAATCAACGTGACGCTCTCCTTCACCTTCTGCTGTACCGTCTGGTTCGTTCCAATCAGCACCACCAGGGCCACAAAACTGCCGTGGATCAACGCCGAGGTCAAACCCGCGTGCTTCCCCTTGCCGCCCGAGAATCCCCAGATGTCCTTCACCACCACCGGCTTCGACGTCAGCTCCAACGGCGGCAGCTTCGGCGGGAAGAAATACTCCTTGATGTCCTGGCCAATCGTGACAAACCAAGGCCTGCTCGCGTCCTCAGGTAGCAAACGCGCCAAATGTTCGTCCGGATTGATGACCTCGGTCTCGTGCCGGCTCTCCATATCCCTCTTCCCACTATGGGTTGACAGATCTTGCGAATCAACCATTGTCGCTCTCATTCCCGCCCTCTCCTATATTGGGAACGGCCTGAAATAGCACCGCCACTCTGCGCACCTGATAGGACGCGTTCCCAGCCCGGAGGGTTGCAACTTCATCGCCACCTGGTAGGTGGCCGCTACAAAAAAGTGTAGCACATTCGATCCAAAACAGATCCCGGTTCCATTTTCCGTATAAAGTGTTAACACACGTAGCTACTACAGCTTAGATGCCTGACTCAGCCTCAGCGATTCCCCCGTCACCGCCTTAGCCCCTCCCGCCCCGCCGCCGCCGCTCACCCCGCCGCCTCAAACGCCGCCCGCACCCATCCCATTAGTTCCGCATCCACTTCCGCTACCGAACTCAACCGCACCTTATACTGGCACATCCCCCCCGGAGCCAGCGCCACCAGCCGCCCCCCTCCCGCCAAGTCCTTGATATTCAACCCCACTTCCACCTGCGTCTTGGTCGCCGGACCCACCATCGCAAACTGCTTCTTCCGCCGCAGGCTCACATACCCCTTCTTCGGAGCCACCTCAAACTCCCCCCACCCCTGCAATTCCGCCATCAGCTTCTCGTGAATCGGCCGCAGCCCCGCCTTAGGCCCCGCGTAGATCTCCGCCAACACATCCCCACCCTCCGCCTCTGGCTCCCCGCCCGGTTTCAGCACCGCGTGCGTCAGCGTGTTCGCATCGCCATGGCCCAGCCCCAGCTTCGTCTTGAACATGTCGCGAATTTCGCCATGCTTGCTCAGCCCGCTCGCCTTCGCCAGCGCCGCCAGCTCGGCCAGGGACTTGCCCGTCTTCGCCTGAATGTTCTTCACCTGCGTCTCAAGCGCCTTCTGCACACTGTCCATCGCTACCTCCCAGGCTCGACAGTGTACCTACTTTTGCACCCGGACACCATCCACAAAACGGTACCCGCCCTCCAACGCCTCGCCCGCCTTCTCCATCACCACTCGCACCGTCTCGCCCCGCCCCAATCCCGGCATCTCATAGCGGTAGTCGCGCTCGCTGTTCGGCCCCAGGTTCCCCGCCTGCTCGCTCGCTTTGCCGCCCGCCCCGCCACCGGCC
>JAFLBB010000027.1 GCA_017304135.1 Acidobacteriota bacterium | reverse complement strand
GGCCGAGGCGCTGGCGGCCGCCGACGTGGCGCGACGGGAGCAGGCCGCCGCCGAAGCGGCGCGCCAAGCGGCGATCGAGGAGCAGGCGCGCCTTCGCGGCCAGGCTGACGATGCCATGGCCCGCGCACGCAAGGCGGAGGAAGAGCGGGTGCGCATGCGCCAGCAGTTGATGGCGCAGTTGAACACCGTGCTGCAAACGCGCGAATCAGCGCGCGGGCTGATCGTGAACATGCCCGACGTGCTGTTCGAATTCGGCAAGTTCGCGCTGCGGCCCGAGGCGCGCGAGAAACTCGCCAAGGTGTCCGGCATCGTGCTTGCCTATCCTGCGCTGAAGCTCGAAGTGGAGGGCCACACCGACAGCATCGGCAGCGACGCCTTCAATCAGACGCTGTCGGAGAAGCGCGCCGAGAGCGTGCGTTCCTATTTCGTCAGCCATGGGCTGCAGGGCGACACGATTGTCGCGCGAGGCTACGGCGAGAGCCGTCCTGTCGCCGACAACACCAGCAACGCCGGCAGGCAATCCAACCGGCGCGTGGAGATCGTCGTCAGCGGCGCCGCTATTCAGGCCCCCGGCGTGGAAACCAGCGCTGTGACGCAGTGATCACTTCTTGAGCATCGGCTCGAGAATGCGCACGAACGACGGAATCACTTCGCGGTATCCAGACGCCGTGGGGTGGATTCCGTCGTTCTGCATCATGCCCGGTTTGGCGATGAGCGGTTCAAGCAGGAAGGGGATGAGCGTCAGCTTGTGCTGCCGCGCCAGGTCGCGATAGAGCTGCTCGAACTGGCCGATGTACTCCGGGCCGTAGTTGCGAGGCAGCGTCATGCCGGCCAGCACGACCGTGGCTCCGGCGCCCTGAAAGCCGCGAATCATCTCATCCAGGTTGGCGCGCGTCACGTCGATCGGCAGCCCGCGCAGGCCATCGTTGCCGCCCAATTCGAGCAACACGAGCGCGGGTTTCATCGCCACTGCGTCGGCCAGACGGGAAACGCCGCCGGAGGTCGTGTCTCCGCTGATGCCCGCATTCACCACGCGATAGCGATAGCCCTTGGCATCGAGAGCCATTTGCAGCAGGCTGGGGTAGCTGCCGGAAGCCTCAACGCCATAGCCGGCCGTGAGCGAATCGCCGAAACAGAGAATCACCGGGCGCGTGTCGGCGGGGGCTTCCGCGGCTTCGCGCGCGGTGGGCGTGGGAGCGGGGGCCGGGGGAGCCTCACGATTCTCCGTCTTCCCGCAGCCGGAGAGCATCCAACAAAAACACGAAATGACAAGAAGTGCGCGCATCGGTTGCGATAATGGAATTCTCTCATGATCGATGTGCGAGGCCTCTTCAAAAGCGCGGATACGGGTACGCACCGGGTGGAGATTCTGCGCGGCATCGACCTCCACATTCCGCGCGGCCAGTTTGTGGCCATCCTCGGCCCATCGGGCAGCGGCAAGAGCACGCTGCTGGGCCTGATGGCCGGGCTCGACACACCGACCAGCGGCGCCATCACGCTCGATGGCGTGGAGATCAGCGGCCTCGAGGAAGATGCGCTGGCCCGTGTGCGCGGACAGAAGTTGGGGTTTGTGTTTCAGTCCTACCAGCTCATTCCCACCCTCACGGCGGAGGAGAACGTCCTACTGCCGCTGGAGTTGAACGGCAAGGATGACGGAGGACTCACCCGCGCGCGCGAGTTGCTGGGCGAAGTCGGGCTCGGCGACCGCTGCGATCATTACCCCGTGCAACTTTCCGGCGGCGAGCAGCAGCGCGTGGCACTGGCACGCGCCTTCATCGGCAAGCCGCCCATTCTCATGGCCGACGAGCCCACGGGCAACCTCGATTCGAACACTGGCAAACAGGTGCTCGAGTTGTTGCTCACGCTGAACCGGCGTGAAGGCGCAACGCTCGTGCTGGTGACGCACGATCGCGAGCTTGCCGCCTTTGCCGATCGCCGCCTGACACTGCACGACGGCGTTGTTGTGAGCGATGAAACCAGTGAGCGCTCGCATGGCAGCTAACCCGCCGCCGGCCGGGCTTTCCTGGCGAACCGCGCTGCGCATTGGCTGGCGCGAGATCCAATCGTCGAAGCCGAAGTTCCTGTTCGTCGTGCTGGCCGTCGCCGTGGGGGTGGGCTCGCTGGCCGGGGTGCGCGGCTTCGGGCGCGCGTTTCGCGCCATGCTGCTTGCCGAGGCGCGCACGCTGATGGCCGCCGACCTGAGCGTGCGCGTTTTCGAATTGCCCGACGCCGCGCAGCAGGAGTTGTTCACGCGGCTGGAGCGCGAAGGCCTGCGGCGTACGCAGATCACCGAAACGGTTTCCATGATGAGCGCCTCGGAGGCCGCTTATCCCGTGCTGGTGTCGCTGAAGGCGGTCGAACCGGGCGCGTATCCGTTCTATGGCGAAGTGAAGCTCGCGCCCGCGTCGCGGCTCGCCGGCGCACTGGCGGTGGATGCGGTCGCCGTGAGCGAGGATCTGCTCATCCGCCTCAACGTGAACGTGGGCTCCGCCGTGCGGCTCGGCGGCAAGGACTTCCGCATCGCAGCCATTGTGCTGAACGAACCCGATCGCATGGCGGGGAGCCTGAACGTCGGCCCGCGCGTGATGCTCTCGCGGCAGGCGCTCGAACGCACCGGCCTGATCCAACCTGGTTCGCGCGCCGCGCAGCGCCACCTGTTCCGGCTACCGCCACAGGGACGCGGCGTGGCCGAGGTGCGCGAGGAGATCAAGAAGGTCTTCCCCCGCGCGCTGATTGCCGACTTCCGCGAAACGCATCCGCTCATCACGCGCGGGTTGAGCCGGGCTGAGCGGTTTCTTTCCCTCGTCAGCTTGATCACGCTCATCGTGGGCGCGCTGGGAGTGGCCGCGACGATGCACGCGCACCTGCAGCAGCGGCTCGATTCGATCGCCATCATGAAGTGCCTCGGCGCGCAGACGCGCCAGGTGTTGCGTATCTATCTCGCCCAAACGGCCGTGCTCGGGCTCGCCGGGGGCTTGCTCGGCGCGTTGATCGGAGTCTTCGTGCAAGGTGCGTTCCCGCTGCTGATCATGCGCTATTTCAGCCTCACGCCGCAGTTCCGGCCCGATGCGCGCGCGGCCGGGGAGGCGATGCTCATCGGCCTCTTGGTAGCTGTGCTATTCACCGTGCCCGCGCTGCTCGGCGTGCGCCACATCCGCCCCGCGATCATCTTCCGGCGCGACATGGTGGAGAATTCGCCGCAGTGGCGCGGGCGCTGGTGGCGAAGCCCGTCATCCTGGCTCAGCGCCGTTGCGATTCTGGCTGCGATCGCCGGCGTGGCGGCGTGGCTGGCCGGCGGCGATTGGCAGGAGCGCGCGCGCGTAGGCAGCTACTTCTCCGGCGGACTGGTGGCGAGCCTGCTCATCCTCTCGCTGTGCGCCTGGCTGTTGCTGAAGCTGCTGCGCCTGTTCGTTCGCGCGCGCGGCGCGCGGTTGAATCCGACCCTGCGCCAGGGCATCGCCAATCTCTATCGTCCGGGCAACCAGGCGCAGGCGGTGCTGGTCTCGTTCGGCGTTGGCGTGATGTTCACGCTCACCGTGTTTCTCATCCAGCGCGGCTTGCTTGATCAACTCATGGCTAGTTCGCCGCCGAACATGCCCAACGTGTTCCTGATCAACATCACGGCGCGCGAACGGGATGGCGTTGCGGAACTGCTGCGGGCGCATCCGGCGGTGAAAGGCGGCGCCGAAGTGATCGCCACCACATCGGCGAAGCTTGAAGCCGTGAACGGCGTGGAGGCGGCCAAGCTCGCGCTGGAGGGCTCGGCGCGACGCTTTCGATCCGCGCGCGCGGTGACCTTCAGCGACGAGCCACGCCCGCAAGCCGGCGTCGTGCAGGGCGAGTGGTGGAGCGTGCGTGGAAGACGGAATGCCGTGCCGGGCCAGGTGTGCCTGGCGCAGGACGCCGCGCGCGACCTTACGGTGGGCGTGGGAGCGCGGCTTCGCTTCTCTTCCGGGCTGCGCATGATCGATGCCACGGTGGCCTGCGTCTTCCGCACCGAGGAGGTGCGCATGGGCGGCGGCATGGATGTGATCTTTTCGCCGGGCACGCTTGATGGCCTGCCCATGCAGTATTTCGCCGCCGCGCGCATGACGCCGGCCAAGGTTGCCGAGTTCCAGCGCATCTCGTTTCAGCGCTTCCCTTCGGTGACGGTGATCAACGGCGCCGACGTGCTGGAGATCGTGCAGGGCGTGGTGGATCAGATCGCCCTCGTGGTGCGCTTCATCTCCGCGTTCGCGATTCTGGCGGGGGCGATCATCCTGGCCTCGAGTGTGGCCAGCACGCGCTTCCGCCGTGTGAAAGAGGTCGCCATCCTGAAGACCCTTGGCGGCACCAGGCGCCGTGTGGCGGCCATCTTCAGCACGGAGTTCCTGATCCTCGGCGCGTCGGCCGGACTGCTGGGCGGCGTTCTGGCCACCGTGTTTTCCAACTTGCTGCTCACCGGACTGCTCGACGCCAAGGCGAGTGTGGATGTGTTGCCGAACGTGGCCACGATCGTGCTTTCGGCGCTGGTGGCCAACTTCGCCGGATGGTTGGCCAGCTGGCGCATCCTCAGCGAGAAGCCGCTCGAGGTGTTGCGCCACGAGTAGCGCTTACAGCAAGCGTCGCGGCTTGGGTCCGCCGGCGAGCCGCTGCAGCCGCGCGTGACGCTTGCGGGTCTCCTCGGTCGCTTCGATGGCGAGCGCCTGCACGGCCCATTCGAGCGCCATGTCGAAGTTCTTCTCGCGGTACTCGTAGTGTTTGGACAACTCGATGAGCGCGAGCGCCTGATGCGGGTTGGCGAACGCAGCCAGTTCGCTCCACACGGCCACGGCCGCGTCCCAGTGTTTCTGGCGCCGCTCGATGAGCGAGACGTCCCACAGCGTGCGCGACATCAGTTCATCGCGCAGGCCGCGCGCCGCCGCCTCGCGGAACAGGGTGAGCGCTTCATCGACACGCGAGCTTTGCTGCAGCCAGCGGCCCATGGAGACCATCTCCTCGGGGTGATCGAGCTTGTTGCTGGCCGGTTCATGGAAGCGCTGCGGCAGCACGGCGGCGACGCAGGCCAGCGTCACGATGTCGAGCGCGTTGTGCTCAAACACCTGAGAGAGCCAGGCCGCGCCCTGGCCGCGAAGGAAGTCAAAATACGCCGTGGGGATCTGGTCGCCTGGGATGTCGCCCTCGCGTTCGAAGCCGATGATTTCGCGCTCGAGCTGCTGCAGCCGGCAGTTGTCCAGCCGCAACCGCCACAGCCGCCGCGCGCCGTAGAGCAGGTCGACGTGATCGAGCGATGCGAAGGGCGGCCGCGCGCGGTTCATGCGATAGCGCGTTTCCAGTAGCGGGATGTCGAAGGCGCGGCCGTTGTAGGTGACCAGCGTGCGCGCCCTCGACAGCTCCTCCGTGAGCGCTTCCAGCACACTGGGCTCCTCGCCGAAATCACGCAGAAAGAACTGACGCAGGCGAAAGCCCTGGGGCGTGATGCGGCCCACGCCGATGAGGAAAGCGCAGGTGCCGGAGCCGCCGGCGAGCCCCGTTGTCTCCGTATCGAGAAACGCCCACTCGCCCGGCGGAGCGGGCTTGGCCTCGCCGGCGCTCACGGCATGGTAGAGATCGGGCGGCAGTTCGAGAAGCGAGCCGATGTCCACCGTGCCGTGGCGCGCGCGCGCTTCCCACAGCCGGTGCGCCTCGAGGTGGATGCCCTTGGTGGTGCGCACCTCTTCGCCCTGGGTGAGCTCAGTGAGTTGGGCCACAGCGGCGGCGCGGCGGGCGCGGGCCTCTTCCTGAACCTGGGCCACTTCAGCATCGGCGCGCTCGGCGGCCTGCGCCATGCGGCGCCGCAGTTCGGCGAGTTGCTCCTGTAGATCCATCGCTACCCGCTTAGGGCTTCCAGCTCTGTGGTGAGCTCCTCCCAGCGCGCCATCAAGCGGTCGGCTTCAGCACGCGCCGCCTGCACGGCGCTGGCCGTGCGCTGCATCTCTTCGGCGCTCACGAAGACGGCCAGCTTCCGCTCGCCCTCGGCGATCTCGGTTTCCAGGCGAGCCAGTGTCCGTTCAATCTCGTCAGCCTCGCCGCGCATTTTCGCCAGGCGGATCGGATTCACCTTTTTCGCGGGTTCGGCCGGTTTGACGGACTGCCCGGGTTCCGCGGCTGCCGCGTCTCCAGTGACGAACTCGTTCTGATGCACGGCCACGACGCCCGGAGGCACGAGTCCGCCTCCGTTGATGCGCCACAGGTAGTCTTCGTAGTTGCCTGGATAGACGCGTACCTCGCGGTCGGCCACTTCGTAGATGCGCGTGGCCAGCTTGTCCATGAAGTAACGGTCGTGTGAGACGAAGACGACCGTGCCTGTGTATTCCTGCAGCGCGCCGAGCAGCACATCCTTGGCGCGCATGTCGAGGTGGTTGGTGGGTTCGTCGAGCAGCAGGAAGTTCACCGGCTCGAGCAATACGCGCGCCAGGGCATAGCGGTTGCGCTCGCCGCCGCTGAGCACGCCGATGCGCTTCTGCACATCGTCCTCGCCAAACAGAAAGCAGCCGAGCAGCGTGCGCAGTTCGGTGATGGTGGCTTTGACGCCGACGGAGCTCAGATCGTCGAGCAGCCGAGCGTTGGGGTCGAGTTCCTTGTACTGATCCTGCGCGAAGTAGGCCACTGAGACGTTGTGACCCAGCTTGTAGCTGCCCGCTGTAAGCGGCTCGGTGCCGGCCAGTAGCTTGATGAGCGTCGACTTGCCCGCGCCGTTCTTGCCCACCAGCGCGATGCGCTCGCCGCGCTCGATGGTGAAGTCGATATTGTCCAGCACAAGCTTCTCGCCATAGGCCTTGCGCACGCCGCGGAACTCTGTAACGATGCGCCCGCTTTGCGTGGGCTGCGGGAAGCGGAAGTGAATTGTCTCTTCCTCGGGCGGCGGCGCGTCGATCTTATCCATCCGCTCGATTTCCTTGATGCGGCTCTGCACCTGCTTGGCCTTGGTGGCCTGGTAGCGGAAGCGATCAATGAACAACTGCAACTGGCGGATCTTGTCCTGCTGGTTGTTGTAGGCCGACTCGTGCTGCAGGCGCCGCTCTTCCTTCTGCTTCAGGTATTTTTCGTAGTTGCCTGGGTAGAACCAGACGCGCTTGTTCCACACCTCGATGATCTTTTTCACCGTGACGTCGAGAAAATAGCGATCGTGCGAGATGAGCACGAAGGCGTTGGGGTAGGACTCCAGATAGCTTTCCAGCCAGTTGCGCGCCTCGATGTCGAGGTGGTTGGTGGGCTCGTCGAGCAGCAGCAGGTTGGGGGCCTCCAACAGCAATTTGGCCAGCGCGATGCGCATCTGCCAGCCGCCGGAGAACTCGTCAGTGAGCCGCTCCCAATCGTCGCGCGGGAAGCCGAGTCCATCGAGCACGATGCCGACCTTCGATTCCAGCGAGTAGCCGTCCTTGGCCAAAAACACGCTCTGGATGAAGTGAAATCGCTCGGCCACGGCATGGTATTCCGGTGATTCGTGGTCAAGGTCACTCATGCGGTGCGTGAGATCTTCCATCTCCCGCTCCTTGGCCTTGAGGTCGGCAAACACGCTCAGGCATTCGGAGAACACGGTGCGGCCGCGCAGGCTCAGGCCTTCCTGCGGCAGATAGCCGATGGTGATGTCCTTCTGCTTCTGGACCGTCCCGCCCTCAAGGCCGTCCATGCCGCCGAGGATCTTGAGCAACGTGGACTTGCCCGTGCCGTTGCCGCCGACAATGCCCACGCGGTCCTGCGGCGTGATGAGCCAGTTGAGGTCTTCGAAGAGAACTTTCGGGCCGAAGTGTTTCGATGCGGCGGTGAGTTGAATCATCGTCCAGAGGCCGCCGCGGGCATGGATGCAACGCCCCAGCGGCGCGCCACCTGCCCTCCCCGATTCTCCGTCAACTTGCCGCCGTCCACCATCACCACGCCGTTCACCAGCACGAGGTCAAAGCCCTCGGTGAACTGGTGCGGCTGCTGGTAGGTGGACTTGTCCTCGACGTGCGACGGGTCAAACAGCAGCAGGTCGGCGGCGTAGCCTTCGCGAATCTGGCCGCGGTCGCGGAAGCCGAAGGTGCGCGCCGGCAGCGACGTCATGCGGCGGATGGCGTCTTCGAGCGTGAGGACGCCGCGTTTGCGCACATACTCGGCGAGGACACGCGCGTTGGTGCCGTAGCTGCGCGGATGCGGCATGCCCTCACCGAACACGCGCACGCCGCCGTCGCTGGCCACGGCCGTGTTGGGGTATTTCATGATGCGCTCCATGTCCTCGTTGCCCATGGAATGGTAGACCATCTGCGCGCCACCTTTCCGCATGATGTCGAGAATGGTCTCGGCTTCGTTCTCGATCGTCTTGGCGCGGCCCATGAGCACGTTCACCTCGCTGATATTCTTGCCCTCGTAGCTGGCCTCCGGGCGGTAGCGGGCGACGATGGCGTAGCTGTAATCGGCATGGCCGAGGTTCTTCAGGCGTTCCAGCATCTCGCCCTTGATGCGGGCCCGCGTTTCAGCGCTGGCCAGCCGTTCGCGCACCGCCTCGTCGCCATCGGCCAGCGCCCACGAGGGTAGCGTAATGCCGAGGTTGGTGGAAGAGTGATCATACGGATACTGGTCCACCACCACGTCCACGCCTTCGCGGCGGTACTGTTCCACTAGTGCCAGTGACTGCGTGCTCATGCCCCACAGTCGCGGCGTGTCGATCTTGAAGTGGGAGAGCTGCGCCGGCACGCCGGCGGCTTTGGCCACCTCCACGGCCTCGCGAATCGCGTCGAGCACCTTCTCGCCTTCGTCGCGCATGTGGCTGGCATAGACGCCGCCGTGGCGGCCCGCCGCTTTGCCGAGCGCCACCACCTCAGCGGTGTTGGAGTAGGTGCCGGGGATGTAGATGAGCCCCGTCGAAAAGCCGACCGCGCCTTCGCGCATCGCCGTTTCGACGAGTGCTTCCATCTTCGTCAATTCCTCCGGCGTGGCCTGGCGGTTGGCCGTTCCCATCACCTCGCGGCGCACGGAGTTATGGCCGATCAGCGTGGCGACGTTGAGCCCGAGCCCGGTCTTCTCCAACTCGGCGAACCACTCGGCCACTTTCACGCGGCTGCCGCCGCAGTTGCCCGTCACCACCGTGGTGACGCCGTCCATCAGGTAGTTGTCGCCGCGCGGCACCTGCTCCACGGCGCCCTCAATGTGCGTGTGGACGTCGATGAAGCCGGGGGCGAGCACACGGTCGAGGGCGTCGATGGTGCGGTCGGCCGTTTTGCCCGTGAGGTTGCCGATGGCGGCGATGCGTCCGCCCTTCACGCCCACGTCGGCGCGGTACCACGGATTGCCCGTGCCGTCCACGACGCGCGCACGCAACACGATCAGATCGAAATCAGCCGCCGGCAGCAGGGACACACAAGCCGCGGCCAAGGCGAGGAAGCGACGCATCAATCCACCCTCCCGGAATTCTAATTGCCTACGAAGAAGCCCAAAGCGCCGGCAATGTAACTCTTCAACTCGGAACGGGGGACGACGGCGTCCAGAAAGCCGTGCTTCAGAAGGAACTCACTGCGCTGAAAGCCATCGGGCAGTTTCTGCCGGATGGTTTGCTCAATCACGCGCGGACCGGCAAAGCCGATGAGCGCGCCGGGTTCGCCGATGTTGAGGTCGCCGAGCATGGCGAAACTGGCCGTGACGCCGCCCGTGGTCGGGTCCGTGAGCACGCTGATGAAGGGGATGCGTTCCTCGTCCAGGCGCATCAACGCGGCCGAGATCTTGGCCAGTTGCATCAGGCTTACGGCGCCTTCCTGCATACGCGCGCCGCCGGAGGCCGAAATGATCACCAGCGGCACCCGGCCGGCAATGCAACGCTCAATCGACCGTGTGATCTTCTCGCCGACGACCGTGCCCATGCTGCCGCCGATGAACTTCAGCTCCATGGAGCAGATCTCCACGGGGCGGCCCTGCATCTGGCCGTGGCCGCAGACGATGGCATCCTGCATGCCGGTGGCTTTCCGCATCGATTTCAAGCGGTCGCGGTAGGGGCGGGAATCGACGAAGGAGAGCGGGTCGGAGGTGGCCATGGCGGCGTCCTTCTCCTCGAAGGTGCCCTCGTCAATGAGCAGGCGGATGCGTTCGCGCGCATCGATGCGGAAGTGATGACCGCACTTATCGCACACATGGAGGCTGTCTTCGAGCGACTTGCGCCAGATGATCTGGCCGCAGCCGTCGCACTTCTGCCACAGCCCCTCGGTTTTCACCGTCCGTTCGCTGTCCGGCATCGGAACCGGCGACTGCTTCTTGCTAAACCAGGACATGGAGTCAGCCACCAAGGTAGCGCGCGGCGGGCGGGCGCTGCAACGCGGAGGCTTCTTTCGGCGACCCCCGCTCGGGCTAAACAGTTACACTAAATAGGAAATTCCAGTGATTGTAGCCACCCCAAACCGGGCTCATTATGCGCTGAAGGTAAGCGCCACGAGCAGCCACGCACAGATCCTCGCGTTGCTGCCCGCCTCCGGTCAGGGTCAGCGCATCCTCGATGTGGGAGCCGGCACGGGAGAATTCGCCCTGATGCTGGCCGAGCGAGGATTTGCGGTAACGGCCCTGGAACGCTATCCGCTGGTGCCTGAGTTTGACGGCAAACTGGAATTCCATCAGATCGACCTTGACGCCGGACTTCCCGCCCTGCGTGGCGCCTTCGATTGGATTCTCTGCGCCGACGTGTTGGAGCATCTGCGCGATCCCGCCGCCCTTCTGAGCCAGTTCCACGCGCTGTTGACCCCCGGCGGTCAACTGGTGGCTTCGCTGCCCAACAGCGGCCACTGGTACTTCCGCCTTCATGTCCTGGCGGGCTCTTTCCCCCAACAGGATAAGGGCCTGTTTGACAGAACCCACCTCCACTTTTACATGTGGGACGGCTGGCTCGGCCTGTTCCAGAGCGCCGGCTTCTCGCTCAAGCTGGTCGCGGTGACCACGCCGCCCCTCGAGTTGAAGTTCCCGCACTCGGCTGGCGCGCTCTGGCTGCGCGCGGCCAACGCGCTGAGCGCCGTGCTGGCGAAGTGTTGGATGCGGCTGTTCGCCTACCAGTGCATCGTCGTGGCCCGCCCTGAGAGGAGATTGCCGTGAGCCCTTCGCCGGCCGCCAAACCGAAGGTCGTCGTTGTGATGCCCGCCTACAACGCCGCCCGCACGCTGCGCATGACCTATGCCGAGCTTCCCCACGACGTGGTCGACCTCGTCATTCTCGTCGACGACGGCAGCTCCGACGAGACGATTCAGATCGCCCGCGAACTGGGGCTGGAGCTGTTCGTCCACAACCGCAACTACGGCTATGGCGCCAACCAGAAGACCTGCTACCGCGAGGCCCTGCGCGCCGGCGCCGACATCATCGTGATGGTCCACCCGGATTATCAATATGACCCGACGCTGCTGCCGGAGGTGATCGCGCCCATCGAGAAAGGCCAGGCCGACGTCGTGTTGGGGTCGCGCCTGCTCGGCGGCCGCGTCATGGAGCAGGGAATGCCATGGTGGAAGTACATTTCCAACCGCTTTCTCACGATGTGCGAAAACGTTGTGTTCGGCCTCAAGCTGGCCGAATATCATACCGGCTACCGCGCCTACACGCGCGAAATTCTGGAAGCGGTCCACGTCGAGATGAACTCCGACAACTTCATCTTCGACCAGGAGATCATGGCGCAATTCGTCGAGGTGAAGGCGCGCATCGACGAAGTGCCCGTGCCGACGCGCTACTTCCCGCAGGCCTCGTCGGCTTCGTTCCTGCAGAGCTCGCGCTACGGCCTGTCCATCCTCTGGGTGCTGGCCCGCTACATTCTGCACCGCAGCGGGCTGTGGAAACAGCGCCGCTTCGAAAGCCTGCGCCGCCGCTATTCCAGCGTTACGAATCCATCCAACGGGCATGCCCCTGTCTGACCTGCGCCGCCGGCTGGCCCCGGCACTCGACCTCATCCTGCTGGCCCTGCTGGCGGCCGTGTTCATCTGGCCCATCTTCCAACTGGGGTTTCTCGACAGTTGGGGCACCATCGAGAGCACCTTCATCTCCGATGCGCACTTCCTGGCCGGCAACCTGCCCCACCCCAACTGGCAGCCCAACTGGTATTGCGGCACTCGCTGGGACTACATCTATCCGCCCGGTCTGCGCTATGGCGTTGCATTGCTGCACGAGTGGACCGGGCGCAGCTTCGCCCACTCCTACCATCTCTTCGTCGCGATGTTCTATTGCATCGCCATCGGCGGCGTCTACTTCTTCGTCTTTGCCTGCACGCGTTCGCGGCCGGCTGCTGCCGCGGCGGCGATTGCCTCCTTGCTCATCTCGCCGGGCTATCTGATCCTGCCCGAATTCTGGGACGATGTGCAGCCGCACTACTGGCTGCCGAACCGCCTCAACGCCCTCATGCGCTGGGGCGAAGGGCCGCACATGTCGGCCTGGGCCCTGCTGCCGTGGGCCCTCGGCGCGGCCTGGTTCGGATTGCGCCGTGGGCGGTCAGGCTGGCTCGCCGCTTCGGCCATCTTGAGCGCCGCCGCGGTCTCCATCAATTTCTACGGAGCCACCGCCCTGGCGCTCATGTTCCCCTTCCTGGCCTGGGCCGTCTTCCTGGCGGAAAAGGACTGGTGGGTGTGGCTGCGCGGCGCCGCCATCGCCCTGCTCGCCTATGGCCTCACCGCCTTCTGGCTCTCCCCCAGTTATCTCGAAATCACCACGCGCAACCTGCGCTGGGTGTCGCAGCCGGGTCATCTTTGGTCCGCCGTGCTCGCCGTGGTGCTTATTGCGATCTACGCCCTGCTCACCTGGCGCAAGGCCCAAGGACAGCCGCGGCGGGCGTGGTTCGTCTTCGTCACCGGCTTCGCCATGCTCTTCACGCTCAACGTGGCCGGACAAAATCATTTCGATTTCCGCGTTGCCGGCGAACCGCAGCGGCTGGCCCCGGAGCTTGACCTTGCCCTCATCCTGTTGGGCGTCGAGTTCCTGCGCTGGCTGGCCGGGCGCAAGTTCGGTCCCGTGCATGCGCGCCACGGGCGGTGGCTGCCGCGCGCGCTCACCGTGCTGCTGTTCGTGGCCGCGCTGGTTCCCGCCAAAGGCTACATCCGCCGCGCCTGGGAGTACTTCCCCGAAGACCGCAAGCCGCGGAACCGCATCGAATACCGCATGACGGAGTGGATCGCCACGCACCTGCCGGGCGAACGCATCCTGGCCACCGGATCGCTGCGCTTCTGGTTCAACACCTGGCATCACATTCCGCAACTCGGCGGCGGCTCCGAACAGGGCATGCTGAATGATCTCGTCATCGAGCCCTACTACCAGGCCACCTTTGGCGAAGACCCGGAGATGACCAAGGTCTGGATGCAAGCCTTCGGCGTCAGCGCCATCGCCGTGCACGAGAAGACATCCACCGAGGTCTACCACGACTATGTCCGCACGGACCTCTTCGCCAAACACATGGACACGCTCTACTCGAGCGGCCAGGGCGACTTCGTCTACCGCATTCCGCGACGCTTCTCCGAACGCGCGCGCATCGTGCGCAAGGCGCAACTGGAGGCCGTGCCCGTCATCGCCCGTCCGGTGAATGTCGATCATCTGCGCGCCTACACGGCCGCCATCGAACAGGGCCCCGACCGCCGTCCCGAGGTGAATCGCGAAGCGCCGGACCGCGTCCGCATTCGCGCCCGCTTCGAGGAAGGCGAAGCGCTGGTGGTGCAGGAAAACTTCGACCCCTACTGGCGCGCTTACAGCGGCGCCGGGGCCTCGCTTCCCGTACGCCGCGACCCGCTCGGCTTCCTCCTCATCGACACCCCCGCCGGCGACCGCGACATCCTGCTCACCTTCACGCTGCCCCGCGAAAACGCCATCGGCCGCCTCGTCACCGCCGTCACCGCGCTCATCCTCCTCTACCTGCTCCTCGCCTCGCGCGGCGGCGGGCCCCTGGCTCCGCGCTGGCGCAGGCCCACCCTCACACTCACCGGACTCGGCGTGGTGGCCATGGTGAGCTTCGGCTTCAACCTCATCCTCTTTTTCCCCGGCGAATCCGTCTACCGCGACAGTATCGAGATGGGCTACGCCTCCATTGCCCGAACCATCGCCGCCAACCCGCATCCCTGGAGTTGGAATCCGCTGCAGTACAACGGCCTGCCGACGCAATTTCTCTACCTGCCGCTGTTGCCCTACGCCGCCGCTGTCACCACCCGCCTGCTGCCCGCCGTGGAGTTCCCCTACCTGTGGCGCCTGATCGTGGCCGTGGCCACCTGTTGCGCGCCGCTGGCCGTGTGGTGGCTCGTTCGGCTGTTCACGCGCAGTACGCTGTGGGCGACGCTGAGCGCGCTGGCCTGGACGCTGTGGTCTCCCGGCTACGCGCTGTTCGAACAGCTCGATGGCGACCGCGGCCTGGCGCAACTGCCGTGGCGTTTGCAGGTGCTCGTGAAATACGGCGAGGGGCCACACAACGTGGGGCTGGCTCTGCTGCCGCTGGCAATCATCGCCGCATGGTCGGCCGCCACGCGCCCCGGCTTCTGGCGTATCTTTCTAGCCGCCCTGGCCATGATGGCGGTGACGCTGTCCAATTGGATCGCCGCCGTCGCCCTCGCCTGGTGCATGCTCGCCCTGCTGCTGGCCGGCCTCGGCACGCGCGCCTGGACCAATTTCCGCGCCACCCGTGTTCTCGCCGCGGCCTTGCTGGCCTACCTGCTGGCGGCCTTCTGGTTGACGCCAACGTTCGTCTCCACCATGGCCTTCAACTGGCCCAAGGACGCCTACGAATATAAGTTCCAAACCTCGCAGGTCTGGATGATGCTCGGCCTTCCCGTGGGCGCGCTGCTCATCCGCCTGCTCTTCCTGCGCGCGCGCCAGTCGTTCTTCTGGTGCTACCTCGCGCTCTGCGCCTTCGGCTTTGCCTGGATCGTCGCCGGCTTCTATCGCTTCGGCTACAATACGCTCCCCGAGTCGCGCCGCTATGCCATGGAGTTTGAGCTCTTCGCAATCCTCTTCGCCATGGAGACCCTGCGCCGCGCCGTGCGTCACCGCTGGCTCATCACGCAACTGGTGGGCCTCGCGCTGATTGCGTCGGTCTGCTGGCTCGGCGCGACGCAGGTGACACTCTACGCCACTACCGCCTATTCGGCGCTTCACCCCATCCCCGCCCGGCAAACAGCGGAGGTACGCACAGTGGATGCCCTGCGAAGCCTGCGCCCCCGCGGGCGTGTGGCCGTCACCGGCGGCACACGCTACCGCTTGAATGCGCTCGCGCCGATCCCGCAGCTGGGCGGCACCTTTGAATCGGGACTCGCCGACCGCCGCCCCGCCGACTTCCTCTATCGCGCCCGCTCCTCGGCCCGCAGCAAGCCCGGCGAAGAAGGCCGCGACTCGGCACTGCTGCTCGCCGCCCTCGGCGTGGAATACGTCGCCGTACACACAGCCGATTCCTCGGAGTATTTCCGCGATACGCGGCTGCCGGAGAAGTTCGAAGGCATCCTCCCCCGCGTCCACGACGACCGCGGCGACCGCATCTACCGCCTGCCCTACTCCGGCTTCGCGCATCTCATCAATCCCTCCGACGTGGTGAGCGAACCGCCGCTCAGCGCCGGCACGCGCGCCCTCAGCCGCTACCTCGCCGCCATCCACGATCCCCGCCGCCCGGCCGTGCATGTCTACGCGCCATCGCCGTCGCGCATCGAGGTGCGCGCTCCCGTTCCGCTGGGGAAACTACTGTCGGTGCAGGTCAACTATCATCCCGGCTGGCAGGTGACCCAGGATGGCAAGCCCGTCTCCATCAGCGCCGATCAACTCGGCTTCCTGCTCGCCCGCCTTGAGCCCTCCGCGAACACGCATGTCGTTCTGCGGTTTCAAGCCACCCGCGAGACGCGCCTGTTCGGCTGGCTCTCGCTGCTGGCCTGGACCATTTCCCTCAGCCTCTGCGCGCGCGCCTTGTGGCGCGCACGCCACCTCAAGGCGGCCTGATCATGCTGGCCCGCACGCTGGCTCTCCTCAAACGCGCCGCCTGGATGACCTACGAGGAAAATTGCCTCTCCATCTCCAAGGGCGCCGCGTATTCCGGCCTGCTCGCCTTCTTCCCCGTTCTGACAACACTGGCCACCCTTCTGGTCCAGGCGCAAGCTGACGCCGTGCTCCCCGTGTTGTCCTGGTTTCTCGAACACATCGTCCCGCCCGGCGCCGAGGAGATGGTGCTGAAACGCTTCGCCGTCGAAGGCCAGCGCCCGCTGTCGGTCCTCATTGGGGCCACGCTCATCAGCCTCTACGCCGCCTCGGGCCTCATGCTCAGCCTGATGGAGGGCTTCAACGCCGTGTACCACGTGCCTGTCGGCCGGCCCTGGTATAAGCAGCGCGGCTATGCCGCCCTGCTCGTGCTCACCTCGGCCCTGCCCGCCGTCGGCGCCTCGGCGCTCATCCTCTTCGGTGACCGCAGTGAGCGCTGGGTGCTGAGCTATCTCCAGGATGACGCCGTGCTCAGCCAGGCCACCTCCAGCCTGCTGCTCGCGGGCAAGGCGCTGCGCTTCCTCATCGCCTTCCTCGCCGTGACGCTGGTTACCATGCTGCTCTACCGCATCGGCCCGCGCCGCAGGCAATCGTGGGCCGCCGTGTGGCGCGGCTCCGTGGTCGCCACCGTGCTCTGGTTCCTGCTCACGCTGGCATTCGGCTGGTATGTCCGCAACGTCTCCAACTACAACGTCATGTACGGCAGCGTGGCCACCGTCATCGCGCTCATCGTGTGGATGTACATGCTCAGCGTGGTCGCCCTCTACGGCTGCGCCTACAACGCCGTTCATGAGCATGCCAACGCTCCGCCGCCTACTCCCCCAGCCAGCGCTTGAAGGCCGCCGCGCGCTCCTGGCTGACGATCACTTCGGCGCTCGTTGCCGGCCGTAGCTCCACCAGCAACTTGCCCTTGCCGTGCGGCGCGCACCGCGCCACCGCCTCGATCGACACCAGGTAGTTTCGGTTCAGCCGGAAGAAACGCCCCGGCTCCAGTTCCCCTTCGACCTCCGTGAGCGCCTTGTCCAACACGAACCGCTTGCCCTCTCGCGTAACCAGGAACACCAGCTTGTGTTCGCTGAACAGATAGGCGATTTCCGCCGTCGGCACGCTGAGAAACTCGTTGGCCTTACGTACCAGGAAGCGCTCGCGTGCGCCGGCGGGCCGCTTCAGCGCCTGCGCCAGCGCGGCATGGTCGGCGAGAAAGTGTCCCTGCAGCCGCGCATACTTTTCCAGCGCCGCCGCCACCGCCTCCTGCCTGATCGGCTTCAGCAGGTAGTCGATCCCGTTCGTCTGGAAGGCCTCCAGAACATAGTCGTCATAGGCCGTGGTGAACACCACGGGACATTCCACGCGCGCCTGCCGCAGCAGGTCAAACGACGTTCCATCGCCCAGTTGAATATCGGCGAACAGCAGGTCGGGCTGCCTGTGCCTGCGAAACCACTCGAGCGCTTCCGCCACGCTTCCCAACTCCGCCGCCATCTCCACGCCCGGATCGCACGCCGTGAGGCACTCGGCCAGCCTGCGCCGCGCCAGCGGTTCGTCCTCCAGAATCACGATTCTCACGCCAGCCGCCCCACCGGCAACGTGACGCGGAATTCGCCGCCTGCCTCGCGCACCTCAAGGCAGCGCCCCAGGATCAAACGGCAGCGCTCATCGAGATTGCGCAGCCCGACGCGCCCGGATTCGCGCACGCCCGTGCGCGGCCGCCGTTCGTTGCTCATCGTCAGGCCGTCGCCGTCCCGCTCCAGCCGGACGCGCAGCGGGCGCTCGCGCGACAGCTCGTTATGCTTCACTGCGTTCTCGGCGAGAATCTGCAATGAAATCGGCGGCACCAGCAGACCCTCCATCTCCCTGCCGCTGGGAAGCTCCCATTCCACCGCCTCGCCGAAGCGCAGCCGCAGCAGCTCGCAGTAGCGTGTCAGGAACGCCAGCTCCTCTTCGGCCATCACCAGGTCGCGCCCCTTATGGTGCAGGATGTAGCGGTAGACCTCGGCCAGGTTCTCATTGAACCGCCGCGCCTGCCCCGCATCATGTTCGATCAACCACGACAGCGTGTTCAGCGAATTGAACAGGAAGTGCGGGTCCACCTGCGCCTTGAGCGCTTCCAGTTCCGCCTCGGCCCGCGCGCGCTCCACCTGCTCGACGCGCACCAGGTCCGATTCTCGCTGCTGGATCAGATACACCGTCTCGTAGACGTGTGTGATGAACAGCACGCAAATCACGCTCATCAGCGTCGAGGCGCGAATCGCCCCCCAGTCCGCCTCCGCCCCCAATCCGCGATACCACAGCCACAGCATGGCCGCCGAAAGCGGCGCCGTGTAGAACACATTGGCCAGCACGAGCAGCACGATCTTCCGCGTCGGATGTTGAAACCAGTCCAACCGCCGCCGCTGCACCAGCAGCATCCACCGGTTGCCGTGCCAAATGAGAAACGACAGCGCCGTGAACCACAGGTAGCCCAGCCAGTAGAGCCCGTCGCGCGGACCGAGCGTGCCGAACAGCCCGGTGAGATGCGGGATCACAAGGCCGAACGCTGGAATCATGATCAACCGGATGCGCAGGTCGCGCAGGGCGAACTCCGGCCTCGACTCGGGCCCCGCCTTCAGCCGCGCCGTCTCCGGCTTCGGCAGCTCCATTTCCGGGTTCAGCGCCTCAACTCTTGCTTCGCTCACGGTATGGCCGTATCGTACCGGATCTATGGACCCTTCGAAACTGAACTGGCTCGCCGTGGGCGCTGCGGCCCTGGCCACATTCCTTCTAGGCGGCATCTGGTATTCACCTGCCGTCTTCGGCCGCGCCTGGCAGCGCGAAACCGGACTGAGCGACGCTCAGCTCCAAGAGCGCTCCCTCGCCGTCGTCTTCGGCATGTCGTTCGTGCTGGCGCTGATCATGGCCTTTAACCTCGCCGCTTTCCTGCAAGGCCCGCCCGACCTGGCCTGGGGCATGGCCGCCGGCGCGCTGGCCGGCATCGGTTGGGTCGCCATGGCCATGGGCGTCACCTATCTCTTCGAAGCGCGCTCGATGAAGCTGTTCCTGATCAACGCCGGCTATCACGCCGTGTCGTTCGTCATCATGGGCGCGATTCTCGGCGCCTGGAAGTAGGGTGACGCTGAGTCCCGCGCGGCGGCTACTTCGCCCCATCGCGCAGGGCGAATGTGAACATCGAATGGCCGTTGGCCACGGTCACATACTGCTTGCCGTCCACCGCATACGTGATCGGCGATGACGCCCCCTGCCCGCCCAGATACACGCGCCACAACAGGCCGCCCGTGGTCGCATCGAGCGCGAAGAAGTGGCCTTCGCGATTGCCGCTGAAGAGAACGTTGGTCGCTGTGGTGAGAATCCCGCTCTCGCTCACGTCGGTCATCTTGTGCTCCCACACCTTTTCGCCCGTGTCCCATTTCAGAGCGCGAATGGCGCCGTAGCCCGAGTCCGGTTTGCGCCGGTTCAGCCGGTCGCGCCGCGTCGGCGAAACGTCGGAGGTTACGCCTCCGCCGCCAAACCACCGGCCGGGTTCGTGCGGCTGGTCCCACGAGTAATAACGGCTGGAGTAGTCGTCCCAGGCGGACAAGTAGAAGAGCTTGGTGACGGGGCTATAGGAAGGGGCAAACCAGTTGGTGCCGCCCTGGACCCCCGGAAACGTTAAGGACCCCTCGGGTGTTGATCCTCGACCGGGCGCCTTCACGGGGCGGCCCTTCGCGTCGAGCCGTTCGGCCCAATCCTGCTTCACAAACGGCACGCCGTGCAGAAACTCACCCGTTGCCCGGTCCAGGACATAGTAAAAACCATTGCGGTTGGCCCACAGCATCAGCTTGCGCGGCGCTCCCTTCCATGCGCCATCAACAAGCACCGCTGTTTGCACGGCATCCCAATCCCACTCATCGTGCGGTGTGAACTGAAAATGCCATTTCAGCTTTCCCGTGCTGGCGTCGAGGGCGACGACCGAGTCGGTGTATAGGTTGTCGCCCGGCCGCACGTGCGGATTCCAATCCGGCGAAGGATTACCGACGCCCCAGTAAGTCAGATTGAGCGCGGGGTCATAGGAGCCCGTCAACCAGATGCTGCCTCCTCCGGTCCGCCACGCCTGATTCTCCCAGGTCTCATGCCCAGGCTCTCCCGGTTCCGGGATGGTCTTGAAGCGCCAGACCTCCTCTCCGGTCTGTGCATTGAAGGCTGCGATGAACCCTTGAATGCCGAATTCACCGCCTGCCGTTCCGGCGATCACGATGTCATTCACAACCAGCGGCGCATGCGTCAGGGAGTAGCCTTTTTCGAATCCTCCCAGCTCCTTTTCCCAAACCTTACGGCCGGTGGCCGCGTCAATGGCCAACAGTTTCATATCCAGGGTGCCCATGTAGAGCAGCCCGCCGGACATCGCCAGGCCCCGATTCACCTTTCCGCAGCACGGAAGCACCCCCTCCGGAAGCCGGTGCTCATAGACCCAGTATTCACGCCCCGTAACCGGATCGAGCGCCACCACCGTATTCGGAGGCTCCGTCAAATACATCACCCCGTTCACCACCAGCGGCGTGGTCTCGAATTTCTCCAGTGACTGCGCCTGGTATACCCATTTCACTTCCAGATTCTTTACATTGAGCGGCGTGATCTGCTTGAGCGTCGAATGATGCCAACTTGAAGTGGTCCCGTGATAGGTTGGCCATTCCGCGCCCGACTGTGCGGCCGCGGTCATGCCCGCGGCCGCGATGATGATTGCCAGTGTTGCCAGAGTTCTCACCGCAAGCTCTCCAAATAAGTCAGTATGTGGTCGATGTCGTTCTCCCCCAACTTGCCTTGGAAGGAAGGCATGGACGAACGGGGCTCATGGACAACCTTAAGCAGAGAGGACCTGGGAATGGTTCGAAGCCTGCCGCTCTTCTCCATCACCTGCACGGAGAAGGTGTCCTCGTTCAGCCGCCGCCCTTCCACAACCCGCTGCCCGCGAAGCGTCCCTTTCCATGCCCAGTACTCCGGCGCCACCCATGCATCGGGCTCGAGAAGGGCTTGCCGCAACTCCGAACGAGACAGCCGCCGTGCGGCATCAACGAATTCCGGCGCGGCCAACGAGTGGCACTGCAGGCAACCCTGCTTCTCCACCAATGACCTGCCGCGCTGCGCATTTCCCGTGAAGTTCCTCGGGCCCTCACGCAAGGAAGCGATATAGGTGATCACCTGCCAGACGCGAACGCCCCCGGATGGAAACGGCGGCATTGCCGTGCCGGGGATCCCCTGCGTGATCACCCGGAACATGGCTTCCTCCGAGGTGGCGTATCGGAACGTGCCTGTGGTGAGGTTGGAACCTCCGTTGCCGCCCTTGCCGTTGGCGCCATGACAGCTGCCGCACTGGTGGCGAAAAGTCGCCCCCCCCTCCTCCTTGTCTTTTGCGGACTGAAAGGGGTTTGACAGACGGAAGGTGCTGCCATGTTGCGCCCAGGCGGCCGCAGCAGCGGCGATCAGGATGAAAACAACTCGAACCACGATGACGGCAGTATACAGCAAGCTGGCCAGACGCCACGAATCCCCTATCCGGCTTCGTACACTGAAAGAATGTCCTACCGCCTGGCCATCGACTACAAACCGCGCGGCGACCAGGGCGCGGCCATCACCCAGCTCACGCGCGGCCTCGCCGACGGTGAACAGCACCAGGTTCTGCTCGGCGTCACCGGGTCGGGCAAAACGTTCACCATGGCCAAGGTGATCGAGATCACCTCGCGGCCCGCCCTCATCCTGGCCCATAACAAGACGCTCGCCGCCCAGCTCTACCACGAGTTCAAAAGCTTCTACCCCCACAACGCCGTCGAGTATTTCGTCTCCTACTACGACTACTACCAGCCGGAAGCCTACATTCCCTCCTCCGATACCTACATCGAGAAGGAATCCACCATCAACGACGAGCTCGATAAGCTCCGCCTCTCCGCCACCCGCTCGCTCTTTGAACGCCGCGATTGCGTCATCATCGCCAGCGTCTCCTGCATCTACGGCCTGGGCTCGCCGGAAGCCTACTACGGCATGCTGCTCATGCTCGAAAAGGGCCAGCAGATTTCCCGCCAGCAGATTCTCTCCAAGCTCGTCGAAATCCTCTATGCGCGGTCGGACTCCACTTTCGAACGCGGGAGCTTCCGTGTTCGCGGCGACGTCATCGAGGTCTACCCGACTTACGACGATTACGCCTTCCGTATTGAACTCTGGGGTGATGAGGTCGAATCGCTGGCCCAGTTCGATCCGCTTACCGGGCAGATCCGTCAAACCTACCAGCGCCTGCCCATCTACCCCAAGTCGCACTACGTGATGACGCCGCAATCGCGCGTCGATGCCGTCGCCTCCATCCGCAACGAGCTGCAATGGTGGACCGCCGAGCTCTACAAGCAGAACAAGCACGTCGAGGCGCAGCGCCTCCACCAGCGCACCATGTTCGACCTGGAGATGATCAAGGAGGTCGGCTACTGCCACGGCATCGAGAACTACTCGCGCCACTTCACCAGCCGGCTCCCCGGTGAGGCCCCGCCCACGCTGCTCGATTATCTGCCCAGCGACGCCCTCGTCTTCATCGACGAATCACACCAGACCATCCCCCAGTTGCAGGGCATGTTTCACGGCGACCGTTCGCGCAAGGAGAACCTGGTTGCCCACGGCTTTCGCCTGCCCTCGGCGCTCGACAACCGCCCGCTCACCTTCGAGGAGTTCGAGAACCGCGTCCACCAACTCGTCTATGTCTCGGCCACCCCCGGGCCTTATGAGCTCACCAAATCCGGCGGTGTCGTCGTCGAGCAGGTCATCCGCCCCACCGGACTCATTGACCCCATCGTCGAGGTTCGCCCCATTCGCGGCCAGGTCGACGACCTGCTCAAGGAGATCCGCGCCCGCACCGAGGCCGATGAACGCGTGCTCGTCACTACGCTGACCAAGCGAATGTCCGAGGATCTGGCGCAATATTACTCCGAGGCCGCTGTCCGTTGTACGTATCTCCACTCCGAAATTTCCACCCTCGACCGCATCAAAATATTGCGCGATCTGCGGCGCGGTGAGATCGACGTGCTCATCGGCGTCAACTTACTCCGCGAAGGCCTCGACCTACCCGAAGTCTCGCTCGTCGCCATCCTCGACGCCGACAAGGAAGGCTTCCTGCGCTCGGTCGGCTCGCTCATTCAAACCATTGGCCGCGCCGCCCGCAACGTCAACGGCCGCGCCATCCTGTATGCCGACGTGATGACGGAGTCCATGCGCCGGGCGCTGGATGAAACTGGACGCCGCCGCGCCATTCAGTTCGCTTACAACGAGGAGCATGGTATTACTCCGCAGACGATTATCAAGCCAATTGACATGCAATTAGTCGCCGTCGCCGAAGCCGATTACGTCACCGTTCCTCTAGACGAACCGGAGGCGGAGCCCCATACTATGTCTGAGGAGGAACGGGCACATTGGCTGGCGCAATTGGAGCTGCAGATGAGGGAGGCCGCAAAGAAATTTGAATTCGAAAAGGCCGCGCAGCTCCGCGACCGGTTGCAACAGCTCAAGTCCCGCTTCATCAATGAAGGAATCCATGAGCCTGGCTCTCCTGACAGCCGGGTCCATCACTCATAGTCCGGTTTCCCGGTTTCCTGAAATCGTGAAACTCATCGGTCCAGTGAAGGCGCCGACCTATCGCGAGGCCAGCCGCGCAGTAAATGCGCTCAAAGGAGGAGTGGCTGTTCGTTCGGTGGCGGATATTCCCGCCGCCTGTTTGTTTCTCATCTGCGCCCCCCAACGGCGTGTTCCCCACCTGGTCCGCGATATGGTCGATGCCGTGCCTGACTGGCGCGGGCGCGATGTCGTTCTGTGCAGTGATTCACTCGACAGCCGCGATCTGGAAACGCTCTCCCGCCGTGGAGCGCACACGGCCTCGGTCATACCGCTCGATTGGTTCGACAAACCCCATTTCCTGGTCGAGGGCGAAGTGCGCGCCGTCCAGCGTACGCGCAAGATGCTCGAGGCCACACGCGGTAGAGTGCTGGAAATCGAAACCCGCGGCACGCCGTTCTATACCGCCGCCGCTGACCTCGCCAGCCTCATTCTGCTTCCCCTGCTGGAAGCAGCCACGGTCTCTCTCCGCGACGCCGGCATTCCCCATCCGCTCGCCCACAAAATGGTCGACCGCATGGTCGCCCGATCCTTGCGCAATTTCGGGAAAAGCGGTTCCAAGACGTGGCGCCCCCCCACCGCGCATGCCAGCCACCCCAGGCTCGACCGCCAGTTGGAGGACGCCCGCGGGCACAACACCAGGCTCTCTGACTACTACCGCGAATCGCTCGACGCCGCCGTCCGCTATATGGCCGCCTCCCGTGAGCCGCTGAAACGGGTGGCCAACGCCTAGTTCCGCCTACTCCCTCACGAGGTGGCAGGCCACGCACGTGTCGATCTGCGCCATGCGGTCGATGCGGTGCGCCCCCGCGCGATAGGGCGCCATCTCGGCGTGGCAGGCCTTGCACTCCGTGCCTCGCCCGGCCACCACTGCGTGCAGCTTTTCGAAGTGCCAGTAGCCCGGCCGCTTGCGCGCCGTCAACCGCGCCATGGCGTGGCATTGCGTGCACTCGGCGCTCAACCCTTTGCCCGCCTCGCCCATCGCGCCCCGCGCCGCTTGCCCCGTGGCCCGCGCCGCCGGCTTCACTGACGTTGCCAGGTGCGCCGCCGCCATGTGCCCCTGCACAATCGCCGGCCCCAGAAACGTCCCCTCCAGCGCCGCGCGCCCGTTGATGCCCCCTTCGCCCGTGGTTTCGCCCACGGCATACAAGCCGGCCACGGCCTGCCCTGCACGGTTGAGCACACGGCCGTCGAGGTCCACCGCAATGCCGCCCATGCTCTTCCGCGTCAACGGGTAGATCTGCATCAGGTGATACGGACCGGCCTCGATCTTTGTCTGCCGGAACGCCCCGCGCGGGCCCGGCGGGCTGCTCATCGGCCGCGCGAACTCGCTGTCGGCGCCCGACTCCACCGCCTCGTTCCAGCGCTTCACGCTCGCCGCCACCGCTTCCGGCGGCAACCCCGCGCTGCGCGCTGTTTCCTCCAGCGTCGACGCCGTCTTCACGATCACCGCGTTGTTCACCACCTCGGCGCGCACCTTCCGGCGGTCCTGCCAGTCGGGCCCCACCACAAACACCGCATTCGCCGAGGCCTCGTCAAACAGCATCCAGTACGTCCCGCCGGGTTGCGACACCACGGCCCGGATCGACTCCACCGTCGCGCTCATCTCGTTCACAAAACGCTTGCCCCCCGCGTTGAGCCAGATCGCCCCCGGAATGGTCACATACAACCCGCGCCCCTCGGCCATGTGCGCCGGATCGGGCATGCCGCGGGAATAGATCCACTGGTGATCCATCTTCGTCAACGCCCCACCCACGCTTTCGGCCAGCGCCAGCCCCGAGCCCTTTGAATTCACTCCCGAACCCAACATCACTTTGGGCGGCGCCTCGCCGAGGTGCTTCGGCCAGTGTCTCCTCACCAGCTCGAGGTTGCTCTCATAGCCGCCCGTTGCCAGCACCACGGCCTGTCCCGTCAACGCCGCCGGCTTGGCCGTCCGCAGGTTGGTTCCCTTTACGCCCACCACGCGGCCGGCATTCGTCTCCAGCCCGGTTACCTGGAAGTTCCAGTGGAACTCCACACCCTTGCGCAGGCACTCCCGGTAGATCGGCGCCACCAGTCCGTAGCCCAACTTCGGGTTCATGTGGAAGCGGTAGGCGGAGTTGCCCGTCTTGCCAATGCCGCCTGAGCTGACGCCGGTGAACTTCACGCCCAGCCCGGTCAGCCAGTCGTAGATCAACTCCTTCGAGCGCTCCACATACAGCTTCACCATCGCCTCGTTGGCGTCCTGCCCCTGGCGCAGGAAGTCCTGGTAAGCCAGCTCCGGTGAGTCCTCGATGCCCTTTTCTTTTTGCAGCGGCGTGCCCACAATGGACAGCCCGCCGCTCGACATCACGGCATGGCCGCCGAACACCGAGGCCATGTCCACCACGCCCACGCGCAGGCCCTGCTCGCTGGCGCGCAAGGCCGTGGTCAGCCCGCCAATACCGGCGCCCACCACGACCACGTCCACATCGGTGGCCGCCCGGAGCGGCTCTAAACTGCACAAAGCAGTCAGGAAAACAAACGCGATTGCCCTCATGTCAGCCCCATACTCTATCTCAAGATGGCGCGTTCAGAGAGCACAGCTTTTCACGGCATGGCGGCGCTCGGCGTATCGCCCCCCCCCCGCGCAGGGCAGGCCCGCGTCGAGAGGTCTTCCTCGCAGGGGTATGGATACGGGCTCGCTGGCCGGGAACTCGCTTAGACCCTCGGCTTTGGCGGCGGCAGGTCGCGCGCCTCGCACATGCTGCTGAACCCCTGCCGTGCATGCGAACCATCGCAAAACGGCTTGTTCTCCGACAACCCGCAGCGGCACAGTCCCAACACCGTGCGGCCGGCCAGCCCAAACTCGCGCCCCTGCGCGTCAACCACCGTGAAATCGCCCTCAATCTTCAGCGACCCGTTGTTGTTCACCGTTATCTTGGTAGAAGCCATGTTTCGGATGGTAGCACTCTGGGCCTCAGCGCTTGCCGCCGTCAGTCCGCTCCTTGCCCAGGAAGCGCCCTCCCCGCTGCCCGAACACCTCATCCTTCTTTCCCGCGCCAAACAACACATGCGCACGGTGCTCGTCCGCCAGCCCAACTACACCTGCCAGATGAGCATCGAGCGCTCCCGCCGCCGCAACCCGCGCCGCGGCTTTGAACTCGTCGACCAGCTCCGCCTTGAGGTCGCGCTCATCGATGGCAAGGAGAGCTTCTCCTGGCCCGGCGCGCGCAAGTTCGACGACCGAGAACTGCGCGACATGGTCGGCGGCACCTCCTCCACCGGCAGCTTCGCCCTCCACGCCCGCGCCGTCTTCTTCGGCAACGTGCCGCGCTTTACTTACCTCGGCCCCCGCCCATCCGACACCGGACGACTCACCCACCACTGGCGCTTCGACGTGCCCCAACACCTCAGTGGCTACATGCTCCGCGTCGCCGACCGCACCGGCGGAACCCAACAGGCTGTCGTCGGCTATCACGGCGAATTCGCCATCGATGCCGCCACGCTCGACCTGGTGAGCCTCTCCTACGCCGCCGAAGAGATCCCCCCGCACCTGGAAATTCAATCCACCTCCGACACCATCACCTACGAGCGCATCGCCATCGGCCCCGAACGCTTCCTCCTGCCTACCTCCTCTGATCTTGTCATCACCGACACCGAGGGCACGGCGAATCGCAACCGCACCCGCTTCCACAACTGCCGCCAGTATGCCGGCGAGTCGACGCTGATCTTTGACGAGCCCCCCGCCGAAGGCGCGCCGCCCCCTGCCGCCCCGGTCCCCATCCCCACGCTCCCGGCCGGACTGGCCCTCGAAGGCGGACTCGACGAGAAGGTCACGCATCCCATCGTCGTCGGCAGCCCCATCCGCATCACACTCACCAAGGCCGCGCGCATGAAGGGCCAGACGTACCTGCCCAAGGGAGCCGTCATCCACGGCCGCCTGCTGCGCAGCGGCACGCTGGCCGCGCGCTCGCCGCTCACCTACTACACGCTCGTCTTCGAACAGATCGAATCCGCCGGTGTCTTCGCCGACGCCGCCATCCGCCTGGACGACGTGCTGCCACCGCAAATGGGAACCACCCGTCAGATGCTGCTCGATTTTGAGCCCGGCGAGCGCACCCCCACCCCCGGCCACTTCACCATCGCCATCACCGGCAACCGCCCCGAACTGCGCGAAGGACTGCGCCTGATGCTCTCCATCGCCGCGCCGGCGGCTCCTCCCGAACCGCCTGCTCTCAACTCTCCCCCTGCCCGCAAACGACTGCGCTAACCTGAATATTGTGATCCACTTCGAACTCGAATCCGACCGCGCCCTGTTTGAGCGCACCATGGACTTCGCTCAGCAGCAGACGCAGTCCCTCATCGAGCGCCACCCCGACTTCTATCCCATGTACACCCAGGACGGCGCCTGGAAGCACGATGGCCCGAAGTGGACCCACTGGTGCGACGGCTTCTTCCCCGGCATGATGTGGCTCTTCTCCAAACACGAAGGCCCGGAATCAGCCGAAGGCCGCTACTGGCAGGACCTCGCCGTGCGCTACACGCGTCCGCTCGAGTCGCGCAAGCTCGACCGCGAAGTCCACGACCTCGGCTTCATCTTCCTCAGCACCTACCACCGCTGGTACCGCCAGACCGGCGACAAGGCGCTCAACGACGTCCTCATCCAGGCCGGCCAGACGCTCGCCATGCGCTTCAAGGAAAAAGGCCACTACCTGCGCAGCTTCGTCTCCGACGATTCCCTCTTCATCGACATCATGATGAACGTCGGCATCATCTTCTACGCCGCCCGTGAAACCGGCGACCGCCGCCTGCGCGACATCGCCATCCGCCACTGCCTCACCACCCGCCGCACGCTCGTCCGCGGCGATGGCTCCACGGCTCACGAAGGCCTTTTCGATCTCGACACCGGTGAGTTCCTCAAACAGGCCACCCACCAGGGCTACCGCGGCGACTCCTGCTGGTCGCGCGGCCTCGCCTGGGCCGTCTACGGCTTCGGCACCGCTTACGAATATTCCCGCGACCCGCACTTCCTCCGCACCGCCGAAGCCTGCTGCGACTACTACATCGCCCACACCCCCGTCGACGGCGTCCCGCCGTGGGACTATAACGCGCCCAACGATTCCCGCAAGCAGGTGGACACCTCCGCCGCCGCCATCGCCGCCGCCGGCATGCTGCGCCTGTCCCGCCTGCTCTCCGATCCCGTGAAGGGCCACTTTTACTGGTCCACCGCGCTGCGCATCCTGCGCACGCTGTGTGAGAAGTACACCGCCGACGGCGATCCGCAGTGGGAAGGCGTGCTCAAGGGCGGCGTCTACCACATCCACAAGAACCTCGGCGTCAACGAGAGCGTCATGTGGGGCGAGTACTTCTTCATTGAAGCCCTCGAACACGCCCTGCGTAAGCTCTAAACGAATCCGCCGATCCCGCCGCGCTCACCCGCGACCGCGCATTCCCCCCCCACACCCTTGCCGGCCGCGCTCACCCGCCGCGCTCACGCGCCGCGCCGCTTCAGCCCAGCGGCTTCCGCGGTTGGGCGATGCGCTCGCGCAGGAACCGCAGGTTCACCGGCTTGCTGATGTGATCGTCGGCTCCGGCGGCCAGACAGCGCTGCCGGTCCTCTTCGAACGCAAACGCGGTGAGCGCCACAATCAGGGCCCCGCGTGAGCCTCCCGGCGCCGCCCTGATCCTCCGGATCGCCTCCACGCCGTCGATCCCCGGAAGCTGAATGTCCATCAGGATCACATCGAACTCGCTCCGCGTAGCCAGTTCCACCGCCTTCAGCCCGTCCTCCACGCACGTCAGCACGCACCCGCGCCTGGTCAGCGTCCTTTCGATGATCAGGCTGTTGGTCGAATTGTCCTCCACCAGCAGGACGGTGCGTCCCTCCAGCGTATCCCCGGCCATCTCCACCGGCGCCGCTGCCGCCGCCATCTCCACCGCCGTCCCCTCGGGCAGATGCAGGGGCAGCTCAAACCAGAACGTCGAGCCCTCGCCCTCCTTGCTCTCCACGCCGATCCGCCCGCTCATCGCCGCCACCACCTGGCTGCAGATCGTCAACCCCAGACCCACGCCCCCCGATGGCGTCGCCGCTCCCGATTCCACCTGTTGGAAGCGCTCAAAAATCCGCTCCTGGTCCTCCCGCCGGATGCCCGGCCCCGTGTCCTCCACCTCAAAGCGCAGCCGCCCCTCCCGGCGCTGCATGCGCAGCGTCACCGAACCGCTCGCCGTGAACTTGATGGCGTTCGAGATCAGATTGGTGAGCACCTGCTTCACCCGGTGCGGATCCAGCATCACCGCCGCCGGCGTCTCCCCGCTGGTCTCCACGCGTAGCTCGAGCCCGGCCCGCAGTGCCGCCGGCTCCAGCAACTGCACCACCTCACGGGCAACCTGCGCGATGTCCGTGCTCCGCGGTTCGTGCCGCACATGCCCGGCCGCCAGCCGTGAGTGCTCCAGAATGTCGTTGAGCAGGTTCATCAGCGATCCGCCGCAGCTCTGAATCGCATCCACGGAGAGCCGTTGCTCCTCGGTCAACGACGATTCATGCAACAGTTGCGACATCCCCAGCAACCCGTTCAACGGCGTTCGCAACTCATGGCTCATATTTGCCAGAAACTCGCTTTTCACCTTCGACGAGGCCTTCTCGGCCAGCAGCGCCTCCTGCAGCGCCCGCTCCGCCCGCCGCCGCTTCCAGATGTTGGCCATCAGCAGCAGCATGATCCCCGTCTGCGCCAGCGCCAACACCGCCGCCGCCGCGATCCAATTCCCGTAACGGTAGAACAGCCCGTCCGGCTCGTGGGCCAGCGAGGAGTTGCTTGGCAACTCCCGGGACTCCACTCCCCACCGCGCTAGTTGCTTGTAGTCGAAGACAAAGTCGAGCAACTCGTCATTGATCACCGCAATCCGCGCTGGCGGCTCACCCCGCAGCACGCGGATCAACTGCCGCGCCACGTAGTGGCCATGCGCCTTCCCCATGTTCGCCGTCGAACAGAACAGCAGCGCATCCGGGTCCTCCATGCCCACCGCGTACACCGGAGCCTGTGTCGCCGCCGCGACGATGGTCACCACGCGGTGCGAGGGCACATACGGCTGCTCTCGCAAGCTGTTCATCGGCAGCAGAAACACCAGTTGATCATCCGCCAACGACCTCAGCCGCGCCTCCAGTTCCCGCTGCGTCAGCTCCGTCCCGCTCCAGTACTCAAACCTCGCCCCGCCCGCTCGCCGCTCTTCTTCGCGGAACGTCTCGGCCACCCCGCGTCCGGTCGAGGAACTGTCATGAATCACGACTCCGCGCTTCCGGTCCGGATGCAGCCGCCACGCCATCTGGAGAATGGAATCGAGCGTGAAGTCCTCGAATACCCCTGTGAAACGGCTTCTCGGCAGCTGATCCCGCAGGCCCTTGTTGTTCAATCCGCCATACACCACCGGCGTGCTCGTCCCAAACAGACCGCCATGCTCCAGCACATACCGGATGGCGGCGTCGTCCAGTGCCACAATCGCGCTGAACCGCTTCCCGCCATGGCGCGCCCGAAACCACTGCGTAAACTCTCTGGTTGCCTCCGGCGAGCGCACCGCATCCAGATAGTCCACCCACAGCCGCGTCTCAAAGGGCTGCCGCTGCATGCGCTCGTGCACGCCCAGAATCTGCGAATCGGTCCAGGGTTGACCCGGCCGGTACGAACTCAGGATCAGAACGTCATGCGGCGCGGCTCCCAGCAGCGGCGCCAGCAGGCTCCCGCCCAGGAGCAAAGCAAGGCGCCGGCGTGAAACCGCACCCGCCCTCTCGACACACGACATAGCTGATCGGGCATCCCCCCTCACGGAGAGCATATCGCGCTTCGCATAGGGGAATGTGAGACTTTGTTCCGAAATCGCCGCCCACCCGCGTTCCAGGAGTGCTACCGGCCCGCGACCTCAGGCGGCGCCGCTACACTCTCGCCCGCGCTCGCCCGCATCACCAGAATCGCCGGCTCGTGGAAGGCAAACGTCTCGGCCAGCAACTCCCGTGCATGAAAGGCCGGTTTGGCGATCCCCTTATCGGCGTGCAGCCGCGTCTGGCCCAGAATGTGATACAGCTCATGCGCCAGCACACGGCCCAGTGCCCGCCCGAACAGATAATTACGCCGCGCCCCCGGTTCGTCCCTCATCAGGGCCGACGTCAGCCGTTTCACCGCCCCGCAATTCACGGTCGTAAAGGGGAGAATCACACCCTCCTGCACCGGCGTCGAGGCCAGCGCCGCCGGCCGTCCCGCTCCCGCCATTTCGACCTCTTCGCGCGCCGCCACGCAGGAACCTTCGAACCGCGCCACCACCACCGCCTGGAAATCCTCGTGCCGGCTGGATTCGTGCAACTCCCGCCACACCAGCTTCACCCCCGCCGGCCGCAGCAGCGCCTGTGTCTCCCGCTGCAGCGACTCGACAATCGCCGCCGGCTGCTCCGCGCCCGCCTTGAGATACACGGCTACCTCGGCTTCCTGCGCAGGCAGGCACACACACACCATCACTAGGCCGACCAGGGCCGCGAATACGTTTCGCATAAGGAACGCTCCGACGGGGAGACGTCTCCGGACACGATCAGCCTACAAGAGGGCGAACAGGAGTGCAACCACCCCGCCGCTTTCCCACCCCACTCCGCGAAACGCTCACCCCACCGGCGCGCCGTCGAGCCGCGTCTTGGCCACGCTCATCCCGGCCTCGATCACCTGCTGCGCCCGCAGCCCATCGCGATGCGAAGTCGGAAACGGCTTGCCTTGGCGGCAACAGTCGATGAACGCCGCTGCTTCCGCCTTATACGCCGGGCCGAAGCGCTCTTGAAACTCCGGCGCCCCCACGCCCCCCTTGCCGCCAGGAAACACCTTACGCTCGATCGGCGCCGCCGCGCCACGGCGGCCAAAGGCCTCCACGACGATCTCCTGCGGCCGTTGCGAGAACCGCCCAATCTGAATCTGCCCCTGGTCGCCGTATACGATCGACTCCACACGGTAGCCCGACACGTGGTTGCGCGTCACCTGCACCTGCCCCTGCAACTCCTCGCCAAACCACATGTAGAGCATCGCGTCGTCGAAGTCCTCCTGGCACTTGGCAATGTGCTTGTTGTGCAGCACCGAGCCCACCGCCATCGCCCGGTCCGGCATGCGCCCGGCAAACCACAAGATCTCGTCCACGTTGTGCACCGACATGTCGGGCAGGATGCCGCCGCTCTGGTAGGCATCCGGCGGCGGGCCCGAGTCCTCCAGCGCCGAGTAGATCTTGAACATGCGGCCAATGGCGCCCTGCTCCACCAGTTGCTTGCCGTAGGCCAGCGCCGGGTCAAACCGCCGCTGGAAGGCCAGCATGAGCGAGTTCGGGTAATCGCGGTCCAGCTCCGCGCAGCAGGCCACGTCGCCCGCCAGCGTTCCGGTGAGCGGCTTTTCCATCAACACGCGGTGGCCGGCGCGAACCAGCGCCATGGCGTGCGCCTGGTGATGCTCGGTCGGCGTCACCACCATGGTGGCGCGGCACAGGTCGGCCTTCAGATAGTCGTCGAGTGAGGTGAACAGCGCACCATCAAAGCCGGCCGCCTCGGCAAACGCCCGCAGCCGCGCCCCGTCCTCATCGACGATGGCGCGCACCCGGCACACGCCATCCTCGCGGTCCAGTTCCAACAGGTGGCGTGCGTGAACGGCTCCCATGCGGCCGACGCCGATAATGGCGAGATCAAGTGGTGGGGTCATAAGAAGTGTGCTCTTTCCGGCGGCGGCGCCAAGGATGGTGATGAAGACTACGTGACTGCCCGGCGGCGCGACGCCGCCGAAGAGCCGTTATAGCAGAGCCGCGGTCGAGCGGCCAAGCGGCCCGCGCTTCGCGGCGACTTTTTTGCCGCCGGACACGTCTCAAGAGAACGATGAAACTTGTGATCGCGCTCCTCCTGCTGGGGACGGCGGCAGCGGAAGGCTGCACGTGCCTGGGAAGGCGGCCCTTCTGCGAAGTTCCGCCCAGGCTGGATCCGCGCACCAGCAAGGCCGTGTTTGTGGGCATGGTCGTCGCCGCGGACCCGATCACCGGCTTCGGCCGCGAACGGCGCATCCGCTTCCGTGTGGAAGAGCAGTTTCTCGGCTCGCCGGGCAGCGAGTTCACACTTCTCGGCGGCAGCGGCCTGTGTTGTGACTGCAGTGTCGCCTTTCAGGTCGGGCGGCGCTACCTGGTGGTGGCTCACCAGAATGAAGGCGGGTGGTCCACCAACGGCTGCTACGGGACAAGCGAATTGGACGGGCGGCGGGCGGAAATCGAGCTGCGTGCGCTACACGAGTGGAAACAGGGCAAAGCGATGACCCGCAGCCTGGACGGCGCGGTTGCCGACAACACCAGGCGAGGTCTGGCGGGGTTCCGCACCAATCCCCCACCGGTCGGATGGAAGGTGACCCTCACCGGGCCCGGCCTGCTGCGCGAAACCGCAACCCGCGAGGATGGCGGATTTGACTTCGACCAACTGCCCGTCGCCCGGCTCCGGTTGACCCTCTCCCCGCCCCCGGGATGGCTCGGGGATCGCACGCCGCCACAGGAGGTGGATCTCACCACGGCTGCGTGCGCGTCGGCCTACTTCGAGGTGCGGGAGGTGCAGGGGAGTGTTCGCGGCCGCCTCCGCCGCGAGGATGGCCGCAACCCACAGTACCTTCCCGTCACCGCGCTCCCCGCCAGCGCCGGCCGCAGATTCCCTGAGGCGCACACCAACGCCGCCGGCGAGTTCACCATCGACGGGCTCGAACCGGGCGACTACCTCCTCGCCGTCCACCTCAACGCACAGCCGGATTCGGGACTCGTGCGCAGCTACTACCCTGGCGTCGCCGAACCCTCCCAGGCCCACCGCTTCCGCGTCGAATGCGGCCAGACCGTCGACCTGCCCGAATGGACGCTGCCCCACCGCTAACGCAAAACCGCCGCCGGCGCAGCGTGCGCGGGCGGCGGTTCGAAATTCGGATCATCCGGCCGGTTACTGTGCCGGTGCCGGAGGCGGAGGCTCGGGCTTGGCCTGCTTTTCCTTCTCCTTGGCAGGCGGGGCCGCGACCTTGGCCGGGCTGATGATCACATGCGCGTTGCGGCCTTCCTGCTTCGGCTGGCCTTCCACCGCGCCAATGCCCGCCAGGTCCTTGGCGAAGCGCTGCAGCAGCTTGTGGCCCAGGTCCGTGTGGGCGATCTCGCGGCCGCGGAACTGCACCACCGCCTTCACGCGGTTGCCTTCCTTCAGGAAGCGGATCGCGTTGTTCTTCTTGAACTCGTAGTCGTGGTCGTCGGTGTTGGGGCGGAACTTCACCTCCTTCACCAGGATCACGTGCTGCTTCTTGCGCGCGTCGTGGGCCTTCTTCTTCGTCTCGTACTGCCACTGGCCATAGTCCATGGCCTTGGCCACCGGCGGCACGGCCGTCGGCGAAACGAGAATCAGATCAAGCCCCAGATCTTTGGCGCGCTTGATAGCCTCGCCAATGGGAAGCACGACCACTTCGCCATCGGGGTAGATAGCCCGCACCTCGGAAGCCCGAATGGCTTCGTTGACGTTTTCACGGATGCGCGGACGGCGGGGAGGGAAGTTTCTCGGTGGATACATTCGTTAGAAATGGAGTGGTTCTGGCCGCTGTGACGGCCCGTTCGCGGGAGTTGCCCTAGCCCGCGGCTGTGACTCGAATTGCAGTTCGCCCGCCCGATAAACGGGGGGTAGATCACGCATATCGTTGATACTAGCAGATTTCACGGTACTAGAACAGGACGCTGTCAAGTCCGGCACACGTTACGCCTCGGCCACCAGCAGATCGAGGCCGCTCGGCTCGGCCGCTGAACAGGCCCGGGCCGTTTGCGCGCTTTTAATGGAGCCGCGAATCAAGGCCCCCGGTTCCAGTTGGATGCGCCCCGCGCACTGGACGTTCACCGGCCCGCCTTGCCGGAACCCGCGCACCCCCGCCCGCAGCCGCAGGCTCAGCTCGGCGCGCAAATCGCCGCTGAACCACGTGCCCGCGCCCAGCGTGAGATTGCCCTTCGCCGTGAGCTGGCCATTAGCAATCGAACGCGTCCCGATCGTCAGGTCGGCCCCGGTCTTGATGTCGTCTTCGAGCAGGCTGTTCGCGGCGCAGCGGAACGACCCGCGCACCACCAGCTTCGTGCGCAGCAGCACCGGCGCGGTGAACTGCAGGCTGCCGTCATAGAGCCACGTATCGGCCCCCAGCGCCGTCAGCTTGGCGGCCTTGAAGCCGTACGCCAGCCCGCCTTCCAGTTCGTCCAGGTTCTGCCGCCTGTGCGGCGCCTCCCAGGCGATCAGCTTCGCCGAGGCCAGCTCCAACGGTGGCGCCGGAGGCGCTCCGCCGGCCATGATGCCGGGCGCAAACAACACCGCCGCCCCCGCCCCTTCCCCCAATTGAATCGACGTGCGCGAAGCCAGCGCTCCGCCCACCGTCACCCCCGCGCGGGCTTCCACAACGCCCTCGGCGTCCGCCCAGTCGCTCACCTGCACCGCCGCGCCCAACACCAGCCGGTGTCCGGCGGCAACAGCCATCAGCCGGCTCTGCTTGCCAATCTCGCACTCCCCGCCCACAAACACCGGCCCCGCCAGATGCGTCCGCGCGCCACAGCGCAAATCGCCCCGTACCACCAGCACATCGGCGGAGGCGAACCCGTCCGGGCAGTCCAGCTCATCGGCCACCACCACCCGCGCCTGCCCCGTCGTGAATACACGCACACGTTCCCCTGCCCGGGCCGGCGGCATGCGCTCCAGCCAGCGGGCAACCTGTTCGCGAAAAGGCAGACTGAAGTCGCAGGAGACTTCCACGGGACATGTATCGGTGAACAGGAGGGGAAACTTTAGGGTCTTTTCCGAGCGCCCCGTACGAGTCCGGCACGCCGCTATCCTGAACCTTTGCACCCACGCCGCCGTACTCTAGAATTGAAGCCACGGAGTGTGGGCCGCGGTTCAGGGCCCCAGGAGGAACGCACAGTATGGAACCGATGACGGTGGCCTGGTGGATGTGGCTCTTGGTGGGTATCGCCCTGTTGGGTATCGAAATCCTGACGCCGGGCGGATTCTTCATCTTCTTCTTCGGCGCTGCAGCGCTCGCGGTGGGCCTGCTCGCCCTGTTGGGCTGGCAGCCTGGTCTGCCCGTGCAAGGACTGATCTTCCTCGCCCTCTCGGTGGTGTCGCTGCTGCTCTTCCGCAAACCTCTGCTGGAACGGTTTCAGAAGTCGATCCCCAATAAGCAGGTCGACTCCCTGGTCGGCGAAACGGCCGTGGCCCTCGAAGAGATCCCCGCCGGCGGCATGGGCAAGGCCGAACTGCGCGGCTCCGCCTGGAGCGCCCGAAACCTCGGCGACTCGCCCATCCAGCTCAAACAGCGCGTGCGCGTCGAGCGCATCGACGGCCTTACGCTCGACGTCCGGGCCTGATAGTCTGATCATTCACACAACTCACACGGAGGAATTGCCATGGAAGCGGGTGTTCTTGTCATTGCCGCGTTGATCCTGTTGTTTCTCATCATCCTCGCCAAGACCGCGGTCGTGGTGCCGCAACAAAATGCCTATGTCGTGGAGCGCCTCGGCAAGTACGCCGGCACGCTCGACGCCGGCTTTCACATCCTCGTCCCGTTCGTCGACGTCATCCGCTACAAGCACATCCTGAAAGAGATGGCCATCGACATCCCCGAGCAGGTCTGCATCACGCGCGACAACGTCCAGGTGGGCGTCGACGGCGTGCTCTATCTGCGCCTGCTGAACCCGGAACGCGCCTCCTACGGCATCTCCGACTACCGCTTCGCCATCATGCAACTGGCCCAGACGACGCTGCGCAGCGAGATCGGCCGCATCGACCTCGATAAAACCTTCGAGGAGCGCACCAACATCAACACCCAGGTGGTGAGCGAGGTCGACAAGGCCACCGAGGCCTGGGGCGTCAAGGTCATGCGCTATGAGATCAAGAACATCACCCCGCCCCACGACGTGCTCAGCGCGATGGAAAAACAGATGCGCGCCGAGCGCGAAAAGCGCGCCGTCATTCTCACCTCCGAAGGCCAGCGCGACGCCAACATCAACAACGCCGAAGGCGAAAAGCAGAAGGTGATCAAGGCCTCCGAAGCCCGCCGCCAGCAGCAGATCAACGAAGCCGAAGGCCAGGCCAACGCCATCCGCGCCATCGCCAACGCCACCGCCGAAGGCATCCGCGCCGTGGCCACCGCCATCAACTCCCCCGGCGGCCGCGACGCCGTCCAACTCCGCGTCGCCGAACAATACATCGGCCAGTTCGGCAACCTCGCCAAAACCGGCAACACCCTCATCATCCCCACCAACCTCGCCGACATCTCCGGCGTCATCGCCACCGCGATGAACGTGGTGAAACAGCAGCAGGGGTAAGCCGGCGATGTCGAAGTCGTTGGTGGATTTCAGGCGCTACCTCGACCACGGTAACTTCCGAGCCAACTACCGACCTTGGATCATTCGCCATTTGGCGCTGGCCAGAAATCATGAGAGCACGCTCGACGCCATGGTCGCGGCTTATCGCGATAGGTCTAGCGCGAAACGTCCTCTCGCCACACGGTTCCTCAACGAAGCGCTTCCCAGGTTGCTGGATCACGGCATCGTGTTGACTAACTCCCCAGGAGTGTTCCGTCTCAATGCTGATCTGAGTCCGGCGGAGATCACGGAACTCGTATCCTACTGCGACCGCTGGCTGCAACAACATGCCGGGAGCGGACCGGCCAAGCAAGGGTGATCCGGGTGGAGCGCGGAGCCGCCCGCGATCACTCCGCCTCCCGCAAATCCTCGCGCATCTCATTCTTCGCCCCGCCCCGTGGCGTGCGCCGGTCCTTCATCACAACGGCCTTCTGGTTCTTCGCGTGCGCCGCCGCCAGGTTGCGCTTCTTAGGAATGCGGGACGGCTTCTTCTTCGCCACGGCTGCCCCTACACCCGCCGCACCTTGACGCCCGCCTCGGCAAATAGCGTCTCGGAATTCCCGAAGTGCTCGTTGTAGTAATCGCTCGAATACTGCGCCATGCGCTTCGAACTCACCACCACTTCCCGAATCCCCGCCTGCACAATCGCCCGCGCGCAGTCCATGCACGGCATGATCTCGACATAGATCGTGCACTGGTCCGTCGACGTCCCTGACCGCGCCGCGTTGCAGATCGCATTGCGCTCGGCATGCTCAATCCACAGGTATTTCGCCGGCCGGACGAAGCGCTCCGGAATGTCGTCGCGAATGCCGCGCGGAAACGAGTTGTAGCCCGTCGAGCGGATCTCCCGCGCCGGCCCCGCAATCACGCAGCCGATCTGCGTGTTCGGGTCCTTGCTGCGGCGGGACACCACTTCGCAAATGCTCAGGTAGTATTCGTCCCAAGTGGGAATGTCGCGGGGTTCCAAGGCATGTCCATTATAGGCGCGCGGCAAGGCCGCCCCGCACCGCAAGGCCGCCGCTCCCCGTCCCACACCACCCCTAACCCCCGGTGACAACTTCCCGAACGAAACATTTCGCCTCTTTTCAACTACATGGAAAATCCGCACGCCGCGCCGCTCCGGCCCGCTCCCTATCATGTCTCCAGGTGGCGCAGGCACAGCCGCCCGGAGCTTGGATGGAATACCCACAAATCGAAGTCAGAACCCACATCTCGGAAGCCGAAGCCCAGGCCGAGTTGCAGCGCAAGGTCCGCGAAATCGTCGAGGCCGCTGAGAAATCCGAAGGCCCCGCCGCCGCTCTCACAGCGCGCAACCGCTGCCAGGCCTTCGTCGATCACCTCCGCGACTCGCACACCCGCCTCACCCAGCGCGCCAAGGATTCCCAACTGAAGGTCCGCGAGGCCACCCTCCGAGTCGACGAAATGTGGATTGCCGATCCCGTCAAACCGAAGGGCATCGGCGAGGCCACCCGCTCCCTCGACGAGAGCGACCGCGAATGGCGCGCCGTCACCCGCGCCGCCCTCCGCATCGCCGAACGCAAACTGCCGCAGGCCGAAATCGACCTCCTCTTTGCCGAGGCCGAGGCCAACTTCGCCATGTGCGTCGCCCTCCGCGAGATCGCCCAGGAACGCTTCCGCAAAACCGCCGAAATGATGACCGAGGCCGCCCAACACGAAGGCGGCATCGTCTTTGATCCGGCCACCACCGTCTCCGGCCGCCTCTTTGCGCAAGCCGACGATTATGACCGGCGCGGCACCGAACACCGGCGCTGGGCCGACGAGCGGAAGGTGGCCTTTGACCGGCTCATGCGGGAACTGGATCCGACTTTCTAACCACCAAACACACCACAGGGAGAACGAGCAATGGAATCGATTCACGACTTGATCCAGGGACTGGACGATCAGCAACTGGAACTGCTGGCCGGCGAGGCCAACCGCGCCATGCGCGACCGCAGCCGCAAGATCGACATCAACGAGATCACCGCCGAAAAGATGCTGGACCCGAAATTCGCCGCCGCCGTCCGCGCCGAGGTCGAGCGCACCCTGCGCGAGGTCTAACCGGCAACAAGGTTCCCCCAGCGCGGTTCCGGTTTTCGATGGGGCCGGAAGCCTGCGCGGGGAAAACAGGGGCGCGCGCGGAACAGCGGTGGCCCGCGCCGCGCCCCTGGGGGTTTCTTGCGCGAAGGGCTCAGCGGCAGATCGCCGATTCGATCACCGCGCGCCCTTCCAGCGTCATGGCCGGATCGGCTGTGACCGTGCACAGTGTCGCGCCCTTGGGCAGGGCGCGTACCAGCGTCAGGGCGGTCGCCGCATAGTGGCACTGAAGCCAGTAACCGCGGGGGTTGGCTGGATTCAGTTTCCAGCGCTCCTCCACCTTGCGGCCCGCCTTGCGCTCGCCATCCGGCACCAACGACGCATTCTCCTCCACCGGCCCGTCAAACACCGTCACGTTTGCCAGTTCATGACGCCGCGCCGCCACCACCGCCGTCCACCCCGCCTGCGGCTTGCTGAGCGCCGCCTTGGCCGCCTCCACCACCGCCGGACACCTCACCTCTTCCGCCGCCAGCCCACTACCAAGTACCACTCCGCACACCATTGTCAGGAGAATCCGCATCGCTCCATTGCACCACGGATAATGAGAGTGTTGGGCGCCAGCCGGCCGCTTGGCTGATGCCAAACCTGCTACCCTAACGTACTCCCATGGCGAAGATCCACATCTGTTTCGTCTGGCACATGCATCAGCCCTTTTACAAGGATCTGATCAGCGGGGAATACCACCTGCCCTGGACCCGCATGCACGCCCTCAAGGACTACTACGGCATGGTGAAAATCCTTGAGGAGTTCCCCAATGTCCACCAGACCTTCAACCTCGTCCCTTCAATGATGGTGCAGATCCAGGAGTACGCCGACGGCGCCGCCGCCGACCCCTTCCTCCGCGTCGCCCTCAAGCCGGCCGAGGACCTCACCGAAGACGACAAGCGCTTCCTCCTGCGCTACTTCTTCCAGGCCCACCCCGCCCGCATGATCCGCCGCTACCCGCGCTACGGGGAGCTGTTTGACTCCTGGCAAGGCTCCGGCCAGGATTTCAACCGCGCCCGCCAGCTCCTCCACCCGCAGGCCATGCGCGACCTCCAGGTCCTCTCTCAACTCGCCTGGTTCGACGAAGAGTTCCTCCACAACGACCCCGAAGTGATCCGCCTCGTCCGCAAGGGCTCCGACTATTCCCACGACGACCAGGCCCTGATGGGCCGCAAACAGCGCGAAATCTGCGGCAAGGTGTTTCCCGTTTACCGCGAATTCGCCCAGCGCGGCCAGATCGAAATCTCCACCACGCCCTTCTACCACCCCATCCTGCCCCTGCTGTGCGACTCCCAAATCGCCGCCGTCGCCCACCCCGGCGTCCCCCTCCCCACGCCCTTCCGCTACCCCGAAGACGCCCGCCACCAGCTCCGCACCGCCCGTGAATATATGACCCGCGAATTCGGCGTCGCCCCCGTCGGCCTCTGGCCCTCGGAAGGCTCGGTCTCCGACCAGGCCCTCGCCCTTGCCGCCGAAGAAGGCTTCCAGTGGGCCGCCACCGACAACGGCGTCCTCTCCCGCACCCTCGGCCGAACCGCCGGCACCGACGAAACCTGCCGCACCTACAACTGGTCCCAGGAAGGCCGCAATATGCGCATGATCTTCCGCGACCACTACCTCTCAGACCTGGTCGGCTTCGTCTACTCCCGCATGGGCGCCACCGAGGCCGCCAGCCATTTCCTCGAACGGATCCGCGAAAACTGCGCCCCCTTCCTCCACCGCGGCGAATCCCCCATGGTCCCCGTCATCCTCGACGGCGAAAACGCCTGGGAACACTTCGACCAAAGCGGCCGCCCCTTCCTGCGCGAACTCTACCGCCGCATCTCGGAATCCTCCGACATGGCCGCCGTCACCGTCTCCGAGGCCCACCAGGCCATCCCCCCGCGCACCCTCACCCGCATCTTCCCCGGCTCCTGGATCAACTCCAACTTCGACATCTGGATCGGCGCCCAGGAAGACAACCGCGCCTGGGAAATGCTGCTCGAAGCCCGCCAAACTTACGACCAGGTGGTCAACTCCGCCGAAGGCAAAAAGCTCTCCGAGGAGAAACGCAAGCTCGCCTTCGAGGAACTCCTCATCGCCGAAGGCTCCGACTGGTGCTGGTGGTACGGCCCCGAGCACTTCTCCGACAACGCCCCCGAGTTCGACCGCCTCTTCCGCTCCCACCTCGCCAACGTCTACCACGCCCTCGGCAAGGCCCCGCCCGACGAACTCTCCCGCCCCATTCTGGTCACCCTCTCGGCCGCCGACCACACCCCGCCCAGCTCCATCCTCTCGCCGCGCATCGACGGTAACAACAGCTCCTACTTCGAATGGATGGGCGCCGGCTGCTACAAACCCGACCGCCGCCAAAGCGCCATGCACGGCGCCGAATCACCCCTCGTGCAACTGCTCTACGGCTCTGATCGCGACCACCTCTACCTGCGCCTCGACCTCACCGAACTCGAACCCGGCCTCCGCATTCACCTCACCTTCGACACCTACGAATGCGATCTCACCCTCGGCCAACCCGCCCCCGCGCCGATCCTGTTCGCCTGCCAGAAGATTGTCGAAATCCGGATCCCCCTCGCCCTCGTCCGACGCTCTCCGGCTGACCTCCCCCGCCTCCAGTTCTCCCTCTGGCGCGGCGCTCTCCCCCTCGACGCCATCCCCTCCGAAGGCAGCTTAGAACTCCTCACCGCCGACCACCACGAGTGGGCCGTGTAGCGGCCTGCCAGCCATCCAGGCGGCCCCCCCTACGCCCCCACCTTCTTCGCCGACACCGCCAGCGCATCAAAAAACGCCTCCGTGTCCCGAGGCCGTGTGTGCACATGCGCCGCGATACGAATCCGCAGCCCGCGCACAATCCAGATCTTCCGCCGCTCGCACTCGGCCATGAACGCATCGGCCAGCTTCTTCTCCAACTCAATCGCCACCAGCGAACCATACAGCGCATCCTGGTCCGGCGTCAGCAGTTTCACATAGGGCAGCGCCGCCGCCCGCGTGCGCATGTCGCGCGCCAGCGCGTGAATCCGCTCATACACCCGCGGCCAGCCAATCGCCTTGCCAAACCGGATGCCCGCGATCATCCCTTCAAAAATCGCCCGGTTGTTCGTCCCCACCTTCATGAACCGCGCCGCGTGATCGTCCTTGCTGTCCCAACCCCCGGTCACAATCGAAGGCCACAGCCGTTCCAGCATCTCCGGCCGCCCCCACAATATCCCGCACCCCGCCGGCGCGAACATCCACTTATGCGGACTCCCCGCATAGTAATCGCACCCCATCTCGTCAATGCGAATCGGAATCTGCCCATTCACGTGCGCCCCATCAACCACGGTGACGATGCCCCGAGCCCGCGCCGCGTCACAGATCTTGCGGATCGGCATCACAATGCCCGACGACGACAGAATCCCCGAAAAGAACAGCACCTTCGTCTTCGGCCCGATCTCCTTCAGCAGCGCCTCGGCCAGCGCATCCGGCGAAGGCGGCGGCAGCGGCATCGCCACCTCGCGGAACGTCGTCCCATACCGCGCCTGCTTCAGCAGCCAGCCCGCCCGCCCCGACGTGTGCTCCTGGTTCGTGCTCAACACCTCATCGCCCGGCTTCAGATCAATGCCCGCCGCGATCGTCGAAAGCGCCTCGGTCGCGTTATGCGTGAACGCCAGGTCCTCCTTCCGGCACCCCAAATACTCAGCCGCCTCCGCTCGATGCGCGTCCAGCGTCTCATACCCCCAGCGCGGATACTCATACTCGGGAATCGTCAGCGCGGCGGCGTTCTCCATGTACCCCTGCACGGCCTGCATCACCGGCCGCGGCACCACGCCCAGGCTCCCGTTGTTCATGAACGCCCGCGTCTCGGGCAGATAGAACTGCTCCTTGCGCAGTTGCAGCCAATACCGCTCCGGGTCCTTCTGAAAAATGGCGTCTGTAGGCAGGGCGGCCGGGACGGCCAGGGCAGGGAAGAAGTCTCGACGGCGCATAGTCCACTATACTGTCGCGATGGAGTGGAGAAAAGGAATTTTGCTCGCCGCCTGGGCCACCTGCGCGCTCTCCGCGCAGCCCCGCGCCGCCGCCAACGCCCCCGTCCTCAATCAGCCCTGCGCCCCCGGCGTTGAACCCCGCACCGACTCCACCTTCTGGAACGGTTGGGGCGTCGATGCCGCCAACTCCCGCTACCAGCCCGCCGCCATGGCCGGACTCTCCGCCGCCGATATCCCCCGCCTCAAGCTGAAATGGGCCTTCCGCCTCCCTGGCTCAAACGCGGCCGTCAGCCAGCCCGCTCTTGTCGGCGGACGCCTCTACCTCGGCAGCGCCGCCGGCACGGTCTACTCCCTCGACGCCGCCACCGGCTGCGTCTACTGGACCTTCCAGGCTGACGCGCCGGTCCGCACCGCCATCACCATCGGCGCCAACCGCCACGCCAAATACGCCCTCTTCTTCGCCGACACCAAGGCCCAGGCCTACTCCATCGATGCCAAAACCGGCTCGCTCGTCTGGAAAACCCGCCTCGACAACCACCCCGCCGCCCGCGTCACCGCCTCGCCCACCCTCTATGGCGGCCGCCTCTACGTTCCCGTCGCCTGCGAGCCCGGCCCCGCCGCTCCCGCCTCCTGCCGGGCTTCCCTCATGGCCATCGACAACGAATCCGGCAAAGTCGACTGGAAGACCGCCGCCCCCGCCTCTTCCACTTATGCCCCCACGCTCGACCTCGACAAACGCCTCCTCTACGCAGCGGCCTCCTCCAGCGCCGCCGCTCCTGCCCCCAGCGCCATCCTCGCCCTCGACATGGACACCGGCCGCCAGGTCTGGTCCAAGGCTCTCCCCCCCGCCGCCATCACCGCCTCGCCCATCCTGCGCAAACTCCCCAGCGGCAAGCGCCTCCTCCTCACCAGCCAGAACTCCGGCCTCGTCCACGCCCTCAACCCCGACGCCCAGGGCGCCACACTCTGGCAGACCCGCGCCAGACAAGTTAGCGCCCCAGCCGGCTCCCCCAGCGCCCCCCACTGGGGCCTCGCCGCTGACGCCGAAGCCGTCTACGTGCCCAGTTCCACCGGCCTCGCCGCCCTCCGCCTCACCGACGGCGCAAAGCTCTGGCGCGTCGACGGCGCCGCCCAGCAAGCCGCCCCCACCCTCATCCCCGGCGTCGTCTTCAGCGGCTCCATGGACGGCAAACTCCGCGCCCACTCCACCCGCGACGGCACGCTCCTCTGGTCCTTCGATACGCTCACCCAACCCGGCGGCGGCTCCATCAACATCTACTCCGCCATCGCCGCCCAAGGCTTCCTCATCGTCCCCTCCGGCCCAGCCACCCCCGGCGGCCTCCCCGGCAACGTGCTGCTTGCCTTTACCGTGGACGGACGCTAGCCCCAATACCCTTCCGTTTGCAGCCTGCTGATGAACCCGGACGCAGTCTGCGTTGCCGATGCGGCCGCGGGATGGCAAGAAGCAAAGACCGCTCTACACTGCGCGACATATCGCTACCGACGCAACAGGATTTCCAAGACCTTTGTTCGATAGACGAGATACCAAGCCCAAATGATACTTCCGAGCACTACTGCAGCGGCATAGAGGTAGTTGAACATGACGTCCGAAGTAGAGATCCCGAATACACCACAAACCAGAGCCAAACTAAGGAATTCCGGAATCATCGTGAGAGCCAGGATACCGAAGCCAACGAGTCTGCCGACTAGGCCACCCAGTTCGAGCAGCTTCAGGCCGAGGCCGCGGATTGAAGCAATGAGGATGGCGAGCAGGACGAACCGGACCCATTTCTTTGCCAACACGCAATGAATATCCGTAAGGGAGATCGCCACACCGAGATCATCGGCAAGTTCCTTCAACTTCAACAGGTTCCGTGCTTGGACGTCGCTCTTCGGCCTTTGGTTCCTGCCTAACGGCGAAGGGAACCGCGATTTCGTCGATAGGCGACGCGGTTGGTATCCTGGTATTCGATGGCACTGAATTGGCGCGAACGCATTACGGTCGACCCCAAGGTCCTTGTTGGCAAACCAGTCATCAAAGGCACACGGCTCGCAGTCGAGTTCATTGTCGATCTTCTTGCCGCCGGGTGGACCCAACAGCAGATCCTGGACAACTATCCGCACATCCGTCAGGAAGACATCCAAGCCTGCTTGGCCTATGCCGCCGAACTCCTGCACTCTGAGCACGTCGTCCCCCTCCAACCTGCATGAAGTTCGTCGCTGACGAGAACTTCCCTCGGGACGCGTTGCGCCTGCTGCGGCAGTCTGGATTCGACGTCACGTCAATAGCCGAAACCAATCCCGGACTACCCGACATCGATGTCCTCGGGATCGCATCGGCTGAGGACCGCACGCTGCTCACCTTCGACAAGGACTTCGGGGATCTGGCCTTCCGTCAAGGCCTGCCGGCTTCGTGTGGAGTCATCCTGTTCCGAACCGGCTCGCTCACTCCAAACGAGTCCGCCGCCCTTGCGATTGCCACCCTCCAATCGGGCGTCGCCTGGGCCGGGCACTTCTGCGTGGTCAACGACCGCAAGATCCGCGTCACTCCGTTGCCCATCCGCCCTGGCAGCGAGTGACTCCCTGATTTCATTGCGCTGAGGCCACGTCTTGACGATAGCCCACGATCAACGCCAATGTGCAGAGCAAACTGGCCGCCCATGCCTCGAACCCCGCTAATCTCCGCCGGCCGTTGCGGAACAGGACTGACGTTCACCCCGCATGCTTCACCACGGCCGCGGCGAGTGGCGATGAGAGCCGTGCGGATGCAAGGCGCGCGAAGCGCAAAGGCACGGCCGCAAGGCCGATGTCCGTTGTGCGCGGTGAGCGGAAGCGTTCCAGACGCAGGCCTACTGGAACAGCGCGTCGAAACCAACCTGCATGCGCAACGCCGCGGGCGCGCGGCGAACGCGCTCCGCAGTCGCTGGTTGGTGAAATCCGCGGGCTAGCCGTACACTACGGGCATATGACCCGTTTCCGCTTCCTCCTGCTCGCCGCGGCCCTCTGCGCCTGCCCGGCGTCAGCAAAATCGCCCATCACCCACGAGCAGATGTGGAAGATGAAGCGCGTCGGCGCCCCCGTCGTCAGCCCCGATGGCCGTTGGGCCGTCTTCACCCTCACCAACCCCGCCTACGACAGCAAAGACGCCAGCACCGACCTCTGGCTCATGCCCGCCGACGGCTCCGCCCCTCCCCGCCAGATCACCTTCACCCGCGGCGGCGAAAGCTCCCCCGCCTGGTCGCCCGATTCCAACTGCATCGTCTTCACCGCCCGCCGGGAGGGCGACGACGAGTCGCAACTCTACCTGCTCAACGTCACCGGCGGCGGCGAGGCCGAACGCCTCACCTCCCTCACCACCGGCGCCGCCAACCCCGCCTGGTCGCCCGACGGCACCCGCCTCGCCTTCATGAGCCGCGTCTACCGCGGCGCTCCCGATGACGAGGCCAACCGCAAAGCCGCCGCTGACCGCAAAGCCCGCAAATACAAAGCGCACGTCTACGAAGGCTTCCCCGTCCGCTACTGGGACCACTGGCTCGACGACCGCGAACCCCACCTCTTTGTCCTCGACCTCGCCACCCGCACCCCGCGCGACCTCTTCGCCGGCTCCCGCTTCATCGCCGCCCCCGGTTTTGACGGCGTCTCGGCCACCTCCGGCTCCGAGGTCACCGGCGTCTGGACCCCCGACGGCTCGGCCCTCCTCTTCACCGCCACCCAGAACCGCAACGCCTCGGCCTACGCAAACGTCCTCATGCATCTCTGGCAGGTTCCCGCCTCAGGCGGCGAACCGAAACTGGTCGCCGGCGGCGATTTCAACTTTGCTGACCCCCAATTCTCCGGCGATGGCAACCGTCTCTTCGCCGTCCGCGAGGTGGAAAACGACGGCAAGATCTACCACCTCTCGCGCCTCGTCTCGGCCGCCTGGTCGCCCGCCACCGGCGCCGGGGCCTTCCAGCCCGTGGCCCCTGGCTTTGACCGCAGCGTCAACCAGTACACCTTCTCCCCCGACGGACGCACCCTCTACCTCACCGCCGAAGAGGCCGGCCACGAGAAGATCTTCACCCTCCCCGCCGCGGGCGGCGACGCACGCCTCCTCATGCCCGTCACCGAAGGCGTCTTCACCGGCGTCACCGTCGCCGGCAGCCCCCAGCGCCCCCTCGTCCTTGCCCTCTTTAACAGTTCCCGCCAGCCAGGCGAAATCGTCGCCGTGGAAGGCAACTCGCGCCGCGCCCTCACTCATTTCAACGACGCCGCCGTGGCCGATATCCAATGGCATCCGGCGCGCGAGTTCTGGTTTACTTCCGCCAAAGGAAGGAAGATCCACAATACTCTTGTTCTGCCGCCTGACTTCGACCCCGGAAAAAAGTATCCGTTAGTCGTATTTATTCACGGCGGCCCTCACACCATGACTCGCGATGAGTTTCATCAGCGTTGGAATTTTAACCTCATGGCCGCGCCAGGCTACGCCATCCTGATGACCAATTACACCGGCTCCACCGGCTTCGGCGAAGAGTTCGCCCAGATGATCCAAAAGGACCCCCTCGCCACCCCCGGCGCGGAAGTCGAACAGGCCGTCGACGAGGCCCTCAAACAGTTTCCCTTCCTCGACGCCGCACGCCTCGCCGCCGGTGGCGCCAGCTACGGCGGCCACCTCGCCAACTGGCTCCAAGGCACATCCACCCGCTTCCGCTGCCTCTACTCCCACGCCGGTCTCATCAATCTCGAATCCCAATGGGGCACCAGCGACGTCATCTACCATCGCGAACTCGGCAACGGCGGCCCCGTGTGGGAACAAGGTCCAGTCTGGCGCCAGCAAAATCCCATCCGTCTGGCCGCTAAGTTCCAAACCCCCATGCTGCTCACCGTCGGCGAGAACGACTTCCGCGTACCCCTCAACCAAACCCTGGAAAACTGGAGCGTCCTGCAACGGCGCAGGATCCCCAGTAAGTTGATCGTCTTCCCCGAGGAAAATCACTGGATACTCAAAGGCGAAGACAATCGTTTCTTCTACCAGGAATGGCACGGCTGGCTCGCCCGCTGGCTCGGCAGTCGGGCCCCTGGAACTTCTGCTGGAAGATAATTCCTGATTCCGGAACTATAGAGGGCCACTTATATTACGATAAGAGGCAGTAAGCGGGCGTTTGCGCCTTCAGCGGCTCCGCACAGGGTTGGGGAAGCGGTTGGCGTTGCGCTTGGGGAATCGATGCGCCGCAGCATTCTGAGCGCCGCGTGGGTATGTGCAGTTTGCGCAGGACTGCCCGTGTTTGCCGCGGGTCCAGTGGTGCGCATCGGGGCCGCGCCAGGCGAACCGGCGGCTTACTTCGACACCAAAGGCCGCGTGGCTGGCTTCTACGTCGATGTGCTCAATGAGGCCGCCCGTCGCGAGGGGATCCAACTCGACTGGGTCATTTACCAGCGCCGCTCCGATGAGTCGCTGCTCACCGCCGCCGTCGATGTCTGGGCCGCCGCCAATCCTTCTCCCGAGCGTCGCGAACGCTTCTACCTCAGCCGTCCCTGGTGGGTGGCCGATTACATTCTGCTCGTGCGCGCCGATTCGCCCATCCAAAAACCGGCTGATACCGCCGCGCGCACGATCCTGTTCTCCGAGTTTCCCCCCTCGGGAAGGCTTGCCTACACCACCCTGCCGCAAGCCAAGCTGGTCATGCGCCCCTCGGCCGTTGACCGCCTGGCCGCTGTCTGCGCCGGTCAGGCCGAGGCGGCCCTGCTTGACTCCAACGAAGTGCAGCGCATGCTCCACGCGCGCCCTAAAGGCTGCGAAACCATCGCCCTGCGCCAGGTGCCCCACCGCGACATGAAGATGGAGTTGAGCATGATGTCTCTGCCGGCGAAAAAAGCGCTGGTGGAACGCCTCCGCGCCCGCATCGACGGCATGATGCGCGACGGCACGCTGCCCGCTCTCGCCGCCGGCTATCCCGTGCTCTCCTCCTACAGCAGCGACGTCATGATGTCGGCCGAACGCGCCTCCTATGAGCGGCGCTACTATCTCGTCGGCTTCCTCGGTTCCCTCGTCGCCGTCGCCACCATGCTCGTTCTGCTGCTGCTGCTGCGGCAGGCCCATACACGCACCCGCCGCGCCCTCAATAAGGCCCGCGAGTTCTCCCGCGTCAAGAGCGAATTTATGGCCGTCATGAGCCATGAGATCCGCACCCCCATGCACGCCGCCCTCGGCTTCACCGAATTGCTCCTGCGCACCCCGCTGCGCGAGGACCAGCGCGAATACGCCGCCTCGGTCCGCAACTCCGTGCAATGTCTGCTCAGCATCATCAACGACGTCCTCGACCTGGCCCGCCTCCGCATGGGACCCCTGCCGGTGGCCACCGAGTCGTTTTCCCCTGGCCAGTTGGGCGTCGAGATCGCTTCCATGCTGGAGGTCATCGCCGAATCCGCCGGCCTGCGCTTCGTCCTGCGCCTCGATCCCGCCCTGCCCGCCCGCGTTACCGCCGATGCCGGACGTCTCCGCCAGATCGCCACCAACCTCTGCGGCAACGCCGTCAAATTCACCGAGACCGGCCAGATTGAACTCGGCGTCAAGGCCTCGCCCGACGGGCCCGATGGCGGCTGGCTCGAACTGGAAGTCCGCGACACCGGGCCGGGCATCTCCGACGAGCAGCAGCAGCTCATCTTCCGGCCCTTCGTCCAACTCGATAGTTCCAATACGCGCCGCCGCGGCGGCAGCGGTCTTGGCTTGGCCATCGTCGCCCGCCTCTGCGAGGCCATGGGCGGCTCGGTGACGGTGGAAAGCAAGGTCGGTGAGGGCTCCCTGTTCCGCGTGAAAGTCCCCGTCAGCGGCGTCTCCAGCCAAAGCTGGCTCGAAGAGCTAAGCCTCCCGCGCGAAGCCGTCGCCCTCATCGGCGCCAACGACCCGCGCGTCGACACCGTGCACGCCTTCCTTCAGTCCGCCGGCGTCCCGGTGGAGCGGCTGCTCTCCGTCGGTAAGCCGCCCGCCCACTCCCTCACCATCGTTTGCGGCAGCGCCACCCTCCTCCGCATGGAACCCTACCGCGGACGGCTCATCCTGGCCGCCTCCAGCTTGGAAATCGCCGACCTTCCCGATTGGGCCCGCCAGCGCGTGAATGCCTTCCTCCCCTGGCCCGCCGTGGGCGTCATGCTTCGCGACGCCCTCAACGGCCCCGGCTTGCCCCAGGCCGGGGAGCCCCCGCCGCAAACCTCCAGTGAACCCAGCGGCGGTCTGCTCGTCGTCGAGGATAACGAGATCAACCGCCGCGTCATGAAGGGCATGTTGGCGCACCTCGGCTGGCACGTCGACCTGGCCGAAAACGGGCTGGATGCGTTGCGGAAACTCGATTGCGGCCACTACACCGCCATCCTCATGGATTGCCAGATGCCCGTCATGGACGGCCTCCAGGCCACCGTCGAAATCCGCAAGAGGCAGAACGGCGCACGCACACCCATCATCGGCGTCACCGCGGCCGCCTTCCAGGAAGACCGCGACCGCTGCCTCGCCGCCGGCATGGACGACTTCCTCGCCAAGCCCGTCACGCTCGACCAGCTCAGCCAGACTCTCGACAAGTGGGTTAAACGCGCCCAGACGCCCGGCCTGGCAGGCGTCTGACCATCCGCCCGCCGCCGCTCCCGCGCGCTACTTCTTCCTCACCTGCTTTACCTTCTCCCAGCGGCCCGATTTGGCCGACTTCAACACAGCGTCGGTCACATGGTCCGTCGCCAGCCCGTCGCGGAAACTCGGCCCCGCCGGCTTGCCATCCTGCAGGCCCTGCAGGAAATCGGCCACCTGGTGAATGAACGTGTGTTCGTAGCCGATCTGCAATCCCGGCACCCACCAGTGCTTCATGTACGGATGGTCGCTGTCGGTGATGTGCAGCGAACGCCAGCCGCGCACAATGCCCTCATCGCGATGATCGAAATACTGCAGCCGGTGCAGGTCATGCAGATCCCAGAAAATCGACGCATGCTCGCCGTTGATCTCAAACGTGTAGAGCGCCTTGTGCCCGCGCGCATACCGCGTCGACTCAAACGTCGCCATCGACCCGTTGGAAAACCGCGCCAGAAACGCGCTCGCATCGTCGATGCCGACCTTTTCCACCTTGCCCGAGAGCGTGTGCTTGCGCTCCTTGATGAAGGTTTCGGTCATCGCCGTCACCTTGTCGATCGAGCCGTTCAGCCACATCGCCGTGTCGATGCAATGCGCCAGCAGATCGCCCGTCACGCCCGAGCCGGCCACCTTCACATCCAGCCGCCACAACCCGGCCCCGCCCTGCGGCAGGTCTTTCGAAATCGTCCAGTCCTGCAGGAACTTCGCGCGGTAGTGGAAAATGCGTCCCAGCCGCCCTTCGTCAATCAACTGCTTGGCCAGCGTCACCGCCGGAACACGGCGGTAGTTGTACCACACCATGTTCGGCACCTTGGCCTTCTCCACCGCCTTCACCATCGTCTCGGCCTGCGCGCCGTTCATCGCCAGCGGCTTCTCGCACAGAATCATCTTGCCCGCCGCCGCCGCCGCCATCGCCATCTCGGCGTGCGTGTTGTTCGGGCTGGCGATGTCGATCAGGTCGATGTCCTTGCGCGCGATCAGCTTCTTCCAGTCGGTCTCCACCGACGCATAGCCCCACTGCTCGGCAAACGCCTTCGCCTTGGCCCCGTCGCGCGCGCAGATGGCCTGCAATACGGGCTCGTATTCGAGCTCGAAAAAGTTGTTCACCTTGCGAAACGCATTCGAATGCGTACGGCCCATGAAGCCGTAGCCGATCATGCCCACATTCAATTTCTTCTTTGCCAAGGCGGGTCTCCTATTCACTCCAGCCATGCGCGTTGCGCACGGCGATCATCGCGGCCAGAATGTCGTTCCACGTCTGCGGGTTCATCATCACGTCGTTTGAGAACATGCAGCCGTCCCAACAGATGTGCGCCATGCGCTTGGTGAGCTGCCCGTCCTCGTCGCGCAGCCAGTAGCCGGCGTCGCGGGCGATGCTCAGCTTGCCGTTGGGGTCCGTCGCCTGGCAGTGCCGCCCCGTCTTATCGTGCGAACCCTGCCCCTTCACCGTCGCATCGTTCTGCGCCACGTGGAAGTCGATCGTCCACGGCCGCAGCGCCTTCGTCAGCGTGCGCAACCCTGCCGCCAGCCCGGCCTCGTCCCAGTTGAAGTCCGCTGGCACGATGCGGTCTTCCGGCGCGTTGTAGCCGAGCGTGTAGAGCAGCGTGTGCGCCATGTCGGCCTGGAACCCGATATGCTCTGGCCGCCCCACCATCTCCAGCAACTGCACCATCTTCTTCCAGCCGTGCATGCCGCCCCAACAGATCTCGCCCTCGGCCGCCAGCAACTCGCCAAAGCCATCGGCGATGTCGCACGCTTCGCGGAACGTGGCCGCGATCTTCTTCTGGTTGCCCTCTGGGTCCGCGGCCCAGTCGTGAACGCTCGCCGCCGAGTCAATCCGCACCACGCCCGAAGGCCGGATGCCAAGATCCTTCAACTGCTTCCCAATCGCGCACGCCTTGCGCACCTGCGTCAGAAAGGCCTTGCGCTCCTCTTCACTCCCCATCGCCGAACCGCCCCCCGTCGGTGGCCACACCGGCGCCACCAGCGAGCCGACAGCAAAGCCATGCTGGGCAATCTTGTCCGCCAGCCCCTTAATGTCATCCGCCGTCGAGTCGATGCTCGTGTGCGGAGAGGCGAGAAACAGATCGACGCCCTCAAACCGCTGGCCGTCAACCTCAGCCGCCGCCGTCATCGCAAGCATCGTGTCCAGGCCGATCGGCGGCTCCGAATCAGGACCTTTGCCGACCAGGCCGGGCCACATCGCGTTGTGGAGTTTAGGGTAGTTGTTCATTGCAGTCCTTCGGGCATATTTTACAGGCCGAACACGCGGCACGGGGTGTCCCACAAAATGGCCCGCCGCGCTTCCGCCGTCAGCTCCAGTGTGAAGATCTTGCCAAGCTCGGCGTCGAGGCTCTCCGGCAGGTCGGAACCCGCCATCAACCGCGCCGGCTCCACATGCGCCACCACCTCGGCGCAGTGATGCGGCATCAGGCTCGACAGTTCGATCACAATGTTCGGGCACACCTGCGCCGCCACAATCGCTTCCAGGTAATACACGCTGCCGCCCGCATGGCCGAGGATGATTGTGACCTCCGGAAACCGCCGCGCCGCCGCGATAAACAGCGACGGTAGCGCAAACGGAATCCCCGTCCCCGTGTGCGCCACGATGGGCAGTTTGTGCTCGGCCGCCGCTTCGAAAAAGAAGTCGCTCCGCCGCGACACCGGGTTCAGCGGCTGATACTGCGGCTGCAGCTTCAACGCCCGCAACCCCAACTCCTCCACGCACCGCCGCACCTCGTCGCGAAACTCCTCCAGCGGCACAAACGGGTTTAGGCAAATGGCGCCGGTGAACCGCTCCGGATGCGCCCGCACCGCTGCCGCGATCAGATCGTGCTGCGCCCGGTAGTCGTCCACCACGGGGAAGGGAATCAGCAGCGAACGGTCCACTCCGTAGCGGTCCATGTGCGCGAGCATCTCTTCCACATGCGCCGTCCGCCCGCTGTGCCGTGCCGTGCCAAGATGTGTGTGCGTATCGAATACGCGGTAGCCGTCGCGCATAGTGAGCGTGCGCTACAGCGCTTCCAGAATGCGGTCCGTCATCTGCTGCGTCGAAAGCGTGCCGCCCAGGTCGGATGTGCGGTTGGCGCTGTTCGAGCAGACATGCGCCACCGCCCGCCGGATCAAGTTCCCTCCGCGCGTCGTCTCCTCGCCCGGCAGCCAGTCGAGCATCATCGCCGCCGACAAGATCGTCGCCACCGGATTGGCAATCCCCTTGCCCGCAATCGTCGGCGCTGAACCATGCGAAGGCTGGAACACCGCGTGCTTCTCGCCGATATCGGCCGACGGCGCCATCCCCATGCCGCCCACCAGCCCCGCCGCCAGGTCGCTCAGAATGTCGCCAAACAGGTTCTCCATCACCATCACATCGAAGTCCTGCGGGCGCTGCAGCAGATAGAGCGTGGCCGCATCCACATACACACGCTCCGTGGCCACATCGGGAAACTCCGTCGCCACATGATCGAACACCATCCGCAAAAACGCCATCGACGGCAGCACGTTGGCCTTGTCCACCAGCGTGCAGAGCTTACGCCGCCGCCGCGCCTCCTGGAACGCCGCCCGCACAATGCGCTCGGCCCCGCGCCGCGTCACCACCAGGTGATCGCGCACCTCCTCGGCATCCTTCGGCCACGGATTCTTACGCGTGGCAAACAACCCCTCGGTGTTCTCGCGGAAGATCACCAGGTCGATCCCGCCCTCTTGATATCCCTTCAACGGCGTATGCGCGGCGTTGTAAAGGTGAATCGGCCGGATGCCCGCATACAGGTCCAGCTCTTCGCGCAGGTCCAGTTGCGGCGCCATCTCCGTGCCCCCCGGCCAGCGCACGTCAGGCAGCCCCATCGCGCCCAACAACGTCGCATGCGCCGATCGGCACGCCTCCATCGTCTCTTCCGGTAGCGGATTGCCCGAGCGCAAATACTCGCCCGCTCCCGCCGGAAACTCGTTAAACACCAGCGTCACGCCGGTCAGCTTCGATTGCACCGCTTCCAACACCTGCAAGGCGGAGGCAACCACTTCGGGACCAATGCCGTCGCCGCCGAGCACGGCGATCCGGAAAAAATGAGTTTGCATGAGTTCGAGGCGATTATATCGCCGTGGCCCACCAACAGGTTCGCCAGCGCCAGTTCCGTTCCAGCTCCGTTTGGTATACAGTGCTCGGAATGCGCCTCGCCCTTGCCCTCTCCGCCTGCCTCGTCTGCACCTCCGTCCTCTCCGCCAAGGATCCCCTCGCCCAGCGCATCCAGCGCGCCGAACCGGACAAACTCCGCGTCGCCAAAAGCGTCCACGCCGGCGCCGGCGAACTCCACTACACCGGTCTCTTCGACGCCCAAACCTTCAACACCAACTTCATCTTTCTCCACCGCGGCGTCATCCAGCCCAAGGGCGGCATCGGCCACCACTTCCACAACCACATGGAAGAGATGTTCGTCATCTTCGACGGCGAAGCCCAGTTCACCGTCAACGGCCGCACCTCGCTCCTCCAAGCCCCCGCCGGCGCCCCCAACCGCATGGGCAGCTCACACGCCATCTACAACCCCACCAACAAGCCCGTCCAGTGGATGAACATCGCCGTCGGCTCCATCAAAGGCAAATACGATGCCTTCGATCTCGGCGACAGCCGCGAAGGCGTGACCCTCGATCCCAAGCCCGTCTTCGTCACCATGAAGCTCGACAAGGCGCTGCTCCGCCCCGCCCCTGCCTATCACGGCGGCACAGGCACGGCCCGCTACCGCCGCGCCCTTCCCCCCGAAGTGTTCTACACCAACTGGTCCTACGTCGATCACCTCGTCCTGCCCGCTGGCGCGAGCGACGGCCGCCACCGCCACGAAGGCGTCGAGGAGTTCTATTACGTCATGTCCGGCGAAGGCGCCTTCCGCCTCGGCTCGGAATCGGCTCCCATCAAGGCCGGCGACGCCATCCCCGTCTTCCTCAACGAAGTTCACTCGGTGGAAAACAACGGCTCCGCCGATCTCGAACTCATGATTGTCGCGGTGGCTCGGACGAAGTGGGCTCTGGATACGGTGGAGGTACGCTAGGCTCCGTCCGGCGCAGCAACTCCTGCAGCATCGCTTCCATCCGCGCCATGCGGTCGCGCAACTCCTGAATCTCGGCCTCCTCCTGCTGTCCCACAAAAAACGTCGTGATCGATGCCGCCAGCGTCGACACCAAACTCACGCCGGCCAGCATCACCACCACCGCCACCGCGCGTCCCCAGTGCGATTGCGGCGTTATGTCGCCATAGCCCACCGTCGTCGCCGTCACCACGGCCCACCAGATGCCGTCCGGCACACCGCCCTTCACCGTCTGCGGCTCCAGCAGCGTCAGCGCCGCCCCACCGGCGATGATCACGAGAACCGTGATGCACATCGCATAGATGAGGCTTTGTCGCGAAAGGATCACCTTCAGCTCGCCCAGCGCCCGTGCCGTGACACCCACCAGCCGCACCAGCCGCACCAGCCGGCTCAGCCGCGCCAGCCGCGTCAGGCTCAGCATCGCCGGCACCATTGGAAACGACAGCACAATCACCGCCATGCTCAGCCAGTTCTTCCTCGCATACGCCCCGCGGTCGGAACACAGCGCGATCTCAATCGAGTACTCCAGCACGAACACGATCCACACCGCCCAGTCCGCAATCTGCACCGCCAGGCTCGTGTTCCCCTGCTCCTGCAGGATCACCAGCGGCACCGTGGCCAGCGCCGCCAGCACGACGCATGTGTTGATCGCGCGGCCAAGCGCCCCATCCAGCCGGTTCGTAGGCATGACTCTCTTGTATAGCAGCCCCGCCGCGCCTGTACAATAAGCCCCATGCGCGCTGCCCAGCTTACCGGAGCCTTCGGGCTCGATGAAGTGAAAATCCAGGACGCCCCCGAAGCCCCTCTCCAGCCCGGCGAGGTTCGCATCCGCGTCCAAGCCGTCTCGCTCAACTACCGCGACCTCCTCATCGCCAAGGGCCTCTACACCAAAAAACTCCCCTTCCCCCTCACCATCTGTTCGGACTGCGCCGGCGTCGTCATCGAAACGGGCCCCGGCGTCACCCGTGTCGCCACCGGCGACCGCGTCTCGCCCTGCTTCATGCCCGATTGGATCACCGGCCCCGTCACCGACGCCGCCGCCCGCGGTGCCCTTGGCGCGTTTGCCAATGGCGTGCTCGCCGAAACCATCGTCATGAAGGAGTCCGCCCTCGTCCACGTGCCCGCCCACCTCAGCCCTGAGGAAGCCGCCGCGCTCCCTTGCGCCGGCGTCACCGTCTGGCACGCCCTCATGGTCCGCTGCGGACTCAAGGCCGGCGATACCGTCCTCACCCTCGGCACCGGCGGCGTCTCCCTCTTCGCCGTCCAAATCGCCACCATGCTCGGCGCCCGCGCCGTTATCCTCAGCTCCAGCGATGAGAAGCTCGACCGCGCCCGCGCCCTCGGCGCCGTTGACGGCATCAACTACACGACCAC
>JAFLBB010000261.1 GCA_017304135.1 Acidobacteriota bacterium | reverse complement strand
TCCAGGGTCTGGCGCTGGTCATCGGTCAATTCAACTGCAGGGGCCACACGCATCGGAAATCGTCTCCTCCATCATAGAGACGGTTCCCGAATGCAATATGTTACTATTTATGACGCCCTACACTAGACGCTAAGTAGGAACTCCGCGGGTATTTAGGCGGAACGGGGGCTAATTCCGAGAAAAATTTACTAAGTCACACCGATTGTGGCCAGCGGGACCGAACAAAGGCGACGGCGGCTTCGCGGGTGGTGAGCTCGCCGTCAAGTTGTGCGGTTTCCAGTGCGGTGAGGATCTCGCGGTAGAGCGGGCCTTGCGGGTAGCCGAGGGCGAGCAGGTCGGCCCCGGTGAGCAGGCGCGCCGGGCGGAGTTGATGGGGGGGCGTGGCGGCGAGGCGTTCGAGGGCGTAGTGGTAGTTGTCCAGGTGGCCGTGGGAGCTGAGGCAATCGGCCTGGTGCAGGGCGAGGTGTTCGTCGAAGCGGGGCAGGCGCAGGAAACGCTTGAGGGTTGAGTCCTTCATGCGGTGGATGTCGCCGAAGCGCATGTGATTGGCGACGAGGGAGAGGATCTGTTCGGTGTCGTCGCCGGAAAAGCGCAGGCGCGAAAGCATGCCGCGGGCGATGTCGAGTCCGGCTTCGACATGGCCGTTGAAGCGGATGCGGTCACTGACGCTGAAGGTGGCGGGCTTACCGATGTCGTGCAGTAGGACTCCCCAGGCAAGGGTGGGCGAGGGGTCCGCCGGCAGCGAGTCGAGCATGAGCAGGGTGTGCGTCCAGACGTCGCCTTCGGGATGGAACTCGGGCGGCTGCTGGACGCCCTGTAGCCGCTTCACTTCCGGCAGGACAACGGGCAACAGGCCGGTGGCATCGAGCAGGCGGAGTCCCTCGCCGGGGTGCGGCTGGGTGAGGATGCGCGTCAGTTCGTCGCGGATGCGCTCGGCGGCGATGCGGGCCAGCGACGGGGCCTCGGCGCGCATGGCGGCGTAGGTTTCGGGCTCAATGATGAAGCCGAGGCGGGCGGCGAAGCGGGCGGCGCGGAGCAGCCGCAGGTGGTCCTCCTGGAAGCGCGCGCGGGGCGCGCCGACACAGCGGAGGATGCCGCGGGCGAGGTCGTCGAGGCCGTGGAAGAAGTCCAGGACGCGGCCGGGCGGCGGGGCCGCGGTGGGATCCAGGAAGAGGGCGTTGATGGTGAAGTCGCGGCGCTGGGCGTCGAGGCGGGGATCGCTGACCAGGGCCACTTGGGCCGGGTGGCGGCCGTCGTCGTAGGGGCCTTCGGTACGAAACGTGGCGACCTCGACCGCGGCGCCGGGCTCCTTCACCAGCACGACGCCGAAGTGGGCGCCGACGAGATCGGAGTGGGGAAACAGGGCGGTGATCTGCTCGGGGCGGGCCGAGGTGGCGATGTCGAAGTCCTTCGGGGTTTGGCCCAGCAGCAGGTCGCGCACGCAGCCGCCCACCAGATAGGCCTGGTGGCCCGCGGCGCGGAGTGCGGAGAGGACGCGGAGAGCGAGATCGTCGTTCATGGAGGCCGGAGAGGAATGCGTTTGGGGTAGACTTACATATTGTCGGCTCAAGGGCCGGCATTATGTCGTCGCAAGATTCCTTAGGATCCTCACCCTCCCTTCCTTTCAGTAGTTCCACGGCCAAAGTTGTCGTTGCCACCACTGTAGCGCTGTCGTTCATCTCCTTTTGGCGCGGCGCCGCCATTGTGTTGAGCGACCTCGCCTCGACGATGTTCTACATCGGCGGCATCACCGAACAGGCCGTCGGGAAAAGCGCGCCGTGGCTGGTGCTGATGGTGATGGTGTTCAGCTTCGCCGTGCGCAGCATCTACATGGAGAGCTGCTCGATGTTTGTGCGCGGCGGCGTCTACGTGGTGGTGCGCGACGCCATGGGGCCGTTCATGGCCAAGCTGAGCGTGTCGGCGCTGGTGGTGGATTACGTCCTCACCGGGCCCATCAGTTCCGTCAGCGCGGGGCAATACCTGGGGCGGCTCATCAACGAACTGGCCGAGCTTTTGCACTTCGACGTCCACCTGGAGCCGCACCTGTTCGCCGTGTTCTTCGGTATCTCGGTGACGGGATACTTCTGGTGGGAAAACACAAAGGGGATTCACGAGAGCTCAGGCAAGGCGCTGCGCATCATGCAAATCACCTCGGTGATGGTGGGGGCGCTGCTGATCTGGTGCCCGATTACGCTGCTGCTGCAGGGGCATGTGGAACTGCCGCCGGCGCCGACGGTGGAGAACTTCCGCTTCACCAGGGAGTCCCTCGGCTGGCTCGACGGCACCATCTGGCCGCAACTCGGCGCCATCGGGCTGCTCATCGCCTTCGGGCATTCGCTGCTCGCCATGAGCGGGTTTGAGACGCTCGCCCAGGTCTACCGCGAGATCGGCTATCCGAAGCTGAAGAACCTCAAGATCACGGCCAACATCGTGTGCATTTACGCGATGTTCTCCACCGGCTTGATCAGCCTGTTCGCCGTCATGATCATCCCCGACGCCATCCGGCCGCAGTATTACGACAACCTGATCGGCGGGTTGTCGATGAGCCTCGCCGGGCCGTACGTGTTGAAGCTGGCCTTCCACATTTTCGTGGTCATCGTGGGCACGCTGATTCTCTCCGGCGCGGTGAATACCTCCATCATTGGGGCCAACGGCGTGTTGAACCGCGTCGCCGACGACGGCGTGTTACTCGACTGGTTCCGGCGGCCGCACAAACGCTTCGGCACCACCTTCCGCATCATCAATTTGATCGCCATCGCCCAGGTGGTGACCATCCTCGGCAGTCGCGGCGATGTGCTGCTGTTGGGCGAGGCCTACGCCTTCGGCGTGGTGTGGAGCTTCTTCCTGAAGGGACTCGGCGTGCTGGCCCTGCGCTTCCAGCGGCACGACCAGGAGTATAAGGTGCCGTTTAACGTCACGCTGGGCGGCCGCGAGATTCCGCTCGGGCTCGGCGCCACCGTGATGGCGCTGTTCTTCATCGCCATCGCGAACCTGCTCACCAAACAGGTGGCGACGATTTACGGCGTGTCGTTTACCCTCGTCCTGTTCACCGTGTTCCTGGTGTCGGAACATCTGAACCGGCGCAAGCAGGTGCGCATTGGCGAGAAGGCGACCGAGGAGTTCAACCTCGAATACCAGCCCGAGGCGGCCGCCGATACGGTGTCGGCGCGGCCGGGCTGCGTGCTGGTGGCCGTGCGCGATTACAGCCGCATGTTCCACCTGCGCAAGGTGCTGGAAAAGACCAACCTGCGCCGTCACGACATTGTGGTAATGACGGTGCGGCTGGTTGCCAATTCCGCCAGCGAATATGAGCTGAGCGAGGCGCAACTGTTCACGCCATATGAAAAGACGCTCTTCAGCCATGTCGTCGAGCTGGCCGAAAAAGAGGGCAAGCACGTGGAACTGCTGACGGTGCCGGCGGTGGACCCGTTCGTGGCGCTGGTGCAGACCGCCGCCAAGCTCCAGGCCTCGCGGCTGGTGACGGGCGTTTCGGCGCGCATGACCAGCGAGGAACTGGCCCACCGCATCGGGCGCGCCTGGGAGAGGATGCCCGAGCCGAGGCACGCGTTTTCGCTCGAGGTGATCGATCCGGACCGCCCGTCGAGCTATGTGAACCTCGGTCCCCACCCGCCGCGCCTGTGGCCGGAGGATCTCGACCGCCTGCACGAGTTGTGGCTGAAGCTCACCGGCGACGACCGGTTCGGCTCGAAGCTGCATCACCGCGACGTGGTCGGCGTGGCCCTGCGGCGGCTGGAGCGGGATCTGACGAGTGAGGAGCGTGAAGAGGTTCTGCGCGACGTGATGAAGGAGTTGCGGAAGAGCTAGCTTTCCGCGCCTTCGCCCGGAGCGGGGTCAGTGGGCGCCGGACCGCCTGGGGCGGCCTTGCCCAGCACTTCGTTGAACAGGGCGGCCTTTTTCAGGTCCTTCTTGGTGGGCGGGGCGATCTCGCGGCGGTAGTCGTGCTCGCCATAGCAGGACTTGCAGCGCACCTTGGCCGCTACGCCATCCAACAGCGAGACGATGGAGTGGTTCGTAACGCGCTTGCACTTTACACAAAAATCGTCGATGTCGTCGCCCAACCGGTGTTCTGCCATGGATGCTCCGTGGTTTCCAAATTATAACGAATCAGGGGTTCTGTAAAACAGAATTCGTGATCGGTGTTTTGCGGCGCAGCAGCCGGTAGCCGGCGTAGGAGATGGTCTGGCGCTCGGCGGGCTCATAGTGTTCGGCGAGAAAACGGTCAATGGAGGGGAAGGCGTTGTCGAGTTCGGTGGCGTTGGGGAAGACGCGCAGGAACTCCGCGCGCGCGATCGGTTGATAGAGAACCCACGTGGGCGGGGCGGAGCTGAGCGAGGCGAGCAGTTCGCGCTCTTCGGCGGCGGTCATCATGCCGGGGGCCAGGAAGCTGAAGCGCGACGCGTTGCGGGCCTGCGTGGCGAAATAGAGAACCGGCATGTAGGGGTGGACCAGCAGCGAGTCGCCGGGCCGCACGCGGGCCAGAATTTGGCGCAGGGCGTCGGCTTTGTCGGCGTCCGCCAGCAGGCCGCCCGCCGGTGAGTGGAGCCGCACCGATTGGGCATAGCCGCGAGCGTGGTTGGCGGCAAAGGCGAGCGCTCCCAGTGAGAGCAGGACGGTGGTGAAGCCGAGTGCGCGCGCCGGCAGCAGCCGCGAGAGGGCCGCCCCGCACAAGGCGGCGGGCAGTGCGGCGACAAAGGCCAGGTGCATCAGGTCGGCGCGGGGGAAGGCGGTGACGACCAGGGCGGCGGTGGCGGGCAATAGCAAGGCGAGGAGCACGGCTTCGTCGCGCGGCAGCGCCCGGCGGCGGTGTTCGGCCCACCATGCCAGCGGAGCCAGCGGCGGCAGAATGGCCGGCAGCGCCAGGAAGCCAACGAACACCAGCGTAAAGGCCAGCGCCGCGCCGGAGACATCGGCAAACAGCCGGCCGTAGCCGCCGATCACCGAGCCATAGGGCATGATGTTCACCGTCGAGTAGTTCTGCTTGAGCCACAGCATCTGCGCCGCGAACGCGGCCAGCGAACCCTGGGCGGCGAGCAGGGCAATGGCGAGCCCCCCGCGCCGCCTGCTGTTGCGGACCATCCTGCTGCGTTGGGAAACCCTGTTCTATTCCGGGCTGACGGTGTTTT
>JAFLBB010000260.1 GCA_017304135.1 Acidobacteriota bacterium | reverse complement strand
CCAGGCCCCGCCCGCCCCCTGCGCCCTCCAGTCCACCGGCGAGTACCCCGGCCTCTTCTCCGCCGCCGCCACCGACTACACCTACCACCTCCGCTCCACAGGCAACCTCCGCGGCGTCGTCCTCTTCGTCGAGTTCCCCAGCGCCCGCACCCAACCCACCGACAAGTCCACCCAAACCCTCTTCGACGAGCTCGGCCCACCCTCCAACAAAATGCTCGCCGACCTCTCCTACAACAAACTCCGCATCGACCTCACCCCCATCCACAAGTGGTACCTCCTGCCCCGCGACTTCACCGCCTACCCCATGCGCACCTACGGCGACCTCCGCGCCTTCTACCGCGATGTCATCGCCGCCGCCGACGCCGACGTCGCCTTCAACACCTTCGACTTCATCACCCTCATCGCCTCCCAAAGCGCCCCCATCGCCGCCGCCCAGGCCTTCGTCCTCCTCCCCGATGTCGCCGCCCAGGCCGACGGCGCCAGCGTGCGCTTCCTCACCATCATCCCCAACGGCCTCCGCTTCCCCGACGTCCTTGCTCACGAACACCTCCACCTCCTCGGCCTCCAGGATCTCTACCTCCTCGACGCCAACACCGCCGACGAAGCCGTCCAACCCTTCGGCCGCTGGGACCTTATGTCCGCCGGCCTCGGCCTCACCGCCTGGCATAAGGAAAAACTCGGCTGGCTCGAACCCAGCCAGATCACCTGCCTCTCCACTGGCTCCGGCGAATCCACCCTCACCCCCGTCCACACCCCCACCGGCAACAAGGCCGCCGTCGTCCCCATCTCGCCCACCCGCGCCTTTGTCCTGGAAGCCCGCCAATCCAACACCCTCGACCCCGCCCTCTGCGAATCCGGCGTCCTGCTCTACTCGGTCGACTCCTCCATCGGCACCGGTAGCGGCCCCTTCCGCCTTCGCCCCGCCAAAACCACCGGCCCCGCCCTCCTGCGCTCCTGCGTCAATCCCGAACCCAACGCCTACGCCGCCTACGAAACCGGCGCCGGCTCAGTCGCTCATCACTTCGAGCCCGGCCCGAACCTCCTCTTTGAAGTCACCGCCAAACAGCAGTCTGACTACACCGTCCGCGTCCGCCCCATCGCCAACCCCGCCGTCCTCCCCCGCCGCCTCGTCAAGGTCTCCGGCGACAACCAACTCACCCCGCTCAACCGCGACGCCGCCCTCCCGCTCACCGTGCGCGTCCTCGACGGCAACGGCCAGCCCGTGCCCAATCCCTCCACCAACGAGTTCCTGCCCGTCCGCTGGTCCGTCATCGCCGGCTCGGCCACCATCACCAGCACCGCCTCTGACACCGACGGCAACGCCACCGCCACCCTCCGCACCGGCAGTTCCATCGCCACCATCGGCATCCGCGTCACCGTCGGCACCGTCGCCGAGTTCTTCACCATCCGCATCGACGACACCCGCCCCGTCCCCACGGCCGTCTTCAACGGCGCGACGCTGGCCCCCCTCCCCATCGTCGCCGCCGCCCCTGACTCCTGGGCCGTCCTCAAAGGCTCACGCCTCGCCGCCGCTACCCAAATCGCCGAGCCCCCCTACCCCGAAGCCCTCGCCGGAACCTTCGTCACCCTCCGCGACAGCCGCGGCACAGCCTTCCGCGCCCCGCTCTACTTCGTCTCCCCCGGCCAGCTCAACTTCCTCATCCCCTCCGGCGCCGCCGCCGGCACCGCCCAGCTTTCCATCACCACCCCCGAAGGAACCTCCGCCACCGCTCAGCGCATCGAAATCCGCGCCGTCGCCCCCGGACTCTTCACCGCCAACGCCACCGGCAACGGCGTCGCCGCCGGCTTTGCCAACCGCCTGCTCGCCTCCGGCGACATCGCCTCCATCCCCCTCTTTGCCTACGACGAAGCCGCCCGCACCTTCCGCAACCTCCCCCTCGACCTCGGCTCCCCCTCCGAACCCCTCTACCTCGTCCTCTACGGCACCGGCTTCCGCAACCGCTCTTCCCTCGACCGCGTCCGCGTCTCCCTCCGCGGCCTCGACATCCCCGTCCTCTACGCCGGCCCCCAAGGCCAATTCCCCGGCCTCGACCAGATCAACATCGGCCCCCTCCCCCCCGGCCTCCGCAACGCCGGCCAGTTGGCGTTCCAGGTCGAAGTCGACGCCGAACTCTCCAACCGCGTCACCATCGACGTGTTCTGAACGCCCCGCCGCACACGCTCTTCCATAGCGCCCCCCACCCCCTGTCCGCTACAATCGCCTTAGCATGACCTCTCGCCACTACTCCGCCATCGCCGGCCTCATCGTCGGAATCGCCGGCCTCGGCACCGCCGTCAATCAGCCCTTCCAAAGCGCCTCCATCCAGTGGGCCGCCTTCACCATCGGAACCATCGGCTTCATCCTCGGCATGGTCATCGCCTCCACTGTGCCCAGCGAACCCATGCAGTAAACCCGCCACCGTCACATCCTCATCCAGCAACGGCCAATACACCCCGTAACCTGACGGGCTGAGTCGCACCGCGAGCCGGTCTTGCTGAGACGCCCTCCGCACCCGTTCGCCACAGGCCTCCCACGAGATCACGGCCTTACCAGTCCGCGTCGTAATCCGCAGTCCTTCCGCCAGCGCCTCCAGAGCCGTGGCGAACTCCCTCTCCGCCGCGCCGCTCACTACGTCACCTCCTCATACTCATACCCAGCCTCGCGCAGCGCCCCGCACAACTCGGCCACATGCTCCGGCCCGCGCGTCTCCATCTGAATGTCGATCACCGTATCGCTCAGGCTCACCCCAAAGTGCGCCCGGTCATGGCTCGTCTGCACGATGTTCGCCTTGTGCGCCGCAATCACCGTCGCCACCCGCACCAGCGCCCCCGGATGATCCGGCAGGTGAATCCGCAGCCGCACCAGCCGCCCGTCTTTTTTCAACCCGCGCTCAATGATCCGGCTCAGCAGCGTCACATCGATGTTCCCGCCGCACACCAGCACCGCCACGCGCCGCCCCGCCAGGTCCGTCTTATGGTGCATCATCGCCGCCAGCGCCGCCGCCCCCGCCCCTTCGGCAATCGTCTTCTCCCGCTCCAGCAGCAGCAGAATCGCGCTCGCAATCTCCTCCTCGTCCACCGTCACAATCTCGTCCACGTACTTCCGCACCAACGGCAGCGTCCGCTCCCCCGCCCGCCGCACCGCAATGCCATCGGCGATCGTCGTCGCCGCCTCGATCACCACCGGCTGACCCGCCTCCACCGCCCGCTTCATGGACGGCAGCCTCGCCGTCTGCACCCCCACCACGCGAATCCGAGGATTCGTCTCCTTCACCGCGCACGCCACCCCGCCAATCAGCCCCCCGCCCCCGATCGGCACCACAATCGCATCGAACATCGGGTTCTGCTGCATCATCTCGAGGCCCAGCGTCCCCTGCCCCGCAATCACACCGTCATCGTCGAAGGCATGGACGAACGTCAAATCGCCCTCATCACACCGCCGCCGCGCCTCTTCATAGGCCTCGTCGTAATTGGCCCCATGCAGCACCACATCGGCCCCATGGCTCTTCGTCTGCGACACCTTCACCAGCGGCGTCGTCAACGGCATCACGATCGTCGAATGAATCCCCAACCGCGTCGCGTGATACGCCACCGCCTGCGCATGATTGCCCGCCGACGCCGCGATCACCCCCCGCGCCCGCTCCGCCTCGCTCAGCAGCATCAGCTTGTTCAGCGCCCCGCGCTCCTTGAACGCCCCCGTCATCTGCAGGTTGTCCAGCTTCAGGAACAGCGACGTCCCCGTCAGTTGCGACAGCGTCTGCGAGCGCACGCACGGGCTCACGTAAATCGAGTCGCGAATCCGCAACTGCGCCCGCTCCACATCCTGCACCGTCACCATACCGGCCTCCTAAAAACAAAACGGCCACCGCGCGGTTTCCTCCGCCGGTGGCCTCTGTCTGTCGATTTCTCTCGAATGCGCAGAGCTCAGGCGGAACGGGAAATCCCGCCCATAATTCGCCGCTGAGCCCGCATCTGCATTCTGCTCTTCAGTCTACAGCAATTCCACAAGGACTCTCAGCCACAGGAGTGACGCCGCCTCGCAGTCGCCCGCCCCCCTTGCTGTACCCCAGGTTTCCCAATCGAGTTCCGGCTATCCGTCCAGACCTCACATCGTTCGTACCAGCCGCTTCCTCCGCCCCGCCAAGAATAGGAAAGCAACAAGCCCCGGCGCCATCACAGGCGCATAGGATGGCTCAGGAGCCTCGAATGCTGCGAGTATTGATACACTGAAAACCCCTTCAGAGCGATCGAGTTCTGAATATAGCGTTCCGCCACCGCCGAGGAGCGAGGAAAACGTGATCTTTCCGGCAGGGTGCTTGGACCAAAGAGCCAAAGCCAAGTCGAGATCTGTTCCATGGCCGTAGGCGCGCATAAACGGAATCGATTCACCCGGTTCCACGGGACCCACGGGACTAAATTCGATGCCAAATGAACTAAAGTCGGACACACCTGCGAATTCGAAGGTAAACCATGAACTCTCCATGACGTACCACGACATGGACTCAGCCCCCGCATTGTAAATCGTCGCGTAGGTGGTCAAACTGCCGCCCGCATATGCGTAGCCATCCACATACTTCCAGTGAGGCCGAATCGTCCACCCAGGAGAGAACGATATTTCGTGGAACTGCCCCTCATACGAAACGTTGAACTCCTGGTCATAAGTAAGCACAACAAGCGGTCCCGCCGCCAGCGGCAACGAACTCAACAAAGTAAGCAACAATACAGAACGCATGGATATCCCTCCAGAAATCCCGAGCCAGTCATCACAAGGTCTGCATGGTTATTCGGAATTCCCCTGCGGCAGCGGTATGGATCGGACACCTTAGTGAGTCCATGGGGACGGAGCGTACCAGGGATACGTCAAGTGCGAAATTCGCGCCCCCTCACCTCCCACCACGAATGAGCCCCCGCCTGAGCAGCAAACCCAGTCCACCCCCCGCGCCCCGGTCAACCTGCTGGCCTGAGGGTCATTCCAGTGACGCACACTCTCCCACAGGACCTTGCCATGGCCGCCCCTCCAGCCCCCCGCAATCACCCCGGAAACTCGAAGGTCCCCGCCGCCCCCGTCCCCGATCGTGCCGGCATCCTCAGCACTCCTTCAACTCGGCCACTTTCCCGTCCGCAAAAGCCCCGCTCACCCCGCCCA
>JAFLBB010000259.1 GCA_017304135.1 Acidobacteriota bacterium | reverse complement strand
CCGTCCTCATCGAATCCGGCCTCGACATCACCCCCGTCATCACCCACCGCTACCGCTATGACGAGTTCGAACTCGGCTTTGAGGCCATGCGCTCCGGTAAATCAGGCAAAGTGATCTTAAATTGGGAGGACCTCCGCAAGTGACCCCCGACTACGCCGCCTTCCTCCAATCCCAACTCGACGGCATCCGCTCTTCCGGCCTCTGGAAACCCGAACGCGTCATCGCCTCGCCCCAGTCCTCCCAGGTCCGCCTCCGCGACGGCGCCGAAGTCCTCGTCCTCTGCGCCAACAACTACCTCGGCCTCGCCGACAACCCCGAAATCACCGCCGCCGCCCAGGAAGCCCTCACCCGCTGGGGCTACGGCATGGCCTCCGTCCGCTTCATCTGCGGCACTCAGGAGATCCACAAGCAACTCGAATCACGTATCTCCTCCTTCCTCGGCACCGACGATACGATCCTCTACTCCTCCTGCTTCGATGCCAACGGCGGCCTCTTTGAAACCATCCTCGGCCCCGAAGACGCCGTCATCTCCGACGAGCTCAACCACGCCTCCATCATCGACGGCATCCGCCTCTGCAAGGCCCAACGCTTCCGCTACAAAAACTGCGACATGAGCGACCTCGAGGCCCAGCTCCAGGCCGCCTCCTCCGCCCGTCACAAATTGATCGCCACCGACGGCGTCTTCTCCATGGACGGCTACCTCGCCCCGCTCCGCGACATCTGCGCCCTCGCCGACAAGTACGGCGCGATGGTCATGGTCGACGACTCCCACGCCGTCGGCTTCATGGGCCCCACGGGCCGAGGCACCCCCGAACACTGGGGCGTCCGCGACCGCATCGACATCCTCACCGGAACCCTCGGCAAAGCCCTCGGCGGCGCCAGCGGCGGCTACACCAGTGGCCGCAAGCCCATCATCGATCTCCTCCGCCAGCGCTCCCGCCCCTATCTCTTCTCCAACTCGCTCGCCCCCGCCATCGTCGCCGCATCCATCAAAACGCTCGACCTCATCGAACGCGACACCGCCCTCGTCTCCCGCATCCGCTCCAACACCCAACTCTTCCGCGCCCGCATGACCGAACTCGGCCTCAACATCCTCCCCGGCGAACACCCCATCGTTCCCGTCATGCTCGGCGACGCCGTCCTCGCCTCCCGCATGGCCGAAGCCCTCCTCGCCCGAGGCATCTACGTCGTCGCTTTCTCCTACCCCGTCGTCCCCCTCGGCAAAGCCCGCATCCGCACCCAGGTCTCCGCCCGCCATACACCAGAACAGCTCACCTGGGCCGCCCAGCAGTTTGCCGAAGTCCGCGCCGGGGTGGGAGCATAGCGCATGGCGTTCTCCCATCGCATCGGAGCCCACACCTCCACCGCCGGCGCGCTTGAAAACGCGGCCATCCTCTCCCACGCCGCCGGAGCCAACACCGCGCAGATCTTCTCCGGCTCCCCCCGCACCTGGCGCAACCCCATGCCCGCCCCCGCCGCCGTCGCCAAACTCAACGACGCCCGCCAGCGCCTCGACGTCCACCCCCTCGTCGTCCACGCCAACTACCTCATCAACCTCGCCTCCATCGACCCCGCCAACCGCCCCAAATCCATCGATGCCTTCCGCGGTGAACTCGAACGCGCCCTCGCCCTCGGCGCCGAATACCTCGTCCTCCACCCCGGCTCCTATAAGGATCAAACCCTCGACACCGCCTACGATCGCTTCGCTGAGGGCATCCAGGAAGCCTCACGCGGCATTAGTTCGAAGTCCTTCACTCTCCTCCTCGAAAACTCCGCCGGCGCCGGCTCCTCCATTGGCTCGCGCTTCGAAGAACTCGCCGAACTCCGCCAGCGCATCGAAGGCAAACTCGACTTCGCCGTCGGCTACTGCATCGACACCTGCCACACCCTCGCCGCCGGCATCGACTTCACCACCCCCGCCTCCATGAAAGCCCTCGTCACCGCCCTCGACGCCGAACTCGGCCTCGACCGTATCCCCGTCTTCCACATGAACGATTCCAAGGCCCCCTGCGGCTCCCACCTCGACCGCCACACCCACATTGGCGAAGGCCACATCGGCCTACCCGCCTTCGAGCGCATCCTCAACCACCCCCAACTCGCCGCGAAGACCTTCATCCTCGAAACCCCCGTCGACGCCGACGACGACTACGCCCGCAACATCGCCGCCCTCCGCAACCTCTGCAAACAACCTAGCGCCGCCAAAGCCCCGCGCACCTAATGCGGCCTCGCACAGGCACACCACGCCCTTCCGCACCCACAATAGACGTTACGAAGCCGCGAGCCTGAGCGGGCCGCCCGCCCCCCTACACCTTCTCCGGCACCTCATACGGCGCCCGGTAATCCCGCGTCAGCATCGAATTCGCTTCCGCATCCCCCAGGAACCGCCCATTCGACTGATCCAACCGCAGCGTCCGCCCCACCCGGTACGCAATATTCGCCAAATGGCAGAAGGACGCCGACCGTGCTCCAATCGCAATCTCCGCGTTCAGCTTCGTGTAATCGCGCGACCGCACCGCATCCAGGAAATTCTTCATATGCGGCACCGTGTCCTCGCCCGACGGCTTCTCCGTCAACACCAGCTCATACTTCTCCTTCGACCCCGCGCCCGACCCCCGAGCCGCGTCGCCGCTAATATTCCCCGCCGTGCTCTTGTACAAACTAAACCCGCCGTAGTCCAACACAATGAACCCGGCATCCCCAAAGAAAATATCGCCCACGTAATTCGGACCCCGCATCGGTGCCAGCCCCTCCGGCGGCGTCGGCAGGTTCCTCACGTCAAACGTAATTTGAGAGTCGCCAAACTCAAATGCCGCATGCTGCGTGTTCGGCGTCTCCTGGTCGTCCTTCCACGCATACTTGCCGCCCGTCGACGACACCGTCTGCGGCCAGCCCGTCCGCCCCAGCGCCCACAACGCAATGTCCATCTCGTGCACGCCCTGGTTGCCGATGTCGCCGTTGCCTGTGTCCCAGAACCAGTGCCAGTTGTAGGCAAACTTGTTCTTGCTATACGGCTTCCACTGTGCCGGCCCCAGGAACAGATCCCAATCCAAACCCGCCGGCACCGGCTCATCCGGCGACACTCCCATCGAAAACCGCCGCCGGTAACAGATCCCGCGCACATGGTACAACTGCCCGATCGCCCCCTCGCGGATCATCTGAATCGCCTTCATCTTGTGCGGAATCGACCGGCTCTGCGAGCCCACCTGCACCATCCGCTTATACTTCCGCGCCGCCGCCACCATCTGGTGGCTCTCAAACACGTTGTGGCTCGCCGGCTTCTCCACATACACGTCCTTGCCCGCCTGGCACGCCCAGATCGCCGACAACGCATGCCAGTGGTTCGGCGTCGCTACCGACACCGCGTCGATGTCCTTTGACTCAAACATCGTCCGCATGTCCGCATACTCCTTCGGATCATGGCCCTGCTCTTTCTTGATCTTCGCCACCGCCCGTTCCCGCGCCGCCTGGTTCACGTCGCACACCGCCGCAATGCGCGCCTCCGTGCTCAGCTTCCCGTAAAAATTCATGTGGTCGTTGCCGCGTCCCCCCAGGCCAACGAGGCCCAGGTTCACGCGATCGTTCGCCCCCAAAATCGGGAACCGCGCCGTGGCAATCGCCGCCGCCGCCGTCTTCACAAAAGTCCTTCGAGGATTCGTCATGGATGTCTCCTGCTCACCGGAACCATACATTCTATCCCCACCCGCGCCCCGCGCTCCCAAGCCCGCCCGCACCCACCTCCGCCACCACCGCTCCCCAAATATTCCGGCACCCCGCCGCCCGCATTGTAGACTAGAACCTTATGTCTCAGTTGACGTGTACTCTCTCACCGCCCAAGCGGCTCCTGATGGGCCCCGGCCCGAGCATGGTGGAACCTCGCGTCTATGCCGCCATGGCACAGCCCATCGTCGGCCACCTCGATCCCTACTTCTTCCAGATCTCCGAGGAAATCCGCGGCCTCCTCGCCCACGCCTTCGGCACCACCAACCAGTTCACCATGGCCATCTCCGGCACCGGCAGCGCCGGCATGGAAGCCTGCGTCTCCAACTTCATCAACGACGGCTCCAAAATGGCCGTCTTCGCCAACGGCTTCTTCTGCGACCGTCTTACCGAAATGGGCAAGCGCCAGGGCGCCAACGTCGTCCGCCTTGAAAAACCCTGGGGCGAGAACTTCTCCGACGACGAAGCCCGCGACTTCATCAAGCGCGAACAGCCCAACGTCGTCGCCTACGTCATGGCCGAAACCTCTACCGGCGTCGTCCAGCCCGGCAAGGCCATCTGCGAAGCCGCCCACGAAGTCGGCGCCCTCGTCATTGCCGATTGCGTCACCGCCCTCGGCACCATGCCCTGCAACATCGACGAAACCGGCATCGACGCCGCCTACTCCTGCAGCCAGAAGGGTCTCGGCGCCCCTCCCGGACTCGCCCCCATCACCATCTCCCCCCGCGCGCTGGAGGCCCTCCGCAGCCGCACCACCTCGCACAAGAGCTGGTATCTCGATCTCAAACTCCTCGACGAATACTACGGCGCCTCCCACCGCTATCACCACACCGCGCCCATCTCCATGTTCTACGCCGTGCGCGAAGCCCTTGAGATCATCCGCGAAGAAGGCCTCCCCGCCCGCTTTGCCCGCCACGAACGCAATCACAAGGCCTTCGTCGCCGGCCTCGAAGCCATGGGCCTCAGCATGCTCGTCGCCCCCGGCAAACGCCTCTGGGCTCTGAACACCCCCTGCGTCCCCGAAGGCATCACCGACATGGCCATCCGCAAGCGCCTCATGGACGGCGACGGCATCGAAATCCTCGGCGGCTTCGGTCCCCTCGCCGGCAAGGTCTTCCGCATCGGCATCATGGGCGCCGGCTCACGGGAGGAAAACGTTCTGCTCCTGCTTGACCGCATGGAAGCCGCGTTCCGCGCCGAAGGCTTCACCCCCAAATCGAGCGGCGTCGAAGCCGCCCGCGCCTTTTACGCTGCGTGATCTCCACGGCTGGATGTGATCCGGTTCCGCCCGAGCCTCTTGCTCACGCGGAGCCGGAACTCCGCGCGGTGGGCGCGCACGTCGTCGACGCCGATGCGCGCGAGCGAGGCCTCGGTGCCGAGCTCGGGGTGCCCGTACGGGTGACCCTCGTAGAGCATCGACTGCAGGACCTCCTTGCCGAAGGCCTC
>JAFLBB010000258.1 GCA_017304135.1 Acidobacteriota bacterium | reverse complement strand
ACCCGCCCCCGCCGCCAGCCCCGACCCCAAGCTCCTCATCGAGGAAGCCGCCGGCCGCTACGGCCTCCCCCCAGCCCTCCTCCACAGCGTCGCCCGCACCGAGTCCGATTACTCCCCCACCGCCGTCTCCCACAAAGGCGCCATAGGCGTCATGCAACTCATGCCCGCCACCGCCGCCCAGCTCAACGCCGACCCGCGCGACCCCGCGCAGAATATCGACGCCGGCGCCCGCCACCTCCGCGACCTGCTGCTGCAGTACAACGGCTCCACCTTCAAGGCACTCGCCGCCTACAACGCCGGCGCGGGCGCGGTCCAAAAATACGGCGGCATCCCGCCCTATTCGGAAACCCGCAACTACGTCGAACGCGTCGTCAGCAACTACTACAAGCTCTCCGGCGAAACGCCGGCTAAGCTCGACTGACGCCCCTTCACTTCGTTTTCAACCAGCTCTCCCGCTTCCACAACTGCTCCAGCGCCGTCGCCGGCCGCTCCGGCTCCTGCAGCGCCCCTTCCCACGACCCATAACCCGGATTCGGCAGCACAATCCACTCCCTGCCCCAACGCCCCGCATGCGGCGCAGCCATCTCCGCACGCTTTTCCACCGTCGTCCGGATCCCCGCTAGGAAGTCGCCGAAGTCATCGCCCACCAACAGCAGCACGCGATACTTCTCCGCCACCGCCTTGCGCCGCGGACTCTTCTCACTCGCCGCCCACTCCGGCTTCTCGCCCCGCAGCATCACCGTATCCACGCCCTCGCTCAGCGGAAATCCGAACTTCTGCAGGTTGCGCCGCGTGTCGGCCTCGCTCTTCGCCTCGCGGTTCGAGATGTAGAACACCGTCACCTTCTTTGACGCGGCATACTTGCAGAACTCCGCCGCCCCCGGAATCTCCCCCGCCGCCGCTTCGGCCACCCACGTGTCCCAATCCGCCGGTACGAAGCCCGACTTGCCCACCACCTGCCGCGCCTGCCCCGGCGTGTTGTCGAGAACGGTCTCGTCGATGTCGAGAATGATCGCCGGCGGCAGCTTCCCGTACGACCCCGTCTGCTCCAACGCCGCCGTCCACTTCTTGTTCTTCAACGCCTGGTCGAGCGAAATCCGCGCCGCGCGATAGGCCTGCAGCGCCGCCCCCCGCCACTCCACCGACGTTTGCACCCACAGCGTCGGAATCAACTTCTCATGCGCATCGGGAATCGTCTGCGCAGCGGCAACCCCGCAGCAGACCAACAGGAAGAGAGGCCTCATGCACTCCAGCCTACCAGCCGGAAACCAGGCTGAGACGACAGTACAGGCCAACGAACCGGGAGAACCCAGGGCTGTGGCGCGAGCCCTCCCCACCCCTCACCCCATTGGCTTCGCCCCCGCGAAACGCCAGCCGGCCATCGCTGCCGGCAAATGCAAAACGGGGGCGCAGGTTGCCCTGCGCCCCCGTCTCTTCGATGCGAATGATTAGCCCTGGGTCGAAGCGGCCGTCATCACGCTGGAGATCTTCGAGAAGATCGTGCTGATGCTGGTCGCCACACTCGGCATGATGGCGCCCGCGGCGACAGCCACGAAGCCGGCCATCAACGCGTATTCAATGAGGTCCTGGCCCTTGGTGTCCTTCCAGATCTTCAGGCGCAGCGCGTAGTTCATAAGGTTATTCATGCTAAAGTTCTCCTCTCCCTGCAGTGCTCGTTTTCTAACGGCAACTATGAATCTCATCACCCGATCACGAACTCACTGTGAATCCGTCGATCAGGAGAGAGGGCACGCGGATTGCTCCGCGCACCCTCCGGTGAACGGTTCTTGGCTTAGCCCTGGGTGGAAGCGGCCGTCATCACGCTGGAGATCTTCGAGAAGATCGTGCTGATGCTGGTCGCCACGCCCGGCATGATCGCGCCGGCGGCAACGGCAACGAAGCCGGCCATCAAGGCGTATTCAATGAGGTCCTGACCACGGGTGTCTTTCCAGATCCGCAGCTTCCAAACCAGGTTGGCAAAATTTTTCATGACTCTTTTTTCTCCTCTCCCTGCAAAGGGCTTGTGTCTTGCTGAGTCAAAAGTACCATCCGCATGGAACTCGACAAATTAGGAAGAACTCTTAGTCGCCCCGCCAATATCCACTGACGGCATACCCTATTCCGGGCTCCCACGGAGTAGCTCTTAGCCTCCAAGGGCCTTACGCCACCGGTCCTACCTGGGCACGAAACAGTATGATTCGTCAGACACTTGCGGGCCAATCTCGATCTCGCCCCGTCCCCGCCCATGGAGGATTTCCAAGGAGTGGAAGATGATGTCGCTCCCGTAAGGAAAACAACGCACCCGCACCGGCCCCTTGGCCTTGCTGCTGTATGCAATGAGTTCCTCGGTCGCACGCGCCCGTTCCTGATACTGCCCCAGCTTCTTTGTCCACAAATATCCGCAATTGTGGAGGATGATCACGGCGCCGGCGGCCGCCATCACTCTCCTCCTATCGGCCAACCGAGGCATTCCATGAACGAAAACCACTCCCACCACCAACGCCAGCCCCACGCTTGCCCAGTACGTGTGCCGGCTTGGTACCCTCGGCATGTACGTCAGGAAGACATAGGGAAGAAACGTCAAAACCACCCACACCCCCGCCACCGCCAGCGTCCGGCTATACCCCGCCGCCCGGCTCCACCACCCCACCAACACCGCCACCAATCCCCAAAACCAGAACAGCCTCCCCACGCTCACCAAGAGCGTCGCCAGAAACGGCGCCGACAAACTGAACGTCCCATCGTTGAAATGTAAATGGCTCTGCTGGGCCTGGAAGATTGACCACGCGTACCAGGTCGTCACCAACCCACCCAACACCCCCACCAGCGGCGCC
>JAFLBB010000257.1 GCA_017304135.1 Acidobacteriota bacterium | reverse complement strand
CACCCCCACCAGCGGCGCCCACCGCCGCCACGACATCTTCCCCATCAGCCCATATGCGCCCAGCAACGCCGGCACCACAACCGCCGACTCCTTGGACAGCAGCGCCAGCACATAGCTTCCAGCCGTCAGCGCCAGCCACCCCGTTCCCCCGCCGCGCATCCACCGCAACCCCGCCAACAAACTCACTCCCCCAAACAGAAACACCAGCAGCTCCGGCATCGCTGAGATCCACACCACCGCCTCCTGATGCCCCTCATACACCGCAAAGAACATCGCCGCCACAGCCGCCGAACCCCGGTCAAACCCGTTGTCCTTGGCCAGCGCAAACAGCAATAGACAATTGAGAAAGTGGAGAACCAGACACACCACGGCTTGCGGCGTCACCACCGGCCCAAACAGCCGGTCCAGCACCCATACCACCCACAACGCCGTCGCCCGGCACCGGTACAGCGCGTCGGCAAACAGCTCCTGCTGCCCCTCCCACGAGCCGTACTGCCGCGCCAGCCCGATCTGCAGGTAGTCGTCGCTGATAAAGGGAAGCTGAAAGAACGGAAGGTAGGCGACGAGGCACAACAGCGCCGTCCCCGCCGCGACCTTCCCCCATGAAGGCTCTGCGATCCCCATTAAATATTCATCACCCTATAGGTAAGGAATATTAGCACCTTTTTAGGATGAGCGCGTCCTCTTCCGGGTCCCGATAGTACCGCGCCCGCCGCCCCGCCGTCTGAAAGCCCTGCGACTCATACAACCGCCGAGCCTCCTCATTCGATTCCCGCACCTCGAGAAACCACTCCCCCGGCAATGCCGCAAACGCCACATCCAACAGCCGCCGCGCCACACCCTGCCGCCGCCATTCCGGCGCTACCGCCAGGTTCAATACTTCGTTCTCTCCCGCCGCCACGCAGCGCGCCGCCACGAACCCCACCACCAGGCCCTCCGCCCCGCCACCGTCCAACCCGGTCACCTCCGCCTCGTCCGGCTCCACCACGGCAACCCAGGTCGTCTCCGCCGGATAGCCGGCGAAATCCCAATGCGCCGCCTGCGCCGACGCGGCCTGAATCGAGTTCACCGCCGTTCCGTCTTGTGGCGACAGCTTGCGGATACGCACACGCTCCGGCGCGAACGACCGCCACAGCTTCCTCTGCTTCTCCCCTAAACTCAGCCAGCCATACTCCCGCCGCGCCACTCCGGCAGCCGCCTCCGCCAGCCGCGCCCGCCGCGCCCCATCCCCCAGCAACTCCACGCACAACCGCGCCAACTCATTCGCCTCCGAGGCAATGGCCACGCTCTCGCCCTCCACCAGCCCCAGACCGCCAACGCCCGACGGCGTCGACACAATCGCCCGCCCGCTCGCCATCGCCTCCAAGGCCTTCAGGTTGGTCCCCGCCGAATAGAGCGTCGGAATCACCACTAAGTTCGCCGCCCGGTACAGCGGCGCCACATCGGCGACGAACTCGTGCAGTGTCAGCCCCTCGCCCCCGGGCAACCTCTCCTCGCCCGTGAACGCCCGCCAGTGCGCCCCTGCCTCAGGACCGGCCACCACCGTCAGCCGCGCTTCCGGGCACAGCGCCCTCACCCGCGGCCATACCTCAGTCCATAGAAACCGGAACGCCGCCGCATTGGGAAAGTGGCGAAACGAACCCACGAACAAAACCTCGCGCCCCTCACCCTCCGGCGTGAACGCAAACCGCTCCAAATCCACGCCATTCGCAATCACGTCGCACGCCCGCCCCGCCATCGCCGCGTCCTTCTCCGACATCGCCACTATGCGCTCGAACCGCCGCAGGGCCTTGCGCTCAAAACGCCGCCATCGCCACCAGTCCCACCACGACGCCCGCGTGCGCGCCCGCTCGTGGATCTGCCGGTAGAGGTCAAACGTAATATCGTGCTCCACCAAAATGTCGCCGCGATACCCCGCCAGTTGCGTGAACTCCACCTGCACCGGAGCCCCCGCATGTTCCCGCCGGAACCGCTCCAGTTCCCGCTCCATCGCCGGCGACCGGTACTCCCTCGTCTCGGCCGGGGCGATTGTGCTCCACCGCGGCTCGTGATACCGCGGCTTGGCCACATAGGTGATCCGCCGGCAGAAGTGCCCCAGCGGTCCCGGCGTCGCTTCCTCCCCCGGTTCCAGGAAGCAGAACAGGTGAATGTCAAACTCCACCGCCGCCTCGCGCAGCAGGTGATACATCCGCACCGCGCCGCCATGCGATAGCGGCCACGGCTGGAACGGCGTCAACACCGCCACCGCCCGCCGCGCCGCCGACGCCA
>JAFLBB010000256.1 GCA_017304135.1 Acidobacteriota bacterium | reverse complement strand
CCCACCCACGGCGGCCACCCCGCCCACGGCCGCCGCCCCGCCCACGGCCCGCGGCCTCACCCACCTCGCGGCGCTGGAAGCCGAAAGCATCCACATGATCCGCGAGGTGGCCGCCGAATTCGAACGCCCCGCTCTCATGTTCTCCGGCGGCAAGGACTCCATCGTCCTGGCGCACCTGGCCCGCAAGGCCTTTGCGCCAGGGCGCGTCCCGTTCCCCCTGCTCCACATCGACACCGGACACAACTTTCCCGAAACGCTCACCTTCCGCGACCGCTTCGTGCGTGAGCTGCCGGCCCAGCTCATCGTGCGCTCGGTCGAGGATTCCATCCGCTCCGGCCGCGTCGAAGAGAAACCCGGCTCGCCCAGCGGCCGCAACCCGCTGCAAAGCGTCACGCTGCTCGACGCCATCCGCGAGTTCCAGTTCGATGCCGCCCTCGGCGGCGCACGCCGCGACGAGGAAAAGGCCCGCGCCAAGGAACGCTGCTTCTCTCTCCGCGACCGCTTCGGCGCCTGGGAACCCCGCAACCAGCGCCCCGAACTCTGGAACCTCTACAACTCCCGCCGCGACCCCGGCGAACACTTCCGCGTCTTCCCCTTGAGCAACTGGACCGAAACCGACATCTGGGTCTACCTCCGCCGCGAGGCCCTTCCGTTGCCCTCTCTCTACTTCTCTCACCTCCGCCCCTGCGTTCGCCGCGGCCCGCTCGTCCTCGCCCACAGCGAATACCTCACGCCGCAACCGGGTGACCACCTCGAGACGTTGAACGTCCGCTTTCGCACCGTCGGCGACATGACCTGCACCGGAGCCGTGCGCTCCGAAGCCAACAGCCTGGAAGAGATCATCCTCGAACTCGGCGCCACCCGCGCCAGCGAACGCGGCGCCCGCGCCGACGATCAGCGCTCGGAGTCCTCCATGGAAGACCGCAAGCGCGAAGGCTATTTTTAGCGCACCCACCTCGGTTCAGCAAACCCACCTCGAACGCGCGCTCCTCAAAACGCGCGCTCCTCAAAACGCGCGCTCCTCAAAACGCGCGAAGGGCGGACCCTGCCGGGCCCGCCCTCGTTTTTTCCAGACTTGCTCTCGCCGTTACGCCCGCGGCGCCTTCGGCACAACCTTGAACTTGTCCTTGTCAAAGTACAGCACGCGCCCTTCGCGGTAGCTCTGCACGGCCATCGTGATGAGCACCTGCGCCCGGCCCGCCGTCTCCACATCGAGCGTCGGTTTCTGCCGCGACCTCATGCAGTCCAGGAAGTTGCCCACGTGCGTCTGCATCGTGTTGGTTTCCTTCACCGGCACCAGGATCTCGGTCTGGCCCTTGAACTTGTCCTTCAGCTCCGGCACCACCCACTTGTCGCCGCGCGCTTCGGCCTTCAGCGTGATGTGCGGCGCGAAGCCCTCAAACCGTCCGTGCTCCACCATCGTCAGCGTCGCCCCGTGGCCGCGAATGAGCCCCGGAATGTGCTGCGAGTTGGCCATCGACGAACTCAACACCAGCGAGTGGCCCTTCTCGTATTCGCCGATCAGGTGGAACGTGTCCGGCACCTCGCGGTCCGGCTTCGAGTTGTCCTCCGGCAGCTTGTCGAACACATAGATGCCGCCGCCGGCCATCACCTTGTGCGGGAACTGCGCTTCGCCCCAGCAGACGTTCATCGGCGCCACGACGTGGAAGAACAGGTCCGTGGCGATGCCGCCGGAATAGTCCCAATACTTGCGGAAGCGGAAGAACCGGTCGGCGCCCATGTCGCGCGCCCAGTCCTTCTTCGGCGCATTGCCGATCCACATCTTCCAGTCGATGAAGTTGTCGCCCTTGCCATCCGGGCCGGCTTCCTTATCGATCGGCCAGTTCCACTCGCCCTCGATCGAGTTGCGGTGATAGCTGCCCTGCGACAGGATCATCTTGCCCAGCATGCCTTCGCTGATGAGCCGCTTGGCCTGATGCCACTGGTCGCCCGAGGTCGTCTGCGAACCCACCTGCACCACGCGCTTGGTCTCGCGCACCGTGTCGATGAGCGCCTTCACCTCATCCACCGTGTGGCACATCGGTTTCTCGAGATAGACGTCCTTGCCCTTGTCCATCGCCGCCAGCGCCACCGGCGCATGCCAGTGGTCCGGCGTGGCCACGATCACCGCATCCACGTCGGAGCGGTTCAGAATCTCGCGGTAGTCCAGCGTGCCGTCGCACTTGTGCATGTCTTTGTTCATCGACACGCGCTTCTGGTACACGTCGCACACGGCCACGATCTGGGCATTGTGAGTCGACGTGCCGGCCTTGGAAAATTCGCGGCCGACATACGTGCCGCGGCCGCCGCACCCGATAATGGCGACGTTGATACGGTCATTGGCGCCCAGCACCCGGCCCGAAGCGGGCTTGCTCGATGGACGTGCGGCCGCCAGCGGCGAAGCGGCGCTGAGCGCGGCTCCCACGCCCCCAGCGGTTCTCAGGAAGTTTCTACGATTCACGTTCGGTTCTTGATTCGACATGGGCCAATCCTTTCTGATGGCGGCCCGGTTGCAAATCGCGGAGCCGCGTTGGCGTGGATCTCTTTCAAGTCTATCGCTGAATGCCCCACGCTGGAAAGGATTCCCGTCGTGGAGAGCCAGTGATTTCGCGCGCCCCCGCCCGTCGCCTCAACTCCGGCCCAGCGGCTCACCCGCCGCCGCCGCCGGCAGCGGCATCCGCTCCACGAGGCGCGGCCGAAGCGACCAGCATGACCACGTCCAGATCATCAGCGCCAGCAGCGCCGTCACCACCACCACCCCGTTGCCGGCCATCGCCAGATCCTTGTCCAGCATCCGCAACGAATGGCCGATCGCCTTGCCCGTCGTAAACACTCCCGTCCCGGCCGCCAGCATCAGCATCTGCACATCGCGCCGCCGGAAGTGCAGCAGGCTGCTCCACAACACAACATTCAACAGCGCCGTGCAAAAGCTCAGGTTGCGGCTGAGCAGCGTCATGAAGTAGGTGGTTTGCCGATCCTGGGGAACTACCCGCGGAGGTGCGGGATTGAACGTCGCCAGGGTCACCGAAACGATCAGGATGGCCAGCCCGATCAGCGCCACCTTGCGTCTCCGCGCCGGATCCGTTTCCAACGCCACGTAGATGAAATGGAGCATGGTCAGCAGGAGGAGAACCTGCAACACCACCTCATTGGTCCAGTAGAAGTTCGCAAAAGAAGGGTGTCGCAACGTGGTCCACTCCACCACGCTCGCCAGCAGCAGAACCAGACTGTGCAGGAAAAGGAAGGGATACAAACGATAAAGACCTCTGTTCTGCATCGATCCTACGAGGAGGACCTGCAGCACAGAGGCCAGAATCGCTAGAAACTGCCAGAACCAGTCCATTGCACCCACCCCTCTAATCGGTGGGGAGAGGCAAAGACTTCAGAGATTTATGCGACTTCCCAAATATCCGGCGGCGGGAAGGCATGCGCCAGTTCCCAGATGTCGGGCGGCGGGAAAGCGTGAGCCAGTTCCCAGATATCCGGCGGCGGGAAGGCGTGCGCCAGCTCCCAGATGTCGGGCGGCGGGAAGGCATGCGCCAGTTCCCAGATGTCGGGCGGCGGGAAAGCGTGAGCCAGTTCCCAGATGTCGGGCGGCGGGAAGGCGTGCGCCAGTTCCCAGATATCCGGCGGCGGGAAGGCATGCGCAGACTCCCAAATATCCGGCGGCGGGAAGGCGTGCGCGGTGGTTACAGGTTGCGCACTGAGCATGAGCAGTGCGGCGGTCCCCAAGACGAGTGCGAACAGGAAATACGAACGGTAGGTCGTGATCGAGCGGAGCATGTGCTGACCCTTTCGTTGGGAAACACCCTAGCTACTACTCAGGTGTCTCTTCTACTTCTAGTACCTCAGACAAAGGTTAACTAAAGCGAAGATCTAGGGTCTATAGGATTTTTCTTAGAAATCGGTAGGATTCAGAAAGGGTGGGTCAGAACAACCCGAATTGACAAACAAATGTACTTAAATCAGCGGCGGGAGGGGCGAGAGGTTTTAGTTTAGCGGAATCAATTGGTTACGTGGTGCTGGGCGGTCCCGGCGCAAGCCGGACCCTATGACTCGCTGCGTGTAAAATGCGGTGTGGGCCGGAAATCTTCCTGCATCGGCGCGCCCCGGTGGCGGAACCGCCGCCCAGGCCACTCCAGGCGCATGTCCTGCGCCACCTCATCCAGCATTTCCAGGGTCGTGTCCCGCCGCTCCAGGGCAAACGCCGTCAGCAGCAGGTTGTCGCACAAGGCGTTGATCAGTCGCGGGATCCCCTGCGAACGCACATGGACCTCGCTCAACACCTCTTGCGGGAAGACCTCGGTGGTCTCCATCCCGGCCCGCTTCAGGCGGCTGCTGATGTACTCAATCGTCTCGGCTTCCGTGAACGGGTGCAGCGCGCAGCGCAGCACAATCCGCTGCTTCAACTGCCGCAAATTCGGCGCATCCAGCTTGCGGTCAAGCTCCGGCTGCCCGGCCAGGATCACCTGCAGCAGCTTGCCGCCGCGGTTTTCCAGGTTGCCCAGCATGCGGATCTCTTCGAGCACTTCCCACTCCAGGTTGTGCGCTTCGTCAACGATGAGCACCGTCGTCCGCCCCTCGCTGGCCTGCTGCAGCAGCAACTGGTTCAGGCGGAACAGCACCTCGGTCTTCGATGGCCGCTCGCAGCGCAGGTCCAGATCGTAGGCGATCATTTCGAAGAACTCGACCGGCGTAATCCGCGAGTTAAAGACGAAGGCAAACTCGGTGCGCTGCGCATACAAAAAGTCGCGCAGGCACTCCAGCATCGTCGTCTTGCCCGTGCCCACCTCGCCCGTCAGGACAATGAATCCCTTGCGCGATTGCACGCCGTAGATCAGGTTGGCCAGCGCCTCTTCGTGCTGCGGGCTGCGGTAGAAAAACGTCGGGTCCGGGCTCAGATTGAACGGATTCTCCGCGAAGCCAAAGAAAGCGTTGTACATAATTACCCTATCGCCCGATCCTCCGAAAGATTGTAGGCCCGGCCGCCACCTGGCACGGCAATAAACAAACTGCCGCTCCTGCAAGACTGGTCACTACGATTTTTCAATCCTAGCACGGAACACAACCCAAACGAATGAAAAGACACATTCGACCACCCGCGCCACGGGCCCGGCCCCGCGCACACAGCGCTGGCCCCTACCCGCGCTCACAGCGCCGCCCCCCCCCGCGCTCACAGCGCCGCCCCTACCCGCG
>JAFLBB010000255.1 GCA_017304135.1 Acidobacteriota bacterium | reverse complement strand
TTGACCAGCACAACGAGCAGCCGAAGCCCTTCATCTGGACCGCAAAAGCCTCGGATATCTTGGAGAAGGTCAAACGCGCCCGTGCCGCGCTCAATAATGCTCAGTCCGTGTGACGCACTACACTAGGTAGTCGGCGATCTCCTTCCATGATGAGAGTTCCGTTGAAGAAGTGGCGGTGCCGTTGACTGCCATGTGCCTCCTGATATGTGCGAGCACAAGTATAGCCACAAATCACACTCAATTGTTGATTCGGTTGTTGGATTTCCTCTCCGTAAGGAATATTACTGTCAGGAATCATGGGAAAACAACCAGCGGGTATTCTTGCGACGGGATGGACATGTGCGTGGTGGATTGACTGCGACGGATTGGTGGGAGAGAGTGTTGGGGTGATTCCGGCGAAAGAAGGAGGAACGAGTATGGCGACACGGCGGCGGTTTTTGGGTGGGAGTTTGGCGGCGGGAGTTGCGGGGGCGGCGCAGGTGGCGCGCGGGCAGGTGGCCAAGGACGGGCCGGCGACGAATGCGAAGATTCAGGCTTCGCGGGAGGCGGCTTTGGCGGTTTTGAAGCCATCGCAGCGGGATTTGGAGCATGGGTTGGAGCTGCATCGCGAGGCGCTGGTGGTGGAGTCGTATGGGTTTTCGCCGCGGGCGTTGCTGGACGGCGTGGCGATCCGGAAGAAGATCGAGGAGGGGGCGGGGGCGCAGGAGTTGACAGACCTGCAGACGGAGATGCTGCTGCAGCGGGTGGCCGATGATGCGGGGCAGCGGGAGGAGTATTTGACGGCGTGGCGGGCCTCGGGGGTGACGTGCGTGCTGCAGAATGCGGGCGAGGAGAGCAGCGCGCCGCTGAAGCTGATCAAGCGGCTGGCTTACTTCACTTACTTGACGGATATGATGCGGGGGCAGGTGTCGCGGGCGGCGATTCCCGATGATATTGAGGCGGCTAAGAAGGCGGGTCAGTTCTGTTTGTACATGACGGGGAACGGGGTGCCGCTGGCGCAGCAGTGGGACTCGGCGGCGGAGGAGTTGGAGTATGTGCGAATCTTCTTCCAGTTAGGGATTCGGATGATGCACCTGACGTACAACCGGCGGAATGTGCTGGGGGACGGGTGCGCGGAGCCGGCCAATGGCGGGTTGAGCGATTTGGGGCGGGCGGCGGTGACGGAGATGAACCGGGTGGGCGTGATTGTGGATGTGGCGCATTCGGGGTGGCGGACGAGCTTGGAGGCGGCCAAGGCGTCGTCGAAGCCGATGGTGGCGAGCCATAGCGGGGCGGTGGCGGTGCACCGGCATATCCGGTCGAAGCCGGATGAGGTGATCCGGGCGATTGCGGATACAGGGGGGTATGTGGGTGTGTACAGTGTCACGCCGTTCTTAGGAAAAGGCGGCGATCTTGCGGCGATGCTGGATCACATTGAGTATCTGGTGAAGAAGTTCGGGGCCGACCATGTCGCGATTGGGACGGACCTGGCGTACATTCCGATGGGGCAGAACGAGGAGTACAGGAAGATGGGGGCGCGGCCGCGGTCGAGGACGCCGTATGAGTCGCTGTGGCCGGAGGGGGCGCTGGATAACCGGTCGCATGCGAGTTTGGCGTGGACGAACTGGCCGATGTTTACGGTGGGGATGGTGCAGCGGGGCATCTCCGATGCGGATATTCGGAAGGTCTTGGGCGGGAATGTGATGCGGGTGTGCCGGGCGGTTTGGGCTGGGCGGGGGGCGTGATGGGGGACGAAGAACTGTTGGAGCGGGCGCGCGAGGCGGGCAAGCGGCTGGCGGCGATGGGAGGCACGATGCCGAAGCTGCGTGAGATCCCGAGGCGGCGGGTGGGGGAATCAGGCGGCGGAGTCGGCGCGGGAGACGGTGACCTTGACGCGATAGCCGAGTCCGCTGAGGAGGCGGATGAGGAGATCACTTGAGACGTTGTCGAGGTTGCCGTTGAGGATGGCGGTGACGCGGGTTCGGGAGGAGCCGCCTCGGGAGGCGACTTCGGCGTGGGTGAGGGATGCGGCGCGGACGATCTGGCGGAGGCGCTTCAGCAAGGCGTGCTGGACCTGCCATTCGTGGGCTTCGGCGGGAGAGAGGCCGAGGGTGCGGGCGAGGGATTCGGGGGTGCGGGCGGACTTTGATGTGAGTATAGTTGTTCGACGCATGGGCCAAGCATCGGTTTCGTTTGGCTCACCTGTTATGCTTCAATGCGGGATTGGATGAATGAAGAACCCGCCATTCTGCTTAACAGTAACCATCATGCTGCTTGCCGCATGCGGCAGCAACCCAACTCCGGACCGTTTCGGAGCCGGCAGAGTAACAGAAGGTCAATCGGCTGCTCGAACGCAGCGGCCTGGGGATATATCTCCCGATGCTTTCGCGGCCGTAAAGGCGGCGTTTGAGAAGGCTGGTGCGAGGGTGGAGAGAGATCCCAGCTCGTCAGGTGGGCAGACGGTTCGAATATAACTATCGCTTGAAGTCGCAATGTCGATGACGGAAACCCAGGCGAAGACGCTGGCTTCAGAGGCGAGAGCCAAGCTCGGCGAAAACGCCATCGTCTACATAAAGGGCCCCGGAGGGAACACCTTGGGCAAGGCTTCGCGCTTCGATTGATTCGCGCAGGGGGCCGCAAGCCCACCTCCAAGAAGCAATGGCCAGTCTATTCGCCGCAGGCGATCCGCGAATCGGTCGTGGAGAGAGTACAGTCATTCAAGGATATCGAGCAGCCCACAGCGTTCGGGAAAGAAACTGAACAGGGTTTCTGCTGGATCGGGAGTGGGGACGATGACGAAATTCGGGTTCATGCGCACGTCCCCTCCAGTTTGAACTACGCTAGCGCGGCTTTGCAGAACTCGAAGCACTTGCGGACTTCGGCTACGGTGTCTTCGCCTTTGTATTCGTATTCGATGTTGGCGGGGATGTTCAGTTTTTTGGTGCGGAGGGTGTTCAGCACGGCTTTGATGGGGGTGTCGCCCTGGCCGAAGGGGAGGTTGGCGCCTTGGTCCTTCTTTCGGTCCTTGAGGTGGAGGGTGACGATGTTTTTGGCGTTTTGGGTGAGGTAGTCGACGGGGTCGAAGTTGGCGGCGGTGAAGTGGCCGATGTCGAGGTTGATGGCGATGTATTCGCTCATGCCGGCGCGGGCTTTCGCGAAATCGTCCGGGGTGGCGAATTCGTTTTCGTGGATGCGGGAGTGGTTGTGCATGCCGACGCGGATTTTGGCCTTTTTGGCGAAGGGGTCGATGCGGCGGGCGGTGGTGACGTTGGAGGAGGCGGTGAGGACTTTGATGCCGAGGGCCTTGGCCATGTCGAAGCCGCGCTGGATTTCGGCGTCGGTGAAGTCTTCGCGGAAGGAGTAGTTGTAGGCGTAGAGGAGGATGCCGGCGTCGTCGAACTTGCGGCGGACGCCTTCGAAGAGGGAGAGGGGCGAGCTGAGGCGCCATTCGCGGAGGGCTTCGCGGGAGACGCGCTGGGTGCGGCCGGGTTCGATGTGGCCCTGCCAGAGTTCGACCTCGCCGAGACCGATGGTTTTCATGGCTTCGATGGCTTCGTCGAGGGAGCGGTCGCGGAAGCTGTAGCTCTGTGCGCCGATGCGGACGCCCTTGATGCGGGAGTCGACTTTGGCATCGGCGGGCGGAGCGGCGAGCGAGGGCACGGCCGAGACGAAGGGGAGTGCGGTGGCTGAGAGGAATGACCTACGTGGAATCATAGCGCCCTACTAATGTAATCCACTGCTCTCACCGATTGATAGGGAGCCGATGAGGCACGTAGATGCGTCTCATTCTCCCTGTTCTTGGTGCATTGGTGGTGGTGATGGCCCCTGCGTTTGGGGGGAGCCAACTGCGTGTGGGCGGGATTGCCCTGAGAGTGCCCGAGAATACACTTGTGTTGCATGTAAGTGAGAGCGTGCATGCGGCGGTGGGCGAGGATGGGGTGGTTCGCGGCGTGGATTTGCGGGAAACACCTGAGAGCGTGTATGGGCTGGTGAAGGCGGCGGCAGCGGCGTGGACGGGAACGGGGAAGACGCAGTTGCAGATTCGGGTGGAGCGGACGGCAGAGCGGAAGTTGGCCGATTCGATGTTGAACCTGGTGACGTTTACTGACCCGGAGCCGTTTGATACGGGGATGTGCGATAAGGCGCTCTATATTGCCTGCACGCTGGTGTTTCACACGGAGGGAACGGGCGAGATTCCGATGGTGAAGATCGCGTTCAATCCCTATAAGAAGCATTCGTCGATAGGGCAGGCGGGGGCCCATGATTTGGGGGTGGTGCTGCTGCATGAGCTGGGTCATGCGATCGGGCTGGATCACTCGGGGGCGCTGGATTCGGTGATGAGTCCGGTGGTGGAGTTGCAGGGGGGCGTGGATGCGGCGCGGCGGTTGTCGGCCGATGATGTGGCGACGGTGGCGATGGCGTATCCGGCGGTGGAGCGGGAGGTGGCGCCGAGCTATTTGGCAGGGGCGGTGATGCGCGGCGGCGAGGCGGTGGCGAAGGCGCATGTGATGGCGTTTGACAGGTCGGGGCAGGTGGCAGCGGCTGGGTTGAGCGGAGTGGATGGGCGGTATCAGTTGCCGGTGGGCGAGGGGGAATACCGGTTGGCGGTGGAAGCGTTGGATGGTCCGGTGATGGCGGCGCAGATGTGGGCGGAGCAGGCTGGGCAGTTGTTTGGGAGCCTATGGTGGACGGCGGGGGGCGGTGCGGTGGAAGGCGGCGATGTGGTGGCGGTGGGGAAGGAGGAGTCGCGGGCGGGGTTGGATTTTGCGCTAGGGCCGGGGGCGGTGGTGAATGCGACGAGCGTGGGGATTGTGGGCGAGGGCGGGTTGTATGTGGGGACGGCGCGGGTGACACTGGCGCGGGGTCGGGAGTATCCGCTGGCGATTACGAGGACGCCGCCGGAGGGCGCGGCGCGGGTGAGGTTCACGCTGAGTTCGATGGAGTTGCCGACGTTGCCAAGTGTGCCGGCTTCGGCTCCGCAACTGGTGCGGCAGAGGGTGAGGATTCCGGCCGATGCGGCGCTGGGCGAGTACACAGTGACGTATGAGACGGAGGGGGCGATTTCGTTTTTGCCGGGAGCGCTGCGGGTGGTGAATAACCCGGCGGCGCGGTCGGTTTCGTGGTTGGAGGAGGGGTGGTTCTTGGTGACGGGTGAGGATCTGGCGGGGCGTGAAGTGGAAAGTGGTGAGAGCGAGCGGCCGACGCAGTTGGCGGGGGTGTC
>JAFLBB010000254.1 GCA_017304135.1 Acidobacteriota bacterium | reverse complement strand
GCCCAAGGCAATCCCGCCGCCGCCAAAAACGCCCGCCGTCCGCTCTTGTTCACCATAGGAATGCTCTCAGTGTACCCAAGGGCCTATGGACGCCACCCCCTACACCCGCTAGTCTGTGAACATGTTCCGCCGCATCCGCCTGGGCCTCGCTCTCTCACTCCTCGCCGCCTCAGCCGCCCCCGCCGCTGACCTCCCCGGCTCCCTCGACCACCCCCTCCTCTCCCGCTACGACGGCGCCCAAATCATCGGCTACACCGTCAAGCCCTTCGACGAATACACCCTCCCCCTCGGCCGTATCGTCGATGTCTCCCCGCCCACCACCTACACCAAAAGCGAAAAGCTCGAAGGCAAACTCACCCGCATCACCTACGTCATCCCTAAGGGCCGCACCGCCCTCGAGGTCTACCGCAACTACACCGCCGCCCTCGCCCGCCTCAAGGCCCAAACCCTCTTCGAAGGCGCCGGCGACCGCCCCCTCGGTATGTTCGGCGTCCGCTACGCCGACCTCCCCATGCAGCAAACCGGCCAGATCCTCCAATACAGCTACAACGCCCAGCGCTTCTACGCCGGCCGCCTCAACACCCCCGCCTCCCGCGCCACCGTCGCCCTCTACCTCACCGAATACGAAAACGGCATCGTCCCTGAAGGCGTCAGCCTTGAAAAGGGCCAGGTCGTCCTTCAACTCGATATCATCGAAGCCGCCGCCATGGAGGAAGGTAAAGTCACCGCCGCCCAAATGCAAACCGCCCTCGGCGAGGAAGGCCACGTCGCCCTCTACGGCATCTTCTTCGACACCGCCAAGGCCGTCATCAAGCCCGAATCCGAGCCAACCCTCCTCGAAATCACCGCCCTCCTCAAGGCTCAGCCCGCCATGAAGCTCTACGTCGTCGGCCACACCGACGACACCGGCGACGCCACCTCTAACCTCGACCTCTCCATGCGCCGCGCCCTCGCCGTCGTCGACGAACTCGTCTCCCGCCGCGGCGTCGACGGCGCCCGCCTCACCGCCGCCGGCGTCGGCCCCTACTCCCCCATCGCCCCCAACTCCTCCGACGCCGGCCGCGCCCGCAACCGCCGCGTCGAACTGGTCTATCGCTAACCAAATCTTCATCCCACAAAACACCCGCCGCTCACTGAATCTCGCCCAAGGTTCGGCTACGATAAAAGCTTGCTCCCCCTTATGAGTGGTCCTTTCGCTCACCCGGCGCACCCCCGCCCCTCTTTCCTGCTGGACCTGCCGCTCGTATGAAGATCGCCTTCGTCAACCAGTTCCGGAACGCCGCCGAAAATCAGGCCTACGAGTCCCTCCGCATCGCCGCCGAACGCATCGGCCATCAACTCATCCACTGCGCCGGCAGCGCCGAAGTCGATGCCTGCCAGCCCGACTTCGTCCTCGCCCCCGCCTCCACCCGCCCCAAGCTCAACGACTTCCCCCACTACGGCATCCTCCACGATCCCCGCGAAACCTACCTCCACGAACGCCCCTTCTTCAACAACCTCCGCACCCACGACGGCTGGGTCGCCCTCGCCGATACCATGCTCCGCTTCGCCCGCGACATCGCCTTCTCCGTCGGCCGCGATCAGGACATCGGCGTCTACTACAACAGTTGCCAAAAACAGACCCGCTCCGCCGGTCTCGAACCCCTCCTCCGCCAGCGCAGCCTCCGCCTCGCCTACTTCGGCACCAATTGGGACAAACGCCGCTCCCGCATGTTCCGCACCATGAGTTTCGAGGACAACATCGTCATCGGCGGCCCCCCCGACGCCTGGCAGGATCTCGACCCTAAAAGCTACTGCGGCGAACTCGTCTTCGACGGCGACTCCGTCCAGGCCAAATACGCCGAATGCGGCGCCGGCCTCTGCCTCCTCTCCGATAAGCACTTCCGCGACGACGTCATCTCCAACCGCGTCCTGGAAATCGCCTCCGTCGGCGCCCTCGTCATCTCCTGCGACACCCCCTGGCTCCGCAAACACTTCGGCGACAGCCTCTACTACGTCGATCAGCGCCTCCCCGATCCCCTCCTCCTCAAACAGATCCTCGCCGCGCGCGAAGAGATGTACCGCGACCCCGCCGCCGCCCTCCAGCGCGCCGCCCACGCCCGCCACGTCTTCGAACAACACTTCTGCGGCGAAGTCCTCCTCGCCAACGCCGTCGAACACCACCTCCGCGTCGACGCCCGCCGCAAACACGCCATCTCCGGCTCCCGCCAGCGCTACTGGCCCCTCATCTCCGTCATCCTCCGCTGCGGCTCCCGTCCCATTGAAACCGTCCGCCGTGCCGTCGAATCCCTCGCCCGCCAATCCTACGGCCGCTTCCACCTCATCCTCGTCCGCCACCACCCGCTCGACCTCTCCTCCATCGAACAACACCCCTGGCCCAACATCGAACGCATCGAAACCATCGAATGCCCCGCCGGCAACTGTAGCAAAACCCTCTGGGCCGGCCTCAACGCCGTCGCCGGCGACTATTTCTCCGTCCTCGACGACGACGACTGGCTCTTCTCCAACCACTTCGAAGAGCTCTTCCGCCCCTTCCCCGCCTCACCCCAGCAGTCCTTCTTCGCCTTCTCCGGTTCGGTCTCCATCGAAGCCGAAGCCCGCCGCGCTCTGGGCGGCTCCCTCGACAACCGCCACGTCAGCCGCTTCGGCCCCCACAACACCGACCGCATCAACCAGATCGCCAGCTGCATCGCCACCAACGCCTTCGTCGCCTCACGCGACCTCCTCCATGACGGCCTCCTCCACGACCCCCACATGGATACGGCCGAGGACACCCTCCTCATCCTCTCCCTCCTCTCGCAAACCCGCCCCATCTTCTCCCACGCCGCCACCTGCGTCAGCGAAGTCGGCCACCCGGACCGCATCTCGGCCACCGCCCACCCCCGCCGCTTTGAAGACGAGTTCACCCTCCACACTCGCCTCAGCGGCAAATACCGCCCCCCCCAGGCCCCCTTCGACTCCTGGAGCGCCCTCCGCGAAGAGTGGGATAACCGCCCCGCCGCCGCCGCCCTCTCCCTCAACGCGCAAGGCCAGTTCGTCGCCGGCGACGACAGCTTCTTCCTCTCCTCCATGCCCGATAGCCAGCTCCGCACCGTCGCCTCCGGCTGGCACTACAGCGGCAGCAAGATCCACCCCGGCTGCGGCAAGCTGAGCCGCTTCCAAAGCAACCTCAGCCTCCGCACCAAACCCACTCCCTGGCACTATGCCGCCGAACTCCGCTTCCGCCGCCCACGCAACTACTCAGGCGAACTGCTCATGCGTGTCGAGCTCCTCGTGAAAACCGGCCGCATCGGCGTCGGACTGCTCAACCGCACCGGCCCTCACTACCTCTTCCGCGCCCAACTCCGCGCCATGGAGGCTACCCAGGTCGTCAACATCCCCATCGACGATATCTCCAAGGCCGGCCAGCTCATTCTCCAAACCTGGGACGAGCCCGCCTTGGCCGAGGTCGAACTCCTCGGCGTGCGCCTCCTCGCCGCCCGCGAGTCCTGATCCTCACCGCGGCGCCTCCGCCTCTAACTCCCGCAAATCCACCTCGTGCCGCATCGCCCCGTGCTCGATCCTCATCCGCCTCGGCCCGGCATTTACATACGGCCCCTCAAACAAACGCTCCTCCTCACGCCTCACCGCCACCCCATCCACCCGCGGCGCCTCATCCCACGCCGCCTCCAACACCTTCCCCCGCAGCGTCCCCATCTTCACCCGCGGCGCAGGCTCCAGCGTCACCTCCAACGGCAACGCCCGCACTGCTGCCTGAAACGCTTCATACGAGCCATACTCGCTCTCCTCGCCCGCCACCAGAATCGTCCCGTTCTTCCGGTGCGGACTGTACAACCGCCGCCCCCCCACCGCCGACGCCGGCATCCACGCATGCCGCTCCAACGCCCGCCACTCATACCCCGCCAGCGGCAGGTAGCCAATGTACGCCTTCCCCCCACGCGCGAAAATCCACCCCGGCGCCGCCACGCTCCCAGGCGCACCCCCCGCGCCCGTCTCCACCGCCCGGCCCGTTTCCACCACCTCCCGCAAATCCTTCGAGAAAAACCCGTTCACATGCGGAAACCTCTCCCCCTCCGCAATGTTGTACAGCGCCACCACCGTATCCTCCACCTGCGCAATCTGCTCATACGGCGAACCGCCCAGCAGCTTGTCCGGCGAATCATAGCTCCTCTTCGACCGCGCCACCGCCTCCACCGCATAATCCGGATGCATCGTGAAATACATCTGCAGCTCATGCAGCCCTGAATACGGATGCAGCGAGAAAATCGTGTTGTTCACCCCCGCCGCCTCCTCCACCCGCCACGTCAAATCCCACGAGTGCTGTTGCACCGGCTGCAACAACCCGCCCTGGTCTGACCCCACGCCGTATGACTTGCTCAAATACGCCGTCCGGTACACCCCCGCATGCTTCTCATCCGTGAACCGCCACCGGTTCCGCGTCCGCTTCCGCTCCCGGTGCACATACGGCGCGCTCCGGTCCGTCGCAATCGCGTGCAACACCGCCGGCGGACGATAAGCCGCCGCCGTCAGGTAATACAGCGCATACCCCGAATACCCCGCCATCGGCTTGCCCAACCCAAAAAACAACCACGCGAAATCCGCCGCCACATTCACCCCCGGCTCCAGCACCGCCGCATCGTCCGTCCGCGAATGCGACCCGCCCCACGAGCCCCCCGTCAGCTCCACCGCGAAATCCGCAATCAGCCAGTCCAGCATCTTCACCGCTCGCCGCTTCATCACCGCGTCCTCTGACCACTGCGCCAAATACGACAACGGCAGCAGGTAAACGCCAATGTAGTGCGTGCAATCATACTCGCCCTGCCCCTTGGTCACCGTCAGGTCCATCCAGTGATAGATCCACTCCCGGCTCTCGCGCAAATTCTCTCCGCTCGGCTTGCCCGTGAACCACGTCGCACCCGCCTCGTTCGGATACATCTGCGCCGCCAGGTACAACGACGTGTAGTAAAGCAGCCAGTGGTTCTCCGTATCGCCCCGGTACGGCATGTACGTCCGCCAGGCCTCCCGCAGCGCCCGCCGCGCCTCCCCCGTCAACTGCCCCTGGTCGTTGTACATCACCGCGATCACCGGAAACTGCCAGAACATGTCCCCCCACGGCTCGCGCAACAGCTCCATCGTCCGCTGCGAAGCCCACGCCCCTGCCTCCTTCCGGTGAAGCGCCGCCGCAATCGCGTTCCACCCCGCCGCCTCCCCCCGCCGCGATGCATG
>JAFLBB010000253.1 GCA_017304135.1 Acidobacteriota bacterium | reverse complement strand
AGCCAGCGAGGCGGCCAGCCTGGCCGCGCTGCCGCTGCTGGGCGCGCGCCCCACGCTGACGGCGCAGGAGTTCCAGGAGATTCGCAAGTTCATCTACGACCAGGCCGGCATCGACCTGCACGCGGGCAAGGAAGACCTGGTGGCGGTGCGCCTGGGCAAGAAGCTGATGGCGGCGGGCTTGAAGAGCTACCAGGAGTACTTCCGGCTGGTGAAGGCCGACCGCACGGGGAACATGCTCACCGAAATGATCGATGCGTTGACGACCAATTTCACCGGGTTCATGCGCGAGCCGGTGCATTTTGAGTTTCTGCGCAAGACGGTGTTGCCGGTGGTGGCCAAGCGGCAGCGGATCGATTTCTGGAGCGCGGCCTGTTCGACCGGCGAGGAGCCGTACACGATCGCCTTTGTGGCCCTGGAGGCGCTGGGGGCAAAGGCGGCCCAGCAGGTGAGGATCCTGGCCACCGACATTTCGACCAAGGTGCTGAAGTATGCCGGCGAGGCCTTGTATCCGGCCGAGCGCATTACGGGCATACCGCAGGAGTGGCGCAAGCGGTACCTGACGGCGGAGCCGGGGGCGCGCGACAGCGCCCTGCGCGTCCGTCCGGAGGTGAAGCGGATGGTGGAGTTTCAGCGCATGAACCTGATGGAGCCGTTGCGTGCGGGGCGGCGCTGCCCGGTGATCTTTTTGCGCAACGTGATGATCTACTTTGACCGTGCCACGCAGGAGAGCCTCGTCAAGCGGCTGGCCGAACACCTGGAGCCAGGCGGTTACCTGCTCATTGGTCATAGCGAGAGCCTGACGGGGATGCCGGTGGGGCTGGAGTATGTCGCCCCGGCCACCTATCGCAAGCCGGGCAAGCTGCAGGGATGAGGCCGGAGAGGCGTTGATCGGGAGAGGATGCGGAACGGATATGAGGAACGCGGAGGGCAGGCCATGGCGCAGCAGGTAGTGGGAATCGCCGACTGTAAGGTGAGCCGCGACCCGGCGGACCAACTGGTGACCTACGCGTTGGGCTCGTGTATCGCGGTGATGGTTTGGGATCAGGCCTCCAAGACGGGGGGCATGTTGCATTTCATGCTGCCCGAAAGCGGGCTGGACAAGAAGAAGGCCGAGCAGACGCCGTATATGTTTGCCGACACCGGTGTGCCGCTGTTGTTTCAGCGTGTCTACGGGCTGGGCGGGCAGAAGCGGAATCTGATTGTGCGCATCGCCGGCGGGGCGCAGGTGATGGACTCCGGCGGTGTGTTCAACATCGGCAAGCGGAACCACCTGGCGGTGAAGAAGCTGTTATGGAAGGAAGGCGTCCTGGTGCATGCGGAAAACGTGGGCGGCATGGTGTCGCGCACGGTGCGCATGGACCTGGTCACCGGGCGCATGACGATCCGGGAACCGGGAGTGCCGGAGTATGAAGTGCCGGCGCGCATGGCATTCAAAGCGGAACGGCCCACCGCCGTGCCCGCCGGTTAGGCGAAAGGCGGAGGACGGAAACCATATGGCACTCGACGTACTGATCGTGGATGATTCGCCCGCCATGCGCAGCTTCATTGGGCGTGTGCTGGACCTGTCGGGGATGGAGATCGGGGAGCGGCTGGAAGCGGGCCACGGGGCCGAAGCGCTGGAGATTTTGAACAAGAGCTGGGTGGATGTGATTCTGACCGACATCAACATGCCGGTGATGAACGGCGAGGAGTTTCTCACCGCCGTGTGCGCGCGGGGCGACCTGCGCACGGTGCCCGTGGTGGTGGTGTCGACCGACTCCACCGGCTCGCGCGTGGAGCGCATGATGTCGCTGGGCGCCAAAGGCTATGTGAAGAAGCCCTTCTCGCCGGAGCTGTTGCGGGGAGAGCTGGAGCGGGTATTGGAGGTGTCCCATGGTGGGAACGAGTAGTGACCAGGCGCACGAAGCGGCCCGGCCGCGGGAGGCGGCGCGCGTGGAGCGCTGCCTGCGCGAATCGGTGGAGGAGGTGTTGGAGACGATGTTCTTCCTCACCGTGGAGCAGGAGGTGGACTGGGCCGAGGTGTCGGCCAAGGAGCACCTGTTTGCCGAGATGGACTTTCAGGGCGCGGCCGAAGGGCGGCTGGAGCTGGCCGTGAGCGCCGACCTGGCGCCGATGCTGGCCTCCGGTTTCTTCGGCAAGGACGAGTCGGAGTTGAGCGAGGCCGAGATCCGCGGCGTGGTGTGCGAGCTGGCCAACATGCTATGCGGCAGCGTGCTGAGCCGCCTGGAGAGCGGATCGCTGTTTGCCCTCGGAGCGCCGCAGATGATGACGTCGGATCTGGAGAAGCTGAGCCGCATGGATCCGGGCCACCGCAAGGTGTTCGATCTCGGCTGCGGGGATGTGAAGACCTGTTTCTGGATGTGGCGGGAACCGGAGGAGGCCTGATGGCATTCGGCGCCGGCAACAAGGTGAGGGTGCTCATCGTGGACGATTCGGCCCTCGTCCGCAAAATTCTCAGCGAGGCCTTGTCGAAGGACCCGCAGATTGAGATTGTGGGCACGGCGCCGGACCCGTTGGTGGCCCAGGAGCGGATCGCCAAGCTGAAGCCCGACGTGTTGACGCTCGACCTGGAGATGCCGCGCATGGACGGACTGACCTTCCTGCGCAAGCTGATGGCCGAGAACCCGATGCCGGTGGTGATCATCAGTTCGCTCGTGAAGGCCTCGCAGGAGAACGCCATTGAGGCGTTGCGTTCGGGGGCGGTGGAGGTGCTGGCCAAGCCGAACGGTCCGTATTCGGTGGGCGACCTGGTGGATCATCTGTGTTTCAAGATCCGGGCGGCGGCGCACGCGCGTGTGCAGCGCAAGCCGCTGCCGCTGGGCGTGGCGTCGCGGCCTCTGGTGCCGTCCAAGCCGGCCGCGCCTGTGGTTCCGGGCGACGATCCGGCGCTGCACTACCCCGAGCATTCGCTGTTTGCCATTGGCGCTTCGACGGGCGGCACGGAGGCGATTCTCAACGTTATGTCGCGGCTGCCGCGCAACTCGCCGGGCATCATCGTGACGCAGCACATTCCGGCGGGCTTTTCCAAGACCTTTGCCGAGCGGCTGCACGAGAACTGCGCGATGGAAGTGAAGGAGGCCGTGGATGGCGACCTGGTGGGTCCGGGCAAGGCCCTGGTGGCGCCGGGCGGCTTCCACATGCTGTTGCGCTGGGCGGGCACGGGCTACCGCGTGGTGGTGAAGGATGGCCCGCTGGTGTGCTACCAGCGGCCGAGCGTGGATGTGATGTTCCAGTCGGTGGTGGGAGCGGCGCGCGGCCCGGTGGTGGCGGTGTTGCTCACGGGCATGGGCTCCGACGGCGCACAGGGCATGGTGGCGCTGCGCAAGGCCGGGGCGCAGACGATCGCCCAGGACGAGCAGAGCTGCGTCGTGTTCGGCATGCCCAAGGAAGCCATCCGGCTGGGCGGCGCGGCACAGACGTTGCCGCTGCTGAAGATACCCTCGGCGATGGTGGCGGCGCTGCGCAATGCGCCGGTGCTGGCCGGCAAGTCCTGGTAGGCGGCGGGCGAGCCTGAGCGGTCCGGCTGGGGCGTGTGCAGGAGGCGGCGCGTGCGCCCTCAGGCAATCGCCGCGCGGCGGCGGCGAATGGGCACGGGCAGCTTCAGGCGCTCCGACATCTCCTGGCGGCGCGTTTCCAGTCGGCGCATGTCGGGCTGGTAGCTGCCAAGCGAAGTGGCCATGCGGTAGAGTTCGGCGGCCGTGGTGGGCAGCTTGCGTGCGCTCACACCGCGCCATTCCACGCACACCGACTCCACACTGCCTTCACCGCGCGGCACACGTCGCGACAGCAATTGAAAGACAGCCTCCTGCCCTTCGTGGCTCAGTTCGTTCGGAGTCGTACACAAGTCCAGCAGCAGTCTCCCGGTGCGCGCGGTGCGCGAGGCGCGTTGCCAAACCACAACGGGAATGCGCATCCTCATGCACCAGCGGCCCCAGGCCCGGCGTGCCGGTTCGTCTTCGACGGCGACAGCGCGCAGGTAGCCCTCACGGCGTGCGCCGGAGAGCAAGCGAAGGTGGCGTAAGGAAAGGGGCATAGCTCAACGTGCGGTCCTCCACCGCCTGTTCATTGGTGCCTTGCCTGGGAAAAAACTCTCAAGGAGCAATGCGGAAGGCGGCCATCTCCGCCGTATTGCGAACGAGCAACACACCGTTGCTGATGGCCGGGCTGTTCCACGTTTTACCCTCAATGGCCTCAAACTTCGCCAGTTCGCTGTGACCTTCGGGCGTGGCCTTGACGAGCGCCAGTTCGCCGCCCTCGCTGATGACCACCAGGTGGCCCGAGGCGAGCAGCAACTGGCCGAAGCCATAGCGGCCGCCCTTCCACTTCTGCGTCCCCGTGCGGGCGTCCATGCAGGCGAGGATGCCTTCGTCCAGTCCATAGAAGTGGCCCTCGTGGAGCACCGAGCTGTTGAACTTGTTCTTCATGCGGTTGTTGAACCACAACTGGCGGGCCTTGAAGCCCGCGCCTTCGGCTGCGACTTCAACCAGCGCCGCGCCGTGGCCATAGCCCGCCGAAATGAAGAAGGTGTTCTCGCTGGCCGGAATGGGCTGGGCGCTGTTCACGTCGTACTCGGTTTTCCAGGGGAACTCCCAGAGCAGCTTGCCGTCGGCGGGGTCGAGCCCAACCACGCGTGCGGCGGTGACGGTCACAATCTGCCGCTTGCCGGCAAGGGTGGCGAGCGTGGGCGAGGTGTAGGCCTGCCGGTCCTCGAGCGAGGTCCAGAGGCGGGCGCCGGTGTTCTTGTTGTAGGCGACGATGCTGCGGCCGTTCGAGCCGCCCGGTTGCACGATCACCTTCTCGTCGACAATGAGCGGCGAGGAGGACATGCCCCATTGCAGGTTGCGTGCGCCGTTGTCGCTGAGAATGTTCTTGCGCCAGACGGTGGCCCCGGTGGCGGCGTCGATGACGCGCAACTCGCCTTCAGCGCCCATGGCGTAGACTTTGCCCTCGTGCCAGATGGGCGTGGCGCGCGGACCGTCGCCGCCCATCGATTCGCGGAAGTCGGCGGGCCAGGCGTTGGTCCACTTCTCTTTGCCCGTCATCAGGTCGTAGGCGGCGACCACTTCGTTGGATCGGCGCTGTTCGATGGTGAAGGCGGTGTTCCGGGCGACGGCGAACGAGGCATAGCCGCCGCCGATGGGCTGCTTCCAGAGGCGCTTCAGGCCGGCGGTGGGCCAGGTGGTGAGGATGGGCGTCTGGGCGTAGACACCGAGGCGCCCCGGACCGCGGAAGTCGGCCCAATAGC
>JAFLBB010000252.1 GCA_017304135.1 Acidobacteriota bacterium | reverse complement strand
GGATTTACCGTCGGGGGTGAGGGGGAGGACGTAGAGGGAGCCGCGCTTGAGGGTGGGGACGAGGAGGACGTGGTCCCAGCCGGGGATGCCGGAGCCTTGGGAGGCGTAGTATTCGACGCTGGAGACGCCGGTGGTGGGCCAGCAGATGACGTCGGCGCCTTTGCAGATGGGGTTGGCGAAGTTGAAGCCGGTGGGGACGGTGAACATGGTGGCGAGGGGGTTGGCGAAGGGCGTGGTGAAGGCGGATTCCTCGGCCTGGGGGACGGAGGCGGGGATGTTGAGGTCGTCGTAGGTGAGCTGGGCGCAGGGGGTGGAGGAGGCGCCCCAGCGGGCGTAGGTGTAGGCTTTGTCGTCGCGGAGTCCGGCGACATGGGGCCAGCCGTAGTTGGAGCCGGGGGTGAGGATGTTGACCTCGTCGTCGGTTTTGGGGCCGTGTTCGGTGGAGTAGATGACGCCGTTGGCGGCGATGTCGAGGCCCTGGGGGTTGCGGTGGCCGTAGGTGAAGACGTGGCTGCGGACGCCGTTGAGGGTGGGGTTGTCGGCGGGGATGGAGCCGTCGAGGTTGAGGCGGAGGGATTTGCCGGTGTAGGCGGAGTAGTCGCGGGCGGCGAGTTCGGCGCGGGTGGGGAGGCGTTGGGATTCGATGGGGAGGCAGAAGTTGCCGAACTGGTTGTGGCCCTGGTCGCCGGTGGTGAGGAAGAGTTTGTTGTTGGGGCCGAATTTGATGCGGCCGCCGTTGTGGTCGTCGCCGAAGGGGAGGCCGGTGAGGATGGGGGTGGGCGAGGTGAGGGTTTGGGAGGCGGGGTCGTAGCGGAAGCGGACGACTTTGCCGTAGAGGTAGCGGAAGGGGCTGGCGGGGTCGGAGACGTTGGGGTCGGGGCCTTTGGCTTTGTCCTGGTAGGTGTAGGCGATGTAGACGAAGTCGTTGCCGGTGTTTTTGAGGAGTTGGGGGTGGAAGGTGAGGCCGAGGAGGCCGTCCTGGCCGCCGGGGGCGGAGACTTCGTCGATGGTGGCGGCGACGTGTTGGGCGCCGGTTTGGGGATCGACGCGGAGGATGCGTTTGCCGGTGCGTTCGGTGACCCAGAGCATGTTGTCGGGTCCCCAGGCGAGTTCCCAGGGGCCTTTGAGGCCGGTGGTGAGGACGCGCTTTTGGAAGCGCTTGGAGGGGGGGAGGACGGATTCGGGGCCGAGCTGGGCGTAGGCGGCGGTGAGGAGGGCGAGGGCGGCGAGGAGGACGGCGGCAGCGCGGGGCGAGAAGCTGGTGGTTGGCATGGTGGTGTCGGTCAGTTGGTTTGGAGGCCGGTGCGGCGCGGGGTAGGCGGGCGACGGGACCAGGATTTATTTGACATTAGCGGGGGTGGGTGATGCAAGTGTGGGGAGGCGGCTTATTCGCCAGCGAAGAGATCGAGGAAGCGCCGGGGCGTGACGATCCGCGTTTCGCGCCAATGGGAGGGGAAGTGCTTGATGTTGCCTGTGACGAGAAAGGCCGCGTGGCCGGCCTGGCAGCATTCGAGGAAGAGGTCGTCGTCGGGGTCCGAGCAGACCCGGAGCGCTTCGAGAGGACGAACCCAATAGGACTTAGTGCGGATGGCGTCGAGGGCGGAGCGAATGGTGGCTTCGGTGAGGCGGAAGCGGGGCCGGCGGATCACTTCCTCATACTCGGCGTATATGGCGCCGGTGACACAGACTTGAATGGCGCCGCCGAGGGCGAGCAGGAAAATACGAGCGGAGGGGCCGAGAGGCTGGAGGAGCGCCGAGACGACGATGTTGGTATCCAGGACGACGCGGATCATGCGCCGGGGTGTGGATTGCCGGTGCGGCGAATGCGCCTCGCGGCGGCGATTTCGGCCTCGATTTCATCGAAGGACAACTGGCCCAGGCTGGCCTGTTCGGCGTTGGACCAGGAGTTGCGGAGCCAGTCGGGGGCGAGGTCGCGCTCGATGAGCTGACGCGCGTACTGTTCCGGGGTGAGGCCTTGCGCGTGGGCCTTTTCCTGGAGGACCCGCGAATCGGGGTCGGGGAGGGTGATGGTGAGGTTCACGCGAGCGTTCCTTCTGGTTTCAGGGTAGCCGATTGGGGACTGGGGGGCAAAAGGTGGGCGGGCGGGAGCAGTGGCGGCGTGGCGGGTCCGGGCAGCGGAGGGGGTCGGGACGCCGTCATGCAATGCATATACAATGGAGAGGCGGTGTTTGATTGGGACGCGAACAACCTGCGCAAGATCCGGGCGCACCGGATCAAACGGGAAGAGGCAGAAGAGGCGCTGGCGAATGGTCCGATCCCGATTTACGAGCAAGATGTAGAGGGCGAGATTCGCTACGTGTACTACGGCGAGACAGACGCGGGGCGCCTGCTGGCGGTGATCGTGGTTGAACGCGGGGAGAGAATTCGAGTGGTCACGGCGTATGACTTGGATGCCGGGCAGAAGAAGGACTATCTGTCGCGGCGGTTGCGGGGGGAATGAAGCGATGAAGCAGAAACCGATTGTGCTGCCGAAGTTTGTGGATGAGTCGCATGAGGCGGACTGGTGGGCGAGCCGGGAGGGGCGGGAGTTTGTGAAGGAGAAGGCGGCTGGCGCGGGGCAGACGGGCGTCGCGGCGAAGGGCTCACGGCTGGTGGGGCGGCTGAACAAGGCAGCGAGTGTGCAGATTGCGTTGCGGCTGCCGGAACCCGATTTGGCCAAGGCGCGGGAGTTGGCGGCGCGGAAGGGGATTGGGTATCAGACGCTGCTGAAGATGCTGGTGCATGAGGGGCTGCGGCGGGAGGGGCGGCGGGGGTGAGGGGGGGATTGATGGGCTTGCTCCGCCCGAAGGGCGATTGCTTTGCAGTGTGGGCTCGGACTTTGGTGAGGGTATGACGGTTGATGCCATCAAGGAGGCGATCGCACGGTTGCCGGATTCCGAGCGCCATGACCTCGTGGCGTGGCTTAACGAGCTTGATGCCGACGAATGGGATCGGGAGATGGCTGCGGATTTCTCTCCCGGCGGCCGGGGGGCGGCGTTGATCGAGAAGTTGAAGCGGGACCTCGGGCAGGGTCAGAGCACTCCTTTGGAGGAGGGGTTGCGGGAGGCCCAGGCGGAACAGCGCCGGCCAAGCCGGTGAAATACAGGCACAGGACGATTCCGTCGTTTTGGGAGTGCTATAGAGCGCTGCCTGAGAGAAGAAAGATAGTGTACATATTGTGGGTGGACCGTGGAGTCGGCTAAAGGAATCTCTGCATCACCTTTGGCACATCTATCGACTATGCAGGCACTTAGCCGACTATAGCTCTTCTTCGGCTTCAGCCTCGGCAGTAAAAGCTTTTCCCTGAGTGATCGAAAGACCATCACGATACAGCATTGGGACCTTGTACGAATTACCCGTCTCCTCAAGAAATCCCATTTCAAGCAGAGGTTTGATACTATTCCGAACTAGAGACTCCTCGACTTGGAGCAACGCGGCAAGTGAGGGGGAATTATGCTCCGCCTTACCATCGCGGAACCGCTCGATCATCGGCGCGAGATCGGCGGCTTCAGCCAACAAAGTATCTAGTGTAGTGCGTCACACGCTTTGAGCATTACTAGGGTGACCTGGGCGGGTACAAGGCACAACAAGGGCCTACCTCGCAGCCCCTTCTGGCCTGCTCATCATTTGCGACGCGGACCGCTAGTGTAGTGCGTCACACGCTTTGAGCATTACTGGGGCGACCTGGGCCGGTACAAGGCACAACAAGGGCCTACCTCGCAGCCCCTTCTGGACTGTTCATCATTTGCGACGCGGACCACTAGAACTCGTTGGTCGCTAAGCGCACGCAAGGCGCGGCGTATCGAGTCTGCCTCAATGATCGGCATGTTCTGCGTATACTCCCGTGGGTTGCGGTCTTCACTCCGCAGTTGAGACTCTTTAGCCTTTGCGATGAGATCAATGAGATTTCGAGGGGGCTTGATTCCGTTGCCATCTCGAATCCTTGCCATGATCCATGTCCAAGTGGTGGGCTTCCGAACACCTTGGTCAACCTGAGCGGGAAAGATCCCATCGAACAGATCTTTGTCTGTAAGACCAGCCATACCTGCTTCCTCAAGAAACTCAGCCGAATCACGAACGCGACGACAGAATAGATTGAGCAGATCTTCCTCCTCCCAGACAATCTCGATCTTCCGAGCATTTACGTGAGTTAGGTTAACGAATCCACCCTGAATGACTTTTCTAAATAAATCATTGCGAACAAACAACTTCAGTCGGATTCTAGGATACGCAAGTAGGTCCAAATAAGTCCGCAGCAAGGCTCTGAGAGCGGGAACCTCGATATTCGGAAATCCTTGGAATGCTTCGTCCAAACGGTCCAGCACCACCCAGGCCGTCAGTTCGGCTTCCTCCAGCGCCTTGTTTAGGACCCCTAATGCCTCTTCATGTGCAATCACGTCCGGAGATGGCTCTGTCGGCTCGCTCCTGCCGAAGTCGAGAGTCGGTGCGATAACCGGAATCCCGCCTTCAGTCACCGTGAACTTCACGCCCGCGGACTTCGGTCTCAGCCAATGGTCAACCAAATACACAAGCTTTGAGAAAATACTCTCGGCAGAGTCGTCTTTGCTCCTCAGCCCTACGCGTTGGAGCAATGAATCCAGGGCACGCATTCCTTTTGTCAGGTCGGGCTCGTACAATTCGAGAAGCCAATTACCAACAAGAGAAAGAAAATAGGCTTTCCAGACGGTCACATAGCCCGCCTCGGGCATACAATCGATGCTGGTGACACGCTGAAACACCGGATTCCCCGCCAGGTTGAAGCCCGCGATCACCTCGACTCCGTCCAACTCGGGAATTGCTGCATACCGTTGTTTGAAGACCCGAAACAAAGCGGTCTTACCGGTCCCCTTTTCTCCCGCAATGATGTCCGCCTTGTCCCGAGTGAGGGCGCGGAATACCTCGGTCTCCACGAAGTAGCGATCAAGAGAAGTATCAAACTCGGCTACGGAACTCCCGAGATCGAGGTTTCTCAGCAACTTCTTAATCTCCATGATGGGATCGTAGCATGGCAGGCCTCCAACCATGCAGACGTGATTGCGCGTGAGACAACGAAGTGTGGTCTGACTGCATCTAGACCGCGAATCGACGCTCGTCGGCCCAAGGCGGGCACTCAGCATCAGTTGAACCATGACAAGCTGGCCTGATCGTACGCGCTTCGGCTATTGGCAAATCGTCTCAATTTCACATCGCTGACAGAGGGGCGTGACTTGTGGGCCGGTGGTTCGTCTACCCTGGGGACATGCGACGAGCTTACTTTGTGGTTTTGCATCTTTGCGCGGTGGGGTTCTTTGTTTTGGGGGCGGGGGCGGCGCGGGATTACGGGCGGGAGATCATGGAGGCGGACCGCGCCTTTGATCAGGCGGTGCATGA
>JAFLBB010000251.1 GCA_017304135.1 Acidobacteriota bacterium | reverse complement strand
GGGGTCCAGTCCGCGCCGACCGCCACGCCCACCGCCGCCCCGCTCGAACCCGTCGTCGGCTGGCTGGTGGCGATGCGAGGCCCGGAACGCGGCCGCGATTTCCGCCTGCGCGCCGAACGCAACTTTGTCGGCCGCGGGCCGGAGAACGACGTCGTCATCGCGGGCGACCCGCGCGTCTCCCGCCTCCGCCACGCCATCGTCACCTTTGAACCCCGCAAGCGGGTCTTTTACCTTTCCCCAGGCGACGCCTCGGGCCTCGTGTACCTCAATGATGAACTGCTCGACAAGACAGTGCCCATTGCTCCCAACGATGTGATCGAGATCGGCGACACCACCCTCAAGCTGGTGCCATTCGTCACGGCGGACTTCAACTGGTCGTAAACTCTCCCCATGGGTTACCGGTTCGGCAACGCACAGCACGTCGGAGCGAGGCAGCAGCAGCAGGACTCCTTCGGCTTCAGCGATTCCCACGATGAGTCGCTGGCCGCACACGCCGGTTTCCTGGCCGTGGTCGCCGACGGCATGGGCGGACTGGCCCACGGTGACGCCGCCAGCCGCACCGCTGTGCGCAGCTTCCTGCAAGCCTATCGCTCCAAGACCCCGGACGAGTCCATTTCCCAGGCCCTCGAACGCTCCCTGCGTGAGGCCAACCTCGACGTGAATACGCTCGCCTCCACCCTCGGTCAGAGCGGCGAGATGGGCACCACGCTGGTGGCCGCCGTGCTGCATGGCGAGGACCTCTACTGGGCCTCCTGCGGCGATTCGGCGATTTTTTTGCACCGCGATGGCGAACTCACGCTGCTGAATGCGCAGCATGTATATGCACGGGTTTTGGACGAGCGCGCGGCGCGCGGGGAACTCTCCGCCGAAGCGGCACTGGGCGATCCCCAGCGCGAGGCGCTCACCAGCCACCTGGGCCAGGCCGAACTGGAGGAGATCGACGTGTCGGCCAACCCGTTTGCCGTGCGCGAAGGCGACACCCTGCTGCTGGCCAGCGACGGCCTCTTCAAGACACTGCCTGAGCGCGACATCGCCGCGCTGGTCGGCTCCGGCGACAATGTGCAGGCGGCCTGCGAGCGCCTGGTGGCCACCGTGCTCGCCCGCCAGCGCAAAGGGCAGGACAACGTGACCGTGGTGGCCATTGGCGTGGGCGATGCCCCTGTCCCGGTGGCGCCGCCGCCACCTGAACCGGTGCGCGACCGGGCCAGTGAAGCGCTGGCCGCTCGCGATCAGGCCGCTCGCGAGTTGACCGCCCGCACCATCGTCGAAGCGCGCCTGGCCGCCGCGCCACCACCGCCCAAAATCGCACCGTGGAAGATCCTCGTGCCGGCTTTGCTGTTCGTCCTGGTGGTGGCCGCCGCCGGCTTCTTTGCGTGGAACCGTATGGCAGCGCCGGCGACCGGCGGGTCCGAGCGCACCGCCGGCAAGGAGGGCTTCGACACGAGCAAGCTCCCTCCGGCCAAACCCGCCTCCAGCGGCAAGGAAGAGGCTCCCGTGGAGTTCGAACCGCTCAAACCGGCCGAAGTGGAAGCGCCGCAACCAGCTGCTCCGCCCGCCCAGAATAAGAAGAAGCAGCCATGACCGCCCGCCTGTCCCTCGCCGTTCTTCTGCCGGCCCTCTGGTGCATCACCGTCTTCGCGCCGCCTCTGCGCTCCGCCCCGCCGGTGGCCGAAATGAAGAGCCAGACGCCGCTCATCATCCTCGCCTACCAGGGCGCCGACGGCGCCACCGGATCGAGCACCGGCACCGGATTCTTCGTCACCACCACCCACATCGTCACCAACTGGCACGTCTGCTGCATGCTGCCCGACGGCGTTACGAAGAAGGTTGTCCTGGCCGGGCGCGCAAAAGAGGATTTGCAGCCGGCCACCGTCCTCTGGAGTTCGCAAACCAAGGACCTCGCCGTGCTGCGGCTCGACAAGCCCGTGCAGGTGACGCCGGTCGCCTTCGCCCGCTTCCCTTCCCTAAGCGAAGGCATGGACGTGTGGGCCGTGGGCTACCCCGGCGCGGCCGGCCGCATGGCCAAAAGCGAGGGACTCTTCCGCTCGTCGATCACCAAAGGCGTTATCAGCAAGATGGACACGCGCTCGGTGAGCAACGGCCAGGAGAGCGTGAAGCTGATCCAGACGGACGCCTCGATCAACGCCGGCAACTCCGGCGGGCCGCTGTTTGATAGCTGCGGCCGCGTGGTGGGCGTGAACGTCACCAAGGCGCTGGTGACCGTGCTCGATTCGCGCGGCAATCCGGTGCGCGTGCCTGAGGCCGACGGCATCGGCTGGAGCGTCGACATCCGCGAATTGCTGCCCGAACTGGACCGCCTCAGCGTCCGCTATGCGGCCTTCGACAGCGTGTGCGAAGCCGGCGGCTCTACCAGCAGCGGTTTCGGCGGCGTCATCCTGGCGGCGCAGATCCTGCTGCTGTTGGCCACGCTCGTGGTGGGCGCAGTGGTCGTGCGCAAGAAGGTGGCCCCGGCGATTGTCACCGCCGTCACCCAGCGGCGCTTCGCCTCGCATCCGCCGCAGCAGCAACAGCCGCAGCCGCAACAGCCGCAGCAGCACCAACCGCCTCCGGCGCCATTGCGGAACATGCCGCAGCAACAGCACGCGGCCAAACCCGTGGTGCGCCCCCGCGTGACGCTGCTCGGCCTTGCCGGCGAGTATGCCGGGCAGCGCCTGCCGCTGCTTGTCCAGGGCCTGACGCTGGGGCGCGACGCGGCCGTTTCCAACGTCGTCTTCGCCGCCGGCACGCCGGGCATCAGCAAGCGCCACTGCCGCGTTTACTACGACCAGGGCCGCGTGATGGTGGAGGACACCTACTCCACGCACGGAACCTTTCTTGGCTCCGGCCCTGGCGCCGGCGAGCGTCTGAATCCTGGCGAACCGCGTGAGTTGCAGCCGGGCGAGGAGATCCGCCTCGCCGACGAGCGTGTCGCCTTCCGCCTGGAGCGCACTGCATGAGCGCCACCGCATTCGCCTTCGACACGGCCGTGTTGAGCAGCGCCGGCGGCCGCGACGTGAATCAGGATGAGGCACGCTTTGCCGTCGAAGGGCAGGGCGGTTGCTGGGTGCTCTGCGATGGCCTGGGAGGCCACGGGGGAGGCGAGACGGCCGCCCGCATCGCTGCCTCCAACGTGCTTCAGAGCTATGCTCAATTCGCCGAATGCTCCGAGGCGGCCTTGCGCACCTACCTTGAGTCGGCGCGCCGCGCCGTGCTCACCGAACGCGGCCAGAACCCTTACCTGGCGGCGATGAATTCCACCATCGTTCTGCTCGTCGCCGGTGGCGGCCAGGCCGTTTGGGCCCACGCCGGCGATTCGCGCCTCTACTGGTTCCGCGCCGGCCGCCTGCGCCAACAGACGCGCGACCACAGCGTGCCCCAATCGCTCGCCGACGCCGGACAGATCACCCCCAAGCAGATCCGCTTTCACGAGGACCGCAACAAGCTGCTGCGCAGCCTCGCCGGCGGTGAAACGCTGGAAGCCAGCCTCGCCCCGGAAGCGGTACACTTGATACCCGGCGACTCATTTCTCATGGCCAGCGACGGCTTGTGGGAACTGGTGAACGAAACGGAGATGGAGGTGGAACTCGCCCGCTCATCCACGGCCGAAGGCTGGTTGAAGGGATTGGAGACGCGCCTGCGTTCCCGCTCCTATTCGGGCCACGACAACTACTCCGCCATCGCCCTGCGCGTGCACGAGGCCCCCCTTCCAGCGGCCGCCGCTCCCGCGGCGCAGCCGCGACCGCTGCAGTTGCAGACGGCCTCATCCATCGAATTGCCCAAGACCGAGCGGCCGCTGCCGCGCATCAAGACAGGAGGACCCAACTAGTTGTTCGACGCAAATCAGCACTGCATGGGCTGCATGGAGCCGCTCACCGGCTCGCCGCAGTGCGAGCGTTGCGGCTACGTGGCGGGCACCACGCCCGAATCGCCTCTCTATCTGATGCCGGGCACGATCCTCAAGCAGCAGTACGTCGTCGGCCGCGTGCTCGGCCACGGCGGCTTCGGCATCACCTACATCGGCTTCGACATGCTGCTCGACGCCAAGGTTGCCGTCAAGGAATACTTCCCGCAGGGCGTGGCCATCCGCACCGGCTCGGATCCCACCGTGGTGCCCTATTCGGGCAACGCCAAAACACACTACGACTGGGGGCTCGAACGCTTTCTCGACGAAGCGCGCATCGTGCGCAAGTTCAAGGACCACCCCAACGTGGTCAGCGTGGAAAACTTCTTTCCTGAAAACGGCACCGCCTACATGGTGCTCGAATTCCTCGACGGCATCACCTTCCTCAAGTACATTGAACGGCGCGGCGGGCGCGTCGATTGGGCCACCACGCTGCGCATCATGTCGCCGGTGATGGACGCCCTGCGCGAGGTCCACGCGAGCAGCTTCCTGCACCGCGACATCAGCCCGGACAACATCTACCTGCTGCGCAACGGCATGGTGAAGGTGATCGATTTTGGCGCCGCCCGGCAGGCTCTGGGGCAGGCCAGCCAGAACATGAGCATGATCTTCAAGGGCGGCTACACGCCGCCCGAACAGTATCAGGAGCGCGGCAAGCAAGGCCCCTGGACCGACGTCTACGCCACCGGCAGCACCTTTTACCGCGCGCTCACCGGACGCATGCCCCCGCCGGCGCCTGACCGGATGGCGGGCGTGGCGCTCGATCCGCCCTCCGCGCTGGGCGCCGATATTCCAGCCAAACAGGAAGCCATCCTGCTCGCGGCGCTCAGCCTCGAAGCCGACAAGCGCTTCCAGAACATGGGCGCGTTCCAGGCCGCGCTGACCGGCACGGCCAAGCCCGGAGCAGCTCCCGCGCCGCAACCCACACCGGCGCCGGGGCAGCATCCCACACCACCGCCCGGGCCCGGCGCCACGCGTCCGTATGTGCCGCCCGCGCCGCCCAAGCCGGTGCCCCCTAAGCAATCCTGGCCAAAGTGGATGCTGCCGCTGGGCGCCGCCGTGCTGCTGCTGCTCACGGTGGCTGTTGTCGTGGCCTACCGGCGCGCGAAGCAGGAGCCCGAGGGTCCCGCGGGCGGGACAGTGCGCATCGCGCGCTTCGAGGCAAACCCCAACCCCATCGCTCCGGGCGGCAACGCCCAATTGAGCTGGAGCGTCGACAACGCCTCGCAGGTGAGCATCAACGGCACCAACGTCCGGCCCGAAGGCAATACCAGCGTCCGCATCGACTCGACGCAGCAGTTCACCATGAAGGCCGCCGGCCCGGACGGCTCTGCCGATGAGCGCACGCTGGTGGTGAGCCTCAACACGGATCCCATCCCGTCCCCCACCCCCAGCCCTTCTCCCGAACCTGAGCCAGGCCCGGCACCCGGCCCCACGCCAGGCCCTGGGCCGCCCCCCTCGCCCAGGCCCGGCCCGTCGCC
>JAFLBB010000026.1 GCA_017304135.1 Acidobacteriota bacterium | reverse complement strand
GCCGGGGGCGGCGCCACGGCGGTCAGGGGTGGCGGGGGGAGGTCCGTCGATGATTGGACCGACGCCGGCTTCGATGACGAGGGCGCGGGGGGCGATGAGGCGGGCGAGTTCGGCGTCGCCGAAGTGGCGGAGGAGCCCGTGGACGTTGCGGTAGAGGGGCTCTTGCCAGAGCTGTTCACGGGGGCCGAAGTAGCCGCTGATGGCGGTGGCTTGGAGGCGCGTGTCGAGGGCGGCGGCGTGGAGGGCGATCAGGCCGCCTTCGCCGTAGCCGAGGATGCCGGTGGGAAGTTGCGGGTGGGTGCGGGTCATCCAATCGACGGCGGCGAGGGCCTTCTGGACCTCGTAGCCGATGATGTGGCGACCCATCTGGTAAGCCATGCGGTGGAGGAACTCGCGGTGGGTCTGGTTGGTCCACTTCGCGCCGGGGGCTCCGCTAAGGGTGGAGTCGCGATCGATGAGGGCGGGGACGAGGACGGCGCAACCGGAGGCCGCCAGGCGGAGGGCGAACTGGCGTTCGGGGGCGAGGCCCGGGGCGAGGCCGGCGTGCTGTTCGGGGGTTTCACTGGCATCAGGCAGGACGACGGCCTGGCAGCGGGGAGGCGAGGTGGGGGCCAGATAGAGTCCGGCGGCGGTGAGTTCAGCGCGGGCTTCGAAGAGGACGGGCCATTGGGCGTGGTGGATGGTGAGGCCGGGAGCGGAACCGATGGCGGGAGAGAGTTCGAGTTGGGTGAAGGGGGTGCGTTGCTGGTGGGCGCCGAGGGCGGTGGCGAGGGCTTCGCGGGCGGCGGGTGGCGGCAGGGTTTCGCGGAGTGAGGGGGATGCGGCGAGGCTGCGGTCGAGCCAGGAGTGAATGCCGTCGAGCATGAAGGCGGCCTGGTCACCGACTTCGGTGAGTGGTAGTGTGCTGGGCAGAGGCTGGGCGACGGCGAGCAGGCTGGCAAGGAAAAATGAGAACGTCGAGCGGATGGGCATAATAAACTTGGTTTAATGTCTGACTTCTTCCAACCCGGTGTGATCACGACGTTGCACAAGCTGCAAGAGGACGGCGGGGAGCGCTTGGAGGGCGAGTTGCGCGCCTTCCGATCATACAGGCCGGTGGGACTTGTCTTGCCCGCATTGTACAGCGAGTTTGAGACGCCGGCGATGAAGGTGATCTGCGATCAGTTGCGCGAGGTGGATTATCTGGGGCGGATTGTGGTGGCGATCGGGAAGTGCAGCTATGAGGAGTACCGGAAGGCGCGGGCGTTTTTCGATGGGTTTCGCACACCGGTGACGGCGATCTGGGTGGAGGATCCGCGCATTGAAGGGCTGCTGCAACTGCTGCGGGACGAGGGTGTGCGGACGGGAGAGTATGGCAAGGGGCGGACGTGCTGGTTGTCCTTCGGCTACCTGCTGGCGGCCGGCGACGTGGATGTGATCGCGCTGCATGATTGCGATATTTTGAACTACTCCCGGCGGATGTTGAACCGGCTGATCTACCCGGTGGCGCATCCGAACCTGGGGTTTGAGTTTTCGAAGGCCTACTATGCGCGGGTATCGACGAAGATGCATGGGCGGGTGACGCGGCTATTCTTTTCGCCGGTGGTGCGGGCGGTGCAATCGATGACGCCGGAGATTCCATACCTGCGATTCCTCGATAGCTTCCGCTATGCGCTCTCGGGTGAGTTTGCGATGGACGCGGACCTGGCGCGGGTGATCCGGATTCCGTCGGACTGGGGGCTGGAGGTGGGCGTGTTGTCGGAGGTGTACCGGAGTTGCGCGCTGGGGCGGGTGGCGCAGGTGGACATCGCGGACAACTATGAGCACAAGCACCAGGAGCTATCGGCGGACGACACGAGCCGCGGGTTGCGGCGGATGACGTGCGACATCGCCAAGCACCTGTTCCGGACGCTGGCGCAGCAGGGGACGGTGTTGACGACGGATCACTTCCGGACGCTTGAGGTGTATTACACGCGATTTGCCGAGGACACGGTACGGCGCTTCCATGCCGATGCGATCATCAACGGGTTGGAGTTTGACCTGCACCAGGAGAACCTGGCGCTGAACGCCTTTGCGCGGAGCATTCGCGACGCGGCGCAGGAGTTTACGACCGATCCGCTGGCGCTGCCGCAGATTTCCAACTGGAACCGCGTGTTGAGCGCGATTCCGGATTTTTATTCGCGGCTGTTGCTGGCGACGGCGGACATGCAAGTGGAGGGGACGGGGAAGAGCCGCTAGGAGGCGAGTTCGGAGGTGACGGCGTGGGCCCAACCGGTGGGGCCGGGGTGGGGAGCGATGCGGGCGTTGGGGACGAGCAGGGCGAGCTGGTCGGTTTGCGCCGAGGGGATGAGCCAGGCGGAGTCGACGGCGCGGAGGAACTTGGCATCGTTGAGGCCGTCGCCGAGGCCGATGGTGCGGTGGAGGGGGCGGTGGAGGCGGTAGAGGGCGGTGAGGATGCGGACCGCGTTGGCTTTGTCGCAGCCCTGGATGATGTGGAAGAAGCGGCCGCCGCGGGTCCACTGAAAACCGGCGGTCTCGATGGCTGAGCAGAGCACGGCGGGGTCGCCGGCTTCGACGACGAAGGGTTCGTCGTATTCGCGCTGGTGGGAGAGGCGGGCGGTTTCGGGGGGCAGGCCGGTGCGGCGGGCTACCTCGTCAATGTCCATTTCCGAAAAACCGCGGGCGTGGACACCGGAGGAGGCGGCGGCGCGGCGGAGGGCTTCGACCAGGACAGGGTAGGGGGTGCCGAGTTCGATCACATCCCAGTTGTCGCGGCGGAGGGAGCCCTGAGGGGAAGAGCCGAAATAGCCGGGCGGGAGGCAGAGGGCGCCTCCGTTTTCGACGATGATGGGATCGGTAAGTCCCATGGAAGCATGGAGTTCGGTGACTTCGGCGCGGGCCTTGCTGGTGGTGAGGACGAGGGCGTGGTGGAGGGATTGGAGGTGTTGGATGGCGGGGCGGGCGGGTTGCCAGTCGTAGGAATGGTGGTCGAGGAGGGTGCCGTCGAGGTCGGTGAAGAAAACAAGCATGTTAGGCCTGAGGATAGTGTCGCATGGTGGGAGGGCTAGGGGGGATGCGGGTTGAGCGAGAAGTAGACCTGATAAAGACACACTCAGATCATTGAACACCACATCGCTCATGTGATATGCTCATCTCAGGCACGGGGAGCTCCCGCGCCGCAATGGAGCATTGAGCCATGGATATGAACCGTTTCACCGAGAAGTTGCAGGAGGCCGTGCGCGGGGCGCAATCGCTGGCCGTGCGGCACAGCCATCAACAAATTGACGTGGAGCATCTGCTGGTGGCGCTGTTGGAGCAGAGCGAGGGGCTGGCGGCGGCGATTTTGCTGCGGGCCTCGGTGCCGCTGCCGGAGTTGCACCGGCAGTTGGCGGGCGAATTAGAGCGGATGCCGAAGGTGTCGGTATCGGGTGGGCCGCCAGACCAGGTGTACGTGACGGGGCGGCTGCAAAAACTGCTGGTGGCGGCCGAGGAAGAGGCCAAGAAGCTCCGCGATGAATACATCTCGGTGGAGCATGTGTTGCTGGCGGCGATTGAGGATACGGGCGCCGCGGGACGAGTGCTGAAGAACCTGGGAGTGACGCGCGACCGGCTGATGCGGACGCTGCAGGAGGTGAGGGGGAGCCAGAGGGTGACGACGCAGAATCCGGAGGCGACCTATCAATCGCTGGAAAAGTATGGCCGCGACCTGACGGCGCTGGCGGCGCAGGGGAAGCTCGATCCGGTGATTGGGCGGGATGAAGAGATCCGGCGGGTGATTCAGGTGTTGTCGCGGCGGACGAAGAACAACCCGGTGTTGATTGGCGAGCCGGGCGTGGGCAAGACGGCGATTGCCGAGGGACTGGCGCAGCGCATCATGCGCGGCGATGTGCCAGAGGGACTGAAGAACCGGAAGATCATCTCGCTCGATATGGGTGCGCTGATTGCGGGGGCGAAGTTCCGCGGCGAGTTTGAGGAGCGGCTGAAGGCTGTGCTCAAGGAGGTATTGGATGCCAACGGTGAGGTGATTCTGTTCATCGACGAACTCCACACCGTGGTGGGGGCGGGCAAGGCCGAGGGGGCAATGGATGCGGGCAACCTGTTGAAGCCGATGCTGGCGCGGGGCGAGTTGCATTGTATTGGCGCGACGACGCTTGATGAGTACCGCAAGCACATTGAAAAAGACGCGGCGCTGGAGCGGCGCTTCCAGCCGGTGTTGGTGGACCAGCCGAGCGTGGAGGACACGATTTCGATTTTGCGCGGGCTGCGCGAGCGCTATGAGCTGCACCACGGGGTGCGGATCAAGGACTCAGCGCTGGTGTCGGCGGCGGTGTTGTCGCACCGCTACATTACGGACCGCTTTCTGCCGGACAAGGCCATTGATTTGATGGATGAATCGGCGGCGCGGCTGCGGACGGAGATTGACTCGATGCCGGCGGAGCTGGACGAGGCGATGCGGCGGTCGATGCAGTTGGAGATTGAACGGGAAGCCCTGAAGAAGGAATCCGATGCGGCGTCGAAGGAGCGGCTGGCGAAGCTGGAAAAAGAGCTGGCTGAGTTGCAGTCGACGACGCAGGGTCTGCAGGCGCGCTGGAAGTCGGAGAAAGAAGCCATCGGGAAGCTGCGCACGCTGCGTGAGCGTATGGAGCAGGTGCGCGTGGAGATCGAGAAAGCCGAGCGCGCCTATGATTTGAACAAAGCCGCCGAATTGAAGTACGGGACGCTGACGGCGCTGGAGCGGGAGTTGAAGGAGGCCGAAGGGAAGATTGCATTGGCGTCGGCGGCCGGACCGCGGCTGATGAAGGAAGAGGTGGATGAGGAAGACATCGCCGAGGTGGTGAGCCGGTGGACGGGCGTTCCGGTGACGAAGCTGCTGGAGGGGGAGTTGCAGAAGCTGTTGCATCTCGAAGACCAGTTGCATCAGCGCGTGGTGGGCCAGGACCAGGCGGTGACGGCGGTATCCGAAGCGGTGCTGCGGGCGCGGGCGGGCTTGAAAGATCCGCAGCGGCCGGTTGGCAGTTTCATCTTCCTGGGGCCGACGGGGGTGGGCAAGACGGAGTTGGCGCGGGCGCTGGCGCAGTCGTTGTTTGACGATGAGCGGGCGATGATCCGCATCGATTTGAGCGAGTACCAAGAGAAGCACAATGTGGCGCGGTTGATCGGCGCTCCGCCTGGATATGTGGGCTATGACGAAGGCGGGCAGTTGACCGAGGCGGTGCGGCGGCGCCCGTATTCCGTGCTTCTGTTTGACGAGATTGAGAAGGCGCATCCGGATGTGTTCAACGTGATGCTGCAGATTCTCGATGACGGGCGGCTGACCGACGGGCAGGGGCGCGTGGTGGATTTCAAGAACACGCTGATCATCATGACGTCGAACATTGGCAGCCATCGGGTGTTGGAGTTCCGCGGCGATGTGGGCACGGCGGACTTTGATCGCATGCGGGAAGCCGTGGTGGAGGAGATGCGGCGGCACTTCAGGCCGGAGTTTTTGAACCGCGTGGACGAGATGATTGTGTTTCACGCGCTGGACCGTTCGCACCTGCGGCGGATTGTGGACATCCAGTTAGGCGGGCTGCGGCAGCGGCTGGCCGAGCGGCACATTCAACTGGAGCTGACCGAGGCGGCGCTGGCGCACCTGGTGGAGACGGGCTATGAGCCGGGCTATGGGGCGCGGCCGTTAAAGAGGGCCTTGCAGCGCGAGTTGGAAACGCCGCTGGCGCGGCAGATCCTGGCCGGCGAGGTGCGGGACGGGCAGACGGTGGTGGCCGAAGCAGCGGGCGGCGGGCTGGTGTTTACAGCCAAACGAAGCGAGATGCCGGCGGCGCGCATCTAACAAGCTGACACGAGTGGGTGGAACGACGGGAGGACCATGAGCAAACAAGAGCTGATCCTGACGCTGCCGGTGATTCCAATGAAGAACACGGCGTTGTTTCCGCATCTGCTGATGCCGTTGTCGGTAGGGCGTTCGCGCTCGCGGGCGGCGGTGGAGGCGGCGCTGGCGACGGAATCGAAAGAGGTCGTGCTGCTCTCGCAGAAGGACTCTTCGGTGGAGGAGCCGGGGCAGAACGATCTCTACACATACGGGACGCGGGCGGTGATCCGCAAGTCGCAGCAAAACGGCGAACTGATTGAGGTATTGGTGCAGGGGCTGGAGCGGGTGATGCTGCTCAAGCTGGAGTCGACCGAACCGTACCTCAAAGGGCGCGTGCAGCGGGCCGTGGTGGAGGGCGAAATTACGCCGGAGATCGAGGCGCTGCAGCGCAGCGTGCTGGAGGTGACGGCGAAGCTGGTGGATCTGTCCAACATTCAACTGCCGGTTGAGCTGACGCAACTGATTGTGCAGGACAAGGACCCGATCCGGGTGGTGTACCTCCTGAGTTCAATCGTGCACCTGGATCTGGAGAAGGAGCAGACGCTGCTGGAGGCGCAGTCGGTGGCCGATGCGTTCCGGCTGTTGCACAGCTACCTGTCGCGCGAGTTGCAGGTGATGGAGATCCGCAACAACATTTCGACGAAGGCCAGCGATGAGATGTCGAAGGAGCAGAAGGACTACGTTCTGCGGCAGCAGTTGCGGGCGATTCAGGACGAGCTGGGCGAGCAGGACGCCGATAAGGCCGAGGCGGAAGAGTTGCGCAAGAAGCTGGCGGCGGCGGAGTTGCCGGACGAGGTGCGCAAGGAGGCTGAGCGGGAGTTGAAGCGGCTGGAGCGGATTCCGGCGGCGTCGCCGGAGTACAACGTGATCCGCACGTGGCTGGACATTGTGATCGAGCTGCCGTGGACGAAGGCGACCGAGGACAACCTGGACATTGGCCATGCGCGGCAGGTGTTGGATGAGGATCACTTCGACCTGAAGGAAGTGAAGGAGCGCATTCTGGAGCACCTCGGCGTGCTGCACATGAACCCATTGGCGAAGGCTCCCATTCTTTGCTTCGTGGGGCCTCCGGGCGTGGGCAAGACGTCGCTGGGCAAGTCGATTGCGCGAGCGCTGGGGCGTGCCTTTGAGCGCTTCTCTTTGGGCGCGATGCACGACGAGGCTGAGTTGCGCGGCCACCGCCGCACCTACATCGGGGCGCTGCCGGGGCGGCTGATTCAGGCCATGCGGCGGGCCGGGGCGCGGAACCCGGTGATCATGCTGGATGAGATCGACAAACTGGGGCGCGACTACCGGGGCGATCCGGCAAGCGCGCTGCTGGAGGTGCTCGATCCGGAGCAGAACAATACGTTTCGTGACAACTATCTCGACCTGGCGTTTGACCTTTCCAAGGTGCTGTTCATTACGACGGCGAACACGCTGGACACGATTCCGAGCGCATTGCTGGACCGCATGGAAGTGTTGCGGCTGAGCGGCTACACGGAAGAGGAGAAGACGCAGATTGCGCACCGGTACCTGATTCCGCGGCAGATGAAAGAGACCGGGCTGGACGCGGAGAAGGTGAAGTTGAGCGAGGAAGCGCTGACGGCCGTAATCCGCAACTACACGCGCGAGGCGGGGTTGCGGCGGCTGGAGCGGGCCATTGGCCGGGTGATGCGGAAGTCAGCGTTGAAGTTCGCCGAGGGGCGGACGGAGCCGCTGGTGATTGGCGAGGAGGAGTTGATTGACCTGCTGGGGCCTCAACCGTTCACGATGGAGCAGGCGCGGCGCAACTCGCCTCCGGGCGTGGCGGCGGGGCTGGCCTGGACCGAGACGGGCGGCGATGTACTGTACATCGAAGCGACGCTGCTGCCGGATGGCAAGGGTCTCACGCTGACGGGGCAGCTGGGCGATGTGATGCAGGAGTCAGTGAAGGCGGCCCAGAGCTATTTGTGGTCGCACGCCTCGGAGTTCGGCATTGACGTGAAGCGGTTCTCCGATTCGGGCCTGCATGTGCACGTGCCGGCGGGGGCGATTCCGAAAGATGGCCCATCGGCGGGTGTGACGATGGCGGTGGCGCTGGCGTCGTTATACACCGGGCTGCCGGTGCGCATGGACACGGCGATGACCGGAGAAATCACGCTGGCCGGACTGGTGTTGCCGATTGGCGGATTGAAGGAGAAGGTGTTGGCGGCGCGGCGTGCGGGCATTCGCAGGATTGTGCTGCCCAAGGCGAACGAGAAGGACCTGCGCAACGTGCCGGAGGAGATCCGGCCGGAGATGGAGTTTGTGTTCGCCGCGCACATTCACGATGTGCTGGAGGCGCTGGTGCCGGGCATGAAAGAGAGAATGGCCGTCCTGGTTTAGAGGGCGGCCATCGAGAGACGAAACCCGAAGCGCCTGGCCCTACTGGCCGGGCGCTCGGTATTTGGAGGGCATGGCGAGGGCCTGGTCGACTTCGTCGACGGTGAGCAAGGGGGTGGTCTTCAGGTTGACGAGGCCGGAGGCGCCGGCGGCGAGCGAGATGGCGGCGGCGGTGACGCTGTCGGGGACGTCGATGATGAGCACGGCGTCGTCGGAGCCGAAGGCGAAGTAAAAGGCTTCGAGTTTGCCTTTGGCGGCTTTCACGGCGGCGGCGACGGCGGCTTTGCGGCCCGAGGCCTTGTCCTTCATGAGGCCTTTGATTCCTTCGGCTGTGTAAGTGGCTTGCACGAGATATTTCGGCATGGCTGGGTCCTTTCGAGGTCGGAGTCCCGTCTGGCGGGACCTCGTGAGTGTAGCCGAGCGAGGGGCGATCCGCAATCAAGGCTGCGTAGTCTGGTACACTCGCCTACCGTATGCAAAAAGCGGGAATGGCAGGGGAATTGATGGCCGAGTTTCTCGGCACGATGGTGTTGCTGATGTTTGGCGCGGGGGTGGTGGCCTCGGTTGTGTTGTTCGGCACGGGGACGCCGGGCGAGATCGTGAACGGAGGGTTCACGAACATCAACTTTGCCTGGGGGCTTGGGGTGACGATGGGCATCTTCGTGGCTGGGAAGGTGACGGGGGCGCATTTGAATCCGGCGGTGACGGTGGCGCTGGCGGTGCGGCGCGGGTTCCCTTGGGGCAAGGTGTTGCCGTATTCGCTGGCGCAGACGGCGGGGGCGTTTGCCGGTGCGGCGGTCGTGTTTCTGGGCTACCACGCGGCGTTCCTGAAGTTCGATCCGGCGCTGGAGAAGACGGCGGGCATCTTTTGCACCTTTCCGACGTTTCCGGCGACGCCGGCGTCAGGATGGATCGATCAGATCATCGGCACGGCGCTGTTGGTGCTGCTGGTGCTGGCGATTACGGATGAGAAGAACCAGCCTGTGGGCTGGTTCACGCCGTTTGCGGTGGGTCTGGTGGTGGTGGCGATCGGGATGAGCTGGGGGTCGCTGCATGGCTATGCGATCAACCCGGCGCGCGACCTGGGGCCGCGGCTGTTCACGGTGGCGGCGGGCTTCCGCAACAACGGGCTGACGGATGGCACGGGCGTGTTCTGGGTGCCGCTGATCGGGCCGCTGATTGGCGGTGTGGTGGGGGCGGTGGTTTACGACTTTGGCATCCGGCGTTATCTGCCTGTGGTGATGACGGCGCTGGTGTTGAGCGCGGCGCCGGCGCAGGCACAGGGCGTGACGGTGTTGAAGGCGGCGCGGCTATTTGACGGGCGTTCGGAGACGCTGCAGACTCCTGGCGTGGTGGTGGTGAACGGCGCGCGGATTGAAAGCGTGGGGCCACAGTCGGCGATTCCGGCGGGGTCGAAGGTGATCGACCTGGGGGACGCGACGTTGTCGCCGGGGTTCATGGACTCGCACACGCACATGCGATTTGAGCGCTCGGCCGACTCTCGTGACGACCGCATCCGGCAATTAGAGGAGTCGGCGGCCGAGCGGGCGCTGATTGCGGCCACCTATGCGAGGAAGACGCTGATGGCGGGCTTCACAACGGTGCGCGATTTGGGCGGGGCGGACTTTATTGATGTCGGGCTGCGCAACGCGATCAACAAGGGCTACACGGAAGGGCCGCGGATGCTGGTGGCCGTGCGGAGCATCTGCACGCTGGGTGGGCACTGCGATGGCACAAACGGCTACCGGTTCGGATTCCTGCATCCGGACGCGATGATGCCGAACGTGGCCAGTGGTCCGGATGGGATGCGCAATGCGGTGCGGTGGGCGGTGAAGTTTGGCGCGGATGTGATTAAGGTGACGGCGTCGGGCGGAGTGCTGTCGTTAAACGATGACGTCGATTCACCGCAGTTGACGCAAGAGGAGTTGAACGCGCTGGTGGATGAGGCGCACTCGAAGCGCAAGAAGGCGGCGGCGCATTCTCATGGGGCCGAGGCGGCGAAGCGGGCGATCCGGGCGGGGATCGATTCGATCGAGCATGGGTCGTTTCTCGATGACGAGGCGCTGCGGATGATGGTGGATAAGGGGACCTACCTGGTGCCGACACTGATGGCGGTGGAGAGCATCCGCGAGCAGTTGGCCAAGGGCGGGCGGATGGATCCGCGCACGGAGCGCAAGGCGCGGCTGGCGATGGATGCGCTGGATGTGACGGTGAGCAAGGCGATCCGGATGGGGGTGAAGATCGCGTTTGGCACGGACTCGGGCGTGTCGCAGCATGGGAGGAACGCCGAGGAGTTCCGGCTGATGGCGGGGCGCGGGCTGAAGCCGATCGACGCGCTGAAATCGGCGACAAGCGGGGCGGCGGAATTGTTGGGGCTGAGCGACCGGCTGGGGACGCTGCAGGCGGGCAAGCTGGCCGATATCGTGGCCATGCCGGGCAATCCGCTGCAGGACATCCGGGCGACAGAAAGGGTGACGCTGGTGATCAGAGAGGGACGGGTGGTGAAGGCGCCAGCGAGGCTGTAGGGCCGGGGCGTCAGCCCTGTTTGCCGTTGGACTGGGCGGCCTTCTGTTTGGCATTCAGGAAGGCCGGCGTGAGGACGATGGGGATAAGGCGGGCGTGAGGACGATGGGGATCATGAGACAGCCGAGGGGGCCCATGTTCTTCAACGCCTCCTTGGTGACCTGCGGGATGGCCGCTTCGTGAATGAACATGGCGGCATCGACGGTGGACATGGAGGCGTGGGAGATGCCACCGTAGATGTCTTCCAATTTGCTGAAACCGCTGACCACCCTGCCTGAGCGGTCGGCGATCTGCAGGATGCCCTGTTTGTCGCGGAAGGCGTAGAGCACATGGCCGACTTCTTCGCCCGTCTTCGTGACCCAGCGCACGCCGAAGAGCAGAACGCCGCGGGCCTGGCTCAGCGCGGTGTGGCGGCTTCGAGCATCTGCTTGGTGTTGTAGCCGAGGGCGCGAAAAGCGTCCAGTTCCTGAAAGACGCATTTGACCTTGAATCCGTCGAGGATGGTCTTGAGCTGTTTGAGCGTGGTGATGGAGATTTTCTGCAGATCGTCAAACATGGCTGCGCCTTTTCCGACCTGGAGCATTTTGGCGATGTCCTCGACGCGGGCCCAATAGCGCCCTGTGTGGCGGAGCGCCTGGGCGATGGCCACAGCCCAGCAGATGCCATGTTGCGAAGCGGGGTCCTGCAGCTTGAACACCTGCAGCAGGCAGTCCTTGCCGCTCATGGCCAGGTGTTCGCCCTCGGCAGCCAGCTTCGCGCCGGACTGGCTGGACTTGCCGGCGGCTTGCACGGATTGCAGGACCGTTTGCTCCGTTTTAGCGCCGCCCTGTATGGCTTTCCCCATGGCGCCGGGGGGCTTTACAGAGCGGAATGAAGGCGGTGAACCGGCCGACGTCGGCGAGATAACCCCATTGGGAACCGCCGGCGGAGGCGCTGCCCGAGCCGCTGCCCAGTTTGAGATTGTCGATGAGCAGGATATCGCTCGCCGTCTGAAGGCTGTTGGTGCCCCAGAAGAGGCAGAAGCCAACCGTGGTGTCGGCGCCGTAGCCTTTCGACTCCGACAATTTTTGAATTTTTTCGGTCTGCTTGCCGATCAGGTCGTTCCAGGAACCGGCGCATTCGCCGGCGGTCATCCAACCGAAGCCCATGGTTTGCAGTCTCTCTCGCTGGAATTGCGCAAAGCGGTGGGCGAGTGCGTCAGGAGGCAGAGAGGATTCAGGAGAGTGCGAAGGGAGGCTGAGGATTGCATCCTCAGATTCAAACATGCGAACCTATGATGTTGGAGGTCGAACCACTTGCCGGCCAGGGTCACCGTCAGTCGAGAGCTATCGTCGCTGTTCGCAGTGCTTGCCAATCCGCACCGTGTGCGGCTGGTGGAAGAGCTGCGCGAAGGTGAGGTGGATGTCAACGGGCTGCAGAAGGCCCTGGGTATCAGTCATTCTAGCGTTTCTCAACACCTGGCGGTGTTGCGGGCGCACCGGATCGTCGCCGAGCGCCGTGAGGGCCGGCATGTGTTCTACAGGCTGACGCAGGCGAAGCTGGCGGAGTGGGTGCGGGGTGGATTAGACTTCATAGAGCGGGACCTGACACAGGAGCACGAGATTCGTGCGGCTGTGGAGCAGGCCCGAGTGATCTGGTCTCCGACGGGCGGCGCGGTTCCGGTTCGATTGGAGCCAACTGATGATTGATGCGAAGAAGGACGCGGCTCTGGGTCAGTCTCCTGCCGCTGCTGGCATGCCTGCTAGCGGTGAGGACACCTGCGTCCGCGGTTCGTAGCCAGTCTCCGTCGTCAAATCGAAACCGGGTTCAACGCCCAGCCCGATCCGGTGGTGTGCGCCTGGAGGGCGACCACCACCACGAAGAAACACCGCACACCTTGGTTCCGCGCGAGCAGGGCCATGACGGGCAAGCGGATGACACGGTTGGGCTGATCGCGGCCTTCGTGTACTTGGGCGTGCCCGCCATGAGGGCGTGCGAAACCTCGCCGCGACCCGTGCGCAAGCGGACGTCAGGCGTCCACCTGACGCCGCCCGGACGCGCCCCGCCTTCCCTCCTCTCCTAGTTCCCCCTTTTTTTCCACAGAAGAACACCGCCTCCGGATGTCGCCGCGAGCGACGGGTCCGAATAGCGCCGAGGTTCGGCCCTGTTGCCGGTGCGCAAGTGCGCAGCGGCCGCGAGCAAGCCGGCAGGCGCGGGCGGCAAAGCAACCAAGGGAACGTTCGAGCGAGAAAGAGCCATGGACAAGATACTTCGGGGATTCGAACATTTTCAGTCGGATGTGTTTCCGCATGAGCGGGATTTGTTCGCGCACCTGGCGCACCACCACGAGCCGCGGGCGATGATGATCACTTGCGCCGATGCGCGGGTGGATCCGAGCCACATTCTGCAGACGCGGCCGGGCGAGGTCTTCATGCTGCGCAACGCCGGCAATATGGTGCCTGCCTACACGACGGCGATGGGGGCCGAAGCGGCGACGATTGAGTACGCCATGTCGGTGCTGGAGTTGAAGCACATCATCGTGTGCGGGCACACCGATTGCGGGGCGATGCGGGCGGTGTTGAAGCCGGAGCTGGCGGGCGAGCTTCCGGCGGTGCGCAACTGGCTGCGGCATGCGAGCTGCGCGAGGCGGATCGTGCAGGACCGGTTCGGGCACGAGGAAGAAGAGATCCGGCTGCGGCGGCTGGTGGAAGAGAACGTGATGGAGCAGATGGTGAACCTGCACACGCATCCATCGGTGGCCTCGCGGCTGCTGGCGGGGGCGGTGAGCCTGTATGGCTGGGTGTATGAGATCGGTACGGGGCACGTATTCGCCTACGACGCGGGGCGGAACGAGTTCCGGCCGTTGCAGCCGGGCATGCCGGCGCAGATGCTGCCGCGGATGCGCACGGCGGGGAACGCGGCATTTGCCGATTGAGGAGACTGGACATGAATACAACGAATCAAGCGCGCGGAGTGGCGCTTCCGCCAGGGAAGGACCTGCTGGCTTCGGTGGTGGTGTTCTTGGTGGCCTTGCCGCTTTGTATGGGTGTGGCCATCGCTTCGGGCGTACCACCGGCGGCGGGGCTTGTGGCGGGGATTGTGGGCGGCATACTGGTGGGGCTGATCGGCGGAGCGCCGCTGCAGGTGAGCGGTCCGGCGGCGGGCCTGACGGTGCTGGTGTGGGAGCTGGTGCAAAACTACGGGTTGCCGATGCTGGGCACGGTGGTGCTGGTGGCCGGTGTGATGCAGTTGGCGGCGGGGCTGTTCAAGACGGGGCAGTGGTTCCGGGCCATTTCGCCTTCGGTGATTCACGGCATGCTGGCGGGCATCGGGGTGCTGATCTTCGCCTCGCAGTTTCACATTATGGTGGACGATAAGCCGCGCGGGACGGGGCTGGCCAACCTGATGTCGATTCCAGAGTCGGTATATAAGGGGATCTTCCCGCTGGATGGGACGAGCCACCACATTGCGGCGATGGTCGGGGTGATCACGATCGTGACGATGGTGGTGTGGGAGAAGTTCCGGCCGTCGAAGCTGGCCAATGTGCCGGGGCCGCTGCTGGCGATTCTGCTGGTGTCGGGGATCGCGATGTTCCTGAAGCTGGACATCAGCTATGTGAAGGTGCCGGACGCGCTGGTGGACTCCTTTCTGTACCCGACGGCGGAGACGCTAGGGAAGATGCTCTCGAAGGAGATGCTGGGGGTGGCGGCGGCGCTAGCTTTTATCGCCAGCGCCGAGACGCTGCTTTCGACGGCGGCGGTGGACCAGATGCACAAGGGGCCGCGCGCCGATTACGACCGGGAACTGGCGGCGCAGGGGGTGGGCAACATGCTGTGCGGGTTCGTGGGCGCCTTGCCGATGACGGGCGTGATCGTGCGTTCCAGCGCGAATGTGAATTCGGGTGCGACGACGAAATGGTCGGCAATACTACATGGGTTCTGGCTGCTGCTCACCATCGTGGCGCTGCCGAACGTGCTGCGGCTGATTCCCACATCGGGGCTGGCGGCGATTCTGGTGTACACCGGTTTCAAGCTATTCAACCCGGCCCGGGTGCGGATTCTGGCGCGCTTCGGCAGGGCCGAAGTGGCGGTCTACATCGTGACGTTGCTGGGCATTGTGGTGACCGATCTGCTGACAGGCGTGGTATTGGGCGTGGTGCTGGCGGTGGGCAAGCTGCTCTACACCTTCACGCATCTCTCGGTGCGCTGTGTGGCTTGCGAAGCCGACCGGCGCCTGGATCTCTACCTGGAGGGGGCGGCGACGTTCGTGGCGCTGCCGAAGCTGGCCAAGGAGCTGGACTCGGTGCCTTCGGGCCAGCGCGTGCACCTGCATTTTGACAAGCTGAACTACATCGATCATGCCTGTTTGGAGCTGATTCACAACTGGCGGAAGCAGCACGAGGAGCTGGGCTCATCGCTGGTGGTGGAGTGGGATGACCTGGAAGAGCGCTACCGGACGCCGGTGGGCGGGCGGCCGACGGAGAGCAACTCGAGCTTGATTCCACAAGGCGAACCGGCGGGCGGCGGCCACTAGGCTGCGTCGCGTGGCGTGCGGCCGGAATGGGTGAGGACCGGGGAGGGGCGCAACGCAGTGTGCGCATCTGTGCTAGCGGTCCCCGCGTAGGCCTGATAGACCGAGGTGAAAACGGCGCCCCAACTGAGTGATTGGGCGGCGGAAAACGCGGCCTGGGCCAGACGCGAGCGGAGGCTGTGATCCTGAGCCAGAAGGATGATGGCCGCGACGAACTCGGCATCGGTGGAGGTGATCAGGCCATCGACGCCGTGCTGGACGAGATACTTTGGTCCGCCGCCCGAGGTGACCACGACCGGCACGCCACAGGCTTTAGCCTCCTGGACGACATTGCCGTAGGTGTCGGTTTGGGAGGGGAAGGCGAAGATGTCCATGGAGGCGTAGGCGCGGGCGAGGGCCTCGCCGCGGAGGACACCTGGGAGTTCAGCGCTGGGGATGTTGGCGCGGAGCCATGCTTCTTCACTGCCCTGCCCCACGATGAGGAAGCGCACCGGAATGCCACGCAGGCCAAGCGCCGAGTGGAGGGCGGCGAGGAGGCGGAGGTTCTTCTCCGGCGTGAGCCGGCCGACATAGCCGATGGTGAGCGGCCCGGATGGGGAACGTGTTTCGGGGCGGGGACGGTAGAGGTCGAGATCGACTCCGCGGTGCATGGGGTGGACGGGTTTGCCTGTGCGGGCGGTGAGCATCTGGCAGAGCTCGGGGTTGGGGGCGAATAGCAGTCTGGCAATGCGGTAGTAGCGCGTGATCAGCTTGAGGATTGCAAACTCGGCGTGTTCGGCGGCGGCCGCGGGCAGGCCTCCGGGGAGGAAGGAGAGGAGGTTAGCCAGACGCCGGGCGCCAAACTGATGGACGTTGGTGTGCCAGCTTGCGGCCAGCGGGATGCCCAGTTCGTGGGCCAGGATGACGCCGAGGATGGAGATGTGGCCGGGCGAGGTGACGTGAATCCAGTCGGGCTGAAACTGTTCGAGCTGAGCCCGCAAGAGGGCTTTATGGCGAAGGAAACGGAGGTCGAAGCAAAGGTCGGCTTCAAAGCGAATCGAGAGCGGCGAAGCAGCCAGTTCGCAGACCGATTGCGCGCCTTCGCGAAAGGTCCTGGTATGCGCGCCGGGGTGGACGCGCAGGAAGGGCGCGCCCTTGGCGGCGGCATGGGCGGCAAACTGGCGGCAGGTGAGGGCAACGCCATTCACCTCATGGAAGGTGTCGGTGAAGATCGCGATACGAGGGCGGTGCATCATCCGGCGAACTCCCGCTGCGGAGTGAGCCAGACTTTGAGGGCGCTGCGCATGTGGCGCTGCTGCGAGGCGCGGATGAGGTTGACGAAGGAAGCAACGATCCAGGGGGCGCCGCGAGTCCAGAGGCGGCTCAGGGGCTGCAATTCGCCGGAGGGCAGACGGTAAAAGATGCGGCTGTTCCAACTCGTCCAGCCGAGCGAATGAGCGGGCTGATCGCCGAGCACATCGGCGATGCATTGGATCTGGCGGTAGACCAGGGAGTCGGCGTACTGGGGGAGGAAGTGGACGTGGCTAATGCCCTCGGCGCGCACTTCGCTGACGAATTCGCCAAAGGTGGCGGCGTTGGTGAGGTTGATGTTGGCATTGGGTTCGCAGCCATGGCGGTCGCCGCCGGAGACGACCGGGCGGTCGAAGTCAGTGGCCAGGGCGATGGCGCGCTGGTTTTCGGCCCAGGGGCGCAAGCCATTCAGTTCGAGAGCGTGGACCCAGCGGCCGCAGCCGCGGAGGAAGCGGCGGCTGAGGAGGTCGTGGCGTTCGGCGCCGACGCCCTTTTCATCCCAGCAAGGGTGGTTGAAAACGACGAGGACCTCCTCGTTCCAGGCGATCCACTCGAGAATTTCGCCAAGGCGCGCAGGTGTGGCGGAGGCGGTGTACTCAGCCATGGCCTCCATCATGGCGTGGGCGCGGGCGGGAGGCAGGTTGTGAATGCCAAGGTGAAAGAAGCTGTCGTCGAAGGGGACGGTCCACTCGACGGAGATGGGAACGTGGCGGGTTTCCTCGACCATGTGGAGGCGGCCGGCGGCGTCGAGATTGTCGTGGTCGGAAAGGGAAACCAGCGGGGCAAGACCAAGGGCCTCGATCTGGGAGGATTCAACGGAGTAGGCCTGCTGGGCCGAGAGCGGTGGAGTCCAGTGGGCGTTGTGGAGATCGAGATCGCGGCCATGGAGGGCGCGGTATTTGTCGCGCTGACGGTCAATGGCGCTCATGAGGACCGGGATGCGCGAGGCCACGCGGGGAATGAAGGTGAGGCTCTCGACGGAGTGGAGTGTGTGGCTGTGCAGGGAGACGCCGGTGCGGAAGGAAGCGGCGGCTGCGGGGTGCTTCCAGGCGAATGTAAGGGAATGGTGGGGCACGGGATGAGGATGAAGGAGGGGCGTTACGCTTACATCATTTCCCGGTGAATTTGTTGTAAAGACCGCTGCGCGCCAGGCCTGCAGCGTCGAAACAGGAGCGGTGTGTCGTGGAATAAAACAAAGCAGGTGGAAAATGTTCCGGGGAAGATCCGAGGCGGATGGCATGGAGGGCGGCGTAGAGGCGGAAGAAATGGGCCGCGGCGTCGGGCCAGCCGAAGCGCGAGGCGGTGAGCAGGGCTTCGGCGACGCGGCGCTGGCGGTCCCCGGGCTCAAAGAGAATGGAGCGGATGGCGGAAGCGAACGCATCGCCGGTGGGCTCACTAAGCCAGGCGTTGCCCGAGTGGGCGTAGGTGGTAACGCCGCCCGTGGTGGGCGCAACGAGAGGGGTGCCCGAAGCCATGGCTTCCAGCGGGGCTATGCCGAACGGTTCGCGCGGATTGGGATGGAGGAAGGCATCGGCGTTGGCGATGAGGCGGGCCAGTTCCTGGCGTGAGGCGACGTGGCCCAGGAACACAACGCGGCCGGGGGCAAGCGTGGCGGCGGCGCGCTCCAACTGAGGGCGCAGAATGCCATCGCCGGCAACGAAGAGGCGGGCGCGGATAGTGTCGCCGAGCCGGGCCATGGTATCCAGCAGAAGTCGCGTGTTCTTTTCCGGAACGAGCCGGCCGGCGTAGAGCAGGTTCGCCTCGCCGCCGGAAGCATGGGGGCGAGTGCGCAGGGAGGGAGAGAAGGTGTCAAGGTCAACGCCCATGGGGCCCAGCCAAAGGCCGCGCGTGACTTTGTGGCCGTTGGAGACCTCGTGCAGTTCGCCGGCGGTGTGGCGGCTGACGGCGATGTGATGATCGGCGAGGGGGAAGTAGAGCCAGCGCAGAAGGTGCGGGGCGAGGGCGCTGGCCGAGGGGCCCAGGCCAAGGTAGGCGGCGACGTTTTCATCGAGCCGTTCACAAGAGAGGGCAGTGACGGTGGGGCGCGCGCGGTAGCCGGGCAGCATGCCGATGCGGATGAGGCCGCCGAGGTAGGGCAGCGAGTATTTGTCGCAGATCTCGATGAGGTCGGGCGATTCCTCATTGAGGATGCGGACGATGGGGGAACGCGGCGTGAGGTAGCTTTGCGGGGCGAGCATGCGGTAGGCGCGGTTGAACGGCGCAGGCCAGGCGCGCAGGTAGCGGACGCGGGCGTGGGCGTTGATCTCTTCGATACCGTCTTGGGCGGCGGGTACAACCATGCACATTTCGTGGTTGTGCGCGGGCGCGTGGCGCATGAGCTGAAGGTAGAAGGTGCGGATGCCGCCGGAGCGCTCATGCCAGGCATTGGTGAAATGGAGTGTCTTCATCGGGCGGGCTTTCGTGCCGCGCAGCGCCAGAGCCAGAGCGGACCGGCGCCGAGGAAGCCGGCGATGAGTGCAGGAAGGGCGCGCATGTCGTCAGAGATGGACCATGCGTCGCGTCCGCTCACGAGCGCGCCGCGGCGCATGGCGAACAGGTTGAAGCTGGTGGAAACCAGGGTGAAGCAGAGGGAGGCGATCATGGAGGTTTTCAGATTGGGCGTACCGCGCAGGTAGTGGATGGTGAACTCGATGCCGTGCGTGATGATCGGCACGATGAGGAGCGCGCCAAGCGTGCCTTTCCAGGGCGGTTGGACACGCCGGAACGATTGTGTGAGGGCGCCGTAAAAGCCGGCCGTGATGGCTCGGTAGATGAACTCGGCGAGCATGGCGCCGGTGGCCGCGTGCCAGCCGGAACGCAGGTTGGCGAGCAGGAAGAGGAGGGCGCGGATGGTGGAGCTGAACAGTGCCGACTTGTAGTTCCAGTGCTGGAAGTTCACCCTGCAAGCCTCGGGGCGGAGGAGTTGGCGTGATAGGCGAGGAAGGAGGCCGCGCCGGCGCGGGTCATGTAGCGTTCCAGGGATTGTGGTTCGGATTGGCGGAGATCGACCAGGATGAGGCCATCGAGGGTGTTGGAGAAGCGCGAATCGACGTGGTAGCCGAGGAGGCGTCCGCCGAGCTTGGCGTATTGACGAAGGAGGACGGGCACGCCCTTGCCATCGCGTTCGAGATCGGCGAGCGGGGCTTGCAGGTCGTCGAGAGTTTGGGCGAAGCGGCGCAGGGCTGCGGTGTCAAGGCGGGTGTGGAACTGGGGGCGGAACGGGCAGCGCGGGCGCACGAGGCGAGAGAGTGGGTCGCGGTCAATCTGGGCTCGGCTGTATTCGACGATGAGGCGGCGGCTGGCGTCGGTGTATTCGTTGCTGATGCTGACGGCTCCGAAGAGGACGGGCGCTTCAGGGTGGCGGGCGAGCCAGGCGCCGATGCCTTTCCACAACAACAGGAGCGGGGCGAATTGTTTCTGGTAGGCCGGGTGGACGAAGCTGCGGCCCAGTTCGACGGCCGGGCCGATGTGGGAGAAGAAGCGAGGGTCGAAGTGGAACAGCGTGCTCGTATATAAAGCGCGAACACCGCCGCTTGCCAGCAGATCCGGCGTGAGGCCGAGGCGGTAACCGCCGGCGATGCGCTGATCGGCCTCATTCCAGAGGACGAGATGAAGGTAGTGGGGATCGAAGCGGTCGAGGTCGGCGGGCCGGCCGGTGCCTTCGCCGGCGGCACGGAAGGTGAGTTCGCGCAGGCGGCCGATTTCCTGCATGACGAGAGGCATGGGTTGGGCCGTTGAGATGATGACGCGCCAGCCGGAGTTGGCCTCGACCGTGGCGTCGACGGGCAGGGCATCGAGTTCGCGGCGCAGCGCCGTGGGGGACATGGGGGTGGCCAGGGGCGCCTGGCGTTGCGGGGCAGAGCGGATGGAGATGGTGCGGCGATGCGAGAGCAACTCGGTGCGCCAACGCAGGTATTGGATGGCGTCGACGTCGGTGTCGAACGTGGCCAGCTTGGCTGGAGCGATGGGATGGCCAATGCGCAGGCGGATGGTCTGGCCGGCCTTGTTGAAGAACTCGTGCGGCAGGCGAGCCGTGCGCAGAAAAGGATGGACCATGCCGAGGAGATGGAATGGCAGGCTGTTGGCGCCCTCGAAATGGACGGGGACCACCGTGGCGCCCGTGCGGCGGATGAGCGCGGCGATGGCGGGCGACCAGGGGCGCTCCACGATGGATTGCCGCGCGGGATCCCAGGAGGCGACTTCGCCGGCGGGGAAGACGCCGAGCAGCCCGCCGTTGGTGAGGAAGCGGGTGGCCTCGCGGTAGGCGCGGACGTTGGAGACGGTCGAATGGCGGGTGCCGAACGGATCGACGAAGACGCAGTGGCGGGCAAAGCCGGGGGCGATGCCGAGCATGCGGTTGGCCAGCAGGCGGGCGTCCGGGCGCAGGCCGACAAGAATCGCGCCGAGGGCGACGCCGTCCAGCATGCCGAAAGGATGATTGGAGACCACCACCACCGGGCCTTGTGTGGGGATGCGGTTCAGTTCTTCCTGCTCGACATCGCAATGAGCGGATAGTTGGGCGAGCAGGGCGGAGAAGAGCGACTTATGCGGATCGCGCTCGGCGGAGGCGTACAACTCGATGAGGCGATCGACGCCAAGGAGGCGTTCAATCAGGCGGCCAGCAAAGGGCGGAGCGCCGGGCAGCCAGCTGCCGAGAACGTCTGTAGCCTGGAGCGGACGTTCCGTGGAGAGGCGCATCAAACAAGTTATACGGACGATGTTTGAATTGCGGATGAATGGCGGATGGAGGGTTTATGTCGAAAGGGAAAGCTCGCTAGGGGAGTTGATTTGTTCCAGAATCGTGACGGCGCGGGCGCGGGCGGTTTCGATGTGGCGGTCCTTCAGCGACTCGTAGCCGCGGATGGTGAGCGGCAGTGCGGCGAGTTCGGCGGCGGCAGGGGTGGAGGGCGCAGTGAGAAGGCGCTGGATGATGTCTTCGTACCAGGTGATGAGGGCGCGTTCGCGGCAGCGATGGGCGGTGGCGCCGAAGAGGTCGAGCGGGCCGCCGCGGAGGAACTTGAGTGAGGCGAGGAGGGCGAGCAGGGGGCGGGCGCTGGGGCCAAGTTTCATCTTGCGCGAGAGGCCCCAACGGCGCAGCAGGGGCGGATGGAGCAGGAACTCAACGCGCTCGATCTGGTGCCAATCGGCGGTGAGTTGCGCGGTGAATTCAGGCAGCAGGAGCAGCCGGGCGACTTCGTACTCGTCCTTATACGTCATGAGTGTGAAGAGGGCCTGCTCGACGGTGGGGGCAAGCTCGGGGCGGGCGGCGCGGACGCGTTGGATGAGCGCGTCGTAGCGGGCGGCCCAGGCGGCGTTTTGATAAGCGGTGAGTTCAGCCAGGCGCTGTTCGTGGGTGAGTTCGGCGGGCGGCGCGGATTCACGCGGGGCAGCCTGGCGGCGCCAATCGCGGCCGCAGGCAAGCGCGGCGAGGTTGCGCTCGGCATCGACGTTGTTCAGGCGGATGGCCGATTCGATGGCGGCGAGAGGGAGCGGGATGAGACCTTCCTGGAGGGCCGCGCCAAGCAGGATCATGTTGGCGAACATGTGGGAGCCGAAGTGCGTTTCGGCGAGCGCGGTGGCGTCGAAACAGATTTGCGACTGTGTGTTTGAAACAATCGTGTTGAGCGGCGTGACGGGATCGGGTTCGCCGAAGAGAACGAAGCGAGTGCGCAGGCTGGCGGCGGTGGGGGTGAGCGCGGTGTTGACGACGGCGCGGGTGAGGGCCGCGGTGAGCAGTGGCAGGTTGGCGGCGCTGGCCGCACCGAGGGGATCGTAGGCCAGCAGGAGATGGGTGTTGGCGGCGTTGATGCGCGGCGGAGGGCTGGAGGCGGCGCGCGTCAGGGTGAGGTGCGAAACGACGGCGCCGCCTTTTTGGGCGAGCCCGGTCTGATCGAGCGTGGTGGCGTGGAGGCCCTGCATCGTGGCCGCGGCGGCGAGGATGGCGTTGATGGTGACAACGCCGGCGCCGCCGATGCCGGGGGCGAGCATGCGCCACGGGGCATCAAGCATGGGTGAAGGTAGGGGCGGTGGCGGGTCGAACTTGGGTACGACGTTGAGCGCTGTGCGGCGCGGACCGCCACCTGGTTTGAGATGAATGCGAACGAAGCTGGGGCAGTCACCGAGCGCGCAGGATTCATCCTTGTTGCAGGAGGACTGGTGGATGGCCATGCGCTCACCGTAGGGCGTTTGCTGGGGCACGAGGCTCATGCAGTTGGACTGGCGCAGGCAGTCGCCGCAGCCTTCGCACACGCGGGGGTGGATGACGAGGCGCGAGGAGGGCTCGGCGTAGATGCCGCGCGAGCGCTTGCGGCGTTTCTCAGCGGCGCACTCCTGGTCATAGATGAGGATGGAGACGCCTTCGACCTGTTCCAGTTCGCGGAGGGTCTGCTCAAGCGCCGAGCGGTCGCGCAGGATGGTGTTGGCGGCGAGGGGCTGATCGTAGTAGCTCGATGTGTCTTCGGCGAGGATGATGGTGCGCTTCACGCCTTCGGCTTCGAGCTTGCGCGTAAGGGCGGGGATGGGGATGGCGCCGATGGCATCCTGGCCGCCGGTCATGGCGACATGGCCGTTGTAGAGGATGCGGTAGGTGATGTTGACGCCGGCGGCGACGGCGGCTTCGATGGCGAGGAAGCCGGAGTGGAAGAGCGTGCCGTCGCCCATGTTCTGGAAGATGTGGCGGCGTTCGGTGAAGGGCGACATGCCGATCCAGGCGGCGCCTTCGGAACCCATCTGGGCAGCGAACTCGTAGCCGCGATGCACTTCGCCGAGCAGCATGCCCATGCCGTGACAGCCGATGCCGCCACCGGAGATCTGGCCATCGAGGAGCAGAGTGCTGCGGTTGTGCGGGCAGCCGGGGCAGTAGTTGGGCGTGCGAATGGTAGCGGCGGGAGTGACGAGCGCGGCGGCGGCATCGAGGGCGGCGATGCGGCGGCGGGCACGGGCATCGAGTTCAGCGGGCAGCGCAGGAAGACAGCGCAGTAGAAGGCGGGCGATGAGGTCGGGGTCGAGTTCGCCGGTGAGAGGAACGAGCGGCTGGCCTGAGGCATCGAGCTTGCCGATGACGGTGGGGCGCGGGGCGGAGTTGAAGAGGGCGTCCTTGATTTGCAGTTCGAGGAAGCTGCGTTTTTCTTCGATCACGAGCAGCGTTTCGAGGCCGGCGGCGAAGTCGCGCGTGAAGGAGGCGGAGACGGGATAGGTGATGGCGTATTGCGCAATGCGGATGCCGAGTGCGCGCAGGGCGGCTTCGTCGAAGCCGAGATCGTCGAGGGCCTGGCGGAGGTCATGGTACGCCTTGCCGGCGGCGGCGATGCCGAAGCGCGCGTTGGCGGCGCCGTGGATGCGGTCGATTGGGTTGAGGTCGTGGAAGGCGCGCACGGCGTCCATGCGACGGACATAGGCTTCCACTTCGAGGCTGTTGGCGACGGTGGGAACGAGCAGGCCGCTGGAGACCTTGCGATAGCCCTCGGGAATCGTGAACGAGTGGCGGTCGAGGGCGACGTCCACCGTGCCGCCGCCGTCGCAGGTGTTGGTGACGAGTTTGAGCGAGGTCCAGGCGCCGGAGTGGCGCGAGAGGGCGATGGCATAGAGGCCGAAGTCGAGGATCTCTTGTGGCGTGCCGGGTTGGAGGATGGGGATGCCGACGTTGAGGAGGCTGAAGTCGGAGTGATGCGGGATGGAGGAGCTTTTGCAGGCGTGGTCGTCGCCGGCGAGGACGAGGGCGGCGGAGAGGCCGGAGGTGCCGGCGAGGTTGGCGTGGCGCAGGGCATCGCCGGAGCGGTCGACGCCGGGACCTTTGCCGTACCAGATGCCGACGACGCCATCGACGCGGGCAGGTCCGGCGGCGGAGAGGATTTGCGTGCCGAGGACGGCGGTGGCGGCGAGGTCTTCGTTGACGGCGGGGCGGAAGTGGATGTCGAGTTCGGCAAGGAGGCGAGTGACGCGGGCCAGCGCCATGTCGTAGCCGCCGAGCGGGGAGCCTTCGTAGCCGGTGATGTAGGCGCCGGTGCGGAGGCGGGCGCGGCGGTCGAGGCGCATCTGGTCCATGGGCAGGCGGACGAGGGCCTGGATGCCGGTGAGGTAATGGTGGCCGGATTCGGCTGTGAACCGGTCAGTGAGCTTCACGGGGTTATGGTATCAGTGGCGCTGGCGGGCAGCGCTCGAGTGACAGAGGTGGTACGATCCCCGGATGGCAGATACCGCCTGGGCCGCTGGAATTCCGTCTGCGGGCGCAACGCCGATGGCGGCGCCACGTCATGCCGCCCTTGTCCGGGTGACGCATTGGATCACGGCGCTTTGCTTCGTCGCTTTGCTTGTGAGCGGGATGGAGCTTGTGATCTCGCATCCGAGGTTCTATTGGGGCGAAGAGGGGAACGTCAACACGGCTCCGCTATTTGTGCTGCCGATTCCAGCTTCGCGCGACACGGTGCCCACCGCTTACGATTACGTATTGCCGGATCAGAACGGCTGGAGCCGTTCCCTGCATTTTCAGGCTGCCTGGTTGGTTGTGTTGACGGGGCTGCTCTATGTGCTCTGGGGGCTGTTCACGTGGCACTTCCGCGTTCACTTGCTGCCTGCGCGTGGTGATCTCGGCTGGAAGCCGCTTTCAGCAGCCATCCGGGAGCACCTTCGATTCGAGCGGCCAGGCGCGGATACGGCGTGGTCGTACAACGTGCTGCAGCGGCTCTCCTATTTGAGCGTGGTGTTCGTCGCGATGCCCTTGATGATCTGGTCGGGATTGGCGATGTCGCCGGGCTTCACATCGGCATTCCCCAGTACGGTAACGATCCTGGGCGGACACCAATCGGCGCGCACGATTCACTTTTTCGCGATGTGGTACCTGGTGCTCTTTTCGGTTGGCCACGTGGCGATGGTGTGGCGCGCGGGGTTCAGCAAGAGGGTGGGGGCGATGATCACGGGCGGTGGAGCAGAGGGGAGGAACCAGGCATGAGCAATTCATCACGCCGGAAATGGTTGAGGGCCGGACTGGGTGCGGCGGCGGGCGCCTCGGGCATCGCAGTGGCGGCGCGGCTGGCTGAGCGGTATGGCTTGGTGCCGCCGGACGCCGGGAACATCTACGGCCCTGGAGCGACGCTGACCTACGCTACGCAGCGGCTGTTGACCGATGGCACGATGGCGCGGGAGTTCACACGGAGCCAGATATCCGCGCGTCCCTTTGCGAATGGAAAGCCGCTACAGGAGGCGGAGTTCCTGCGCCTGCAAGAGGGGGGATTCAGCGAGTGGCGGTTGAGCGTTGACGGACTGGTGGCGCGGCCGGCGACCTTTACGCTGGCAGAGTTGAAGAGCATGCCGGCGCGCAGCCAGATTACGCAACTGGCGTGTGAAGAGGGTTGGTCGTTCATCGCGGAGTGGACCGGGGTGGTGCTGTCCGACGTGCTGGCGGCTGTGGGCATCCTGCCGCAGGCGCGATTCGTGACCTACCAGTCGTTCCAGAAGCGTTGGCGCAACAGCGTGGATATGGCGGACGCCTTGCATCCGCAAACGCTGGTGATCTATGGGATGAACGGAGGCGATTTGCCGACAGGCCATGGTGGACCGCTGCGGATGCGCGTGCCGCGCCAACTCGGCTACAAGAGCGTGAAGTACATCAACCGGCTGACAGTGACCGATGGCTTGCAGCTGCCCGCTCGCGCGAGAGGCTACGCCTGGTATGCGGGGATCTAGCCAAAACCGGAGCGGCCCAACGGGCGCGCTCCGGTGAGTGAGTCGAATTGCGGGTGACGCTACTTGATGGTGACCATGGCGGCGTTGCTCTTTTCGCCGTTGATGGTGACCACAAGCGGGTAGCTGCCGGGGGCCATCGAGGGGACCTTGAAGTTCATCTGCATGAGGCCGATGAAGCCGGGGGTGAGGCCGGCGAAGGCGATTTCGACCGGGGCGTTGTTGATGGTGGCTGAGACGGAGCCGCGGGGGCGCGAGAGGGGTTCGCTGCCGGCGGGCGTGCCGGTGGCCACGGGGTTGTCGAGCGCGCCGCAGCCGGTCATGTAGGCGACGGCATAGCTTCCGACTGGCGCGCCATTGCTCACGTCGTTCACTGTGTAGTCGGCGTTCTGGACGACGGCGCGCTTGTTGCCGAACTGGAAGACGCCGGGTGCGGCGGGCACGACCGCAACGTTACCGGCGGGGCTCGATACACCGTTCACCTTGACGATCACGGGGACGTTGGCGCTTTCAGCCACTTCGAAGGGCATCTGGGCGTTGATCTGTCCGGCGCTGACGAAGACGAGCGGAGCGTCCTTGCCGCCGATCTTCACGGAGGTGCCGGCGATCTCAGTGGGCAGGGGCACGCTGGAGGCGCTGAAGGTGCCGGTGGCGAGGTCGTTGCCGAAGATGCTCACCAGCGCGCCGGGTGCAACGCGGGGCATGAAGCTGGCCGCGTTGACGACGCCGCCGGCGGAGATGGTGGGCGGGGCGGTGACTTCCACGGTGAACTGGCCGACGAAATCGAGAATCTTGTCGGCGCGGATCTCGTGAGCGTGCACGCGGTCCTTCTGAAAGAGGCTGGGGTCGGAGAAGTTGAACGCCGTGACCTTCACTTCAGTGGGCCCGTTCTTGTAGATGAGGGTTTTGGGCGTGTCCATCTGGTGGCCGGCGAGGTTTTCGGTCTTCGCGCCAGGGTTCACGGAGAAGGGCGGGAAGAACTGCGTGGAGGTGACGTTGAGCGGCGCATACGCGGAAACCTGGGGCGCGTTGGCGCGATCAAAGTAGAAATTGATCGTGTAGTAATTCCAGTCGTAGGAGTTCAGCTTCTCGGTGTAGATGGTGTAGGTATGCGTGCCGACGGCGAGATCGAGATTGATGTTGGCGTCGGAGGCCTTGGGGCCATTGATGATTTCGCCGTCGATGTCCTCACCTTTGACGAGGAAGATGGTGGGGTGGCCGCCCTGCTGCGTGGTTTTGAAGCGGTGGGCGCCCACGCCCTGGATCTTGCCTTCAGCGTCAGTGGAGGTGATTTGCAGGGCCGTCAGCTTTACAGCGGCGAAAGAAGAAGCGGCTCCGAGAGTGCCCAGTGCGAGGGCAAAGGCTACGTTGCGAATGATGTTCATGGGTATCCACACGAACACGCGCGGCGAGGGGCGAAAGTGGATCGCGGGTGCGAGCGAAGTTTTGCGGCGAAGGACTGCATGAAGGAAGCTGGAAGTGATGATGCAAACGCGCAAGCTGACGATTGCCTGCCCGCAGTGCGGTTCGCGGGACATCTCCTATAGCTGCTCGCCGAGTTGCTGCTTCAACCATGTCTGCGCGGAGTGCTACACGACGTTTGAGCCGGCAACTGAGGCGACGGGAAAGATGGTGAGCGGCGCCCTGCCGCCGCAGTCGCTGCCCGAGGCGGCTGACCCGACGGTGGCGTGCGCGAAGTGCGACTCGACGAAGGTGTACATGCTCACCGGCGACGAACTGGCGTGCACGGACTGTGGCGCGGCGCTGCGGCTGGTGTTGAACGAAATCGCGCCCGGATGATGGTGCGCGGCGCAATCTGCTAAGCTCGAAACTTCTCAGGTACGCCCCGGCGACGGAGCGTTGAAAAGGGAACCCGGCGCGAATCCGGGACTGTCCCGCAGCGGTAATTGGGAACGAAGGCCGCACACGACACTGGCGGGGAAAGCCGGGAAGTCGCGGTTGGTAGGAAGCCCATGAGTCCGAAGACCTGCCTGGGAGCGGCGCACAGCCGAACTCAACTTTGCTCTCGAAGGAGGGGCAGAGGGAATGCCATTGCGCACGATCCGAGAGAGAGACAACGGCTTGGGCCGAAGTGCGGCCATGAGGGCCGGGGTGGTCGTGGCGTGGCTGCTGAGCGCGTCAGGGGCGATGGCGCAACCGGCGACGGTGGTGTCGACGGCGCCGAGTTTCACTGAGACCGTCTTTGCCTTGGGTGCGGGGAAGCGGTTGGCGGCGGTCTCCAACTATTGTCACTATCCGCCTGAAGTGAACCGGCTGCCGAAGATCGGCAATTACCTGGACCCGAACGTGGAAGCCATCGCGCGGCTGAAGCCCGGCCTGGTGTTGTTGCACACCGAGCAACGGCAGGCGGCGGGCCAACTGACGGCGATGGGCATCCGCGTTCTCACGCTGCGCAACACGACGCTCGAAGACACGATGGCTTCGGTGAAGCAGGTGGGCGCGGCGTTGGGTCTGGCGCGCGAGGGAGCGAGGCTCGAAGGCGAGTTGCGCGCGCGGCTGGGGGCGATTGCCGAACGCGTGAAGGGCCGGCCGCGGCGGACGCTGCTGTTTGTGGTGGGACGGACGCCGGGACGGCTGGACGGCATGATGGCGGTGGGCAGCGGGTCGTATTTGAACGAGTTGATGCGCATCGCCGGGGGACGCAACGTGCTCGACGACTCCCACGTGGCCTATCCGCAGATTTCACTGGAAGGCGTGATCCGGCTGGATCCGGACGTGATTGTGGACATGGGCGACATGACGGCAACCGAGGGTGTGAGCGAGGAACACAAGCGCGCGGTGGTGCGGTTGTGGGAAGGCCAGCCGGTGGTGCGCGCCGTGAAGCAGAAGACGGTGTTCGCCGTGGCCGATGACATCTTCGTTGTGCCTGGACCGCGCGTGGTGGAAGCCGCCGAGGCGTTCGCGGCAATGTTGAGCAAGGCGCCGGGACGATGAGCCTGCTGCGATTGGTGGATGTGAGCTTCCGCTACCCGGGCGCGCCGGCGGTGTTGGACGGCATCAGCGTGGAGGCCAGGGAGGCGGCGCTGGTGGCGGTGGTGGGTCCCAATGGGGCCGGGAAGTCGACGCTGCTGGATGTGGTGGCGGGCCTGAAGCGACCAGAGGCAGGCCGGTGTCTGGTGAACGGCTTGGATGTGAATCGCGCCGGCCGCGATGAGGTGTGCCGCATGGTGGCCCACGTGCCGCAGCAGACGCCGTCGGGGATTCCCTTCACGGTGGAAGAGGTGGTGCTGACGGGCCGCATTCCCTATGGGCGCGGGCTGTATGAGAACGAAGAGGACCATGAGGCGATGGAGCAGGCCATCGCGCGCATGAGGCTGGAGGAGTTTCGCCGGCGGCGGTTCGATTCGTTGAGCGGGGGCGAGAAGCAGCGGGTGTTGCTGGCGGCGGCGTTGTGCCAGCAGTCGCCGGTGTTGCTGCTGGATGAGCCAAGCGCGCATCTGGATCCGGAGAATCAGGCGCAGTTGTGGAAGCTGTTGGGCGAATTGCGTGACATGGGCCGGCTGGTGCTGGTGGTGACGCATCATCTGGCGCTGGCGGCGCGGCATGCCGACCGGGTGTGGGTGTTGCATCACGGGAAGCTGGCAGCCGACGGTGCGGCCGATGCGGCGCTGGAGCCGGAATTGTTGGAGCGCGTGTTCCATGTGCCCTTTCACCGGTATGTGAATGGAGAAGGGCGGGTGTTTCTGGGTTATGGCCACTGAACTGGGGGCCACTGCGCCGGCATCCCCTGACCTTCGCGCTCGCGCGCGCACCGTGTTTGTGCTGTCGCTGCTGGCGGCGGCGGTGAGCGTGGCGGTGTGTCCGCTGGTGGGCGGCTCGGGCCTGGACTACGGGAGGGTGTGGGCGGGGCAAGCGCCGGATTGGCCTATTTTGATCAACCTTCGGCTGCCGCGGGCGCTGCTGGCTCTGCTCGCCGGAGCGGCGCTCTCCGGTTCTGGCGCGATGTTTCAAGCACTGTTGCGCGATGCGCTGGCGACACCATCGAGCCTGGGCGTGACGGCGGCATCCGCGTTGGGCGCGGTGGTGGCGATTGCGTTCTTCCCCAGCGAGACGTCGTGGTTCCCGGTGGTGTGGATCTCGGCCCTGGCGGGCGCGGGGGCCGTGATCGCACTGGTGGCGGCATTGAGCCGTTCGCACAAGCGCTTCTCGGCGTTCACGCTGCTATTGACGGGCATTGCGGTGAATGGCATCTGCTCGGCGTTGATCCTGCTGCTGCACAGCCTGGCGGGCATCACGAAGGCGTTCCAAATCACGCACTGGCTGATGGGAGGCATCGCGGCGGTGGAGTATCCGGTGCTTGCGCTGCTGGCGCTGGTGATCGTGCCGGTGAACATCTGGGTGTTGCGGCTGGCGCGGGTGTTGAACGTGATCTCCTATGGCGAGGCGTGGGCGGCGGGGCGGGGCGTGGACTGCCGCAGCGTGACGCTGCGCGGCTTCATCGCCGGCACGGTGTTGGTGGGGACAACGACGGCGGTGACGGGGCCGATCGCGTTCGTGGGCTTGATTGTGCCGCACCTGCTGCGGCGCATCGTGGGGCCCGATTACCGCTTGCTGTTGCCCGCGTCGATCTTTGGCGGCGGGGCGTTCCTGGTGGTGTGTGACACGATCTCGCGCAGCGTGCTGGCGCCGGTGGAGATACCGGTGGGCGTTGCCACGGCGCTGTTGGGCGGGCCGTTCTTTGTGTGGATTCTCTGGTCGCGCTAAGCGGCGCTGGGCGTGGTCCAGCGCATGCCGGCAAGCGTGCCGCCGTCGTTGGAGCGGCCGGTGACAAGCAGGCCGAGCAGGGCCTTGCCGCCCAACGGAGCGAGGGTGATCTCGATGCGATTGGCTCCAGGGCGCGCCGTGATGGGGTACTGATACTGGCCAACGCGATAGCTGGTGGCGGCGGTGAATGAGGCCACGGCTTCGCCGTTGATGCGGACGCTCACCTCGCCGCGCGCACCCAGCCAGAGCAGTCCGCGGGCGTGGCCGGGAGAGTCAAACTGCGCGGCGGCATTGTAGACCGTGCCTGGCGCGGGTTTGCGGCCGGTGGCTTCGACGAGATCGAGCGTGTCAAAACGGGCTTCGGTGCGCGTCCAGTGGCCCTTGGCGTCCTGAAGCAGCCAGTCGCGGTTGCAGCGGCCATACCAGTGGCGCGGGCGTTCCCAGCGGCGCATGTGGCGGTCGGCGTCGTCGCCGCGCACGTCCATGCGGGCGGCATCCATTGTGCCCATGCCGCGGCGCGCGGCCATGTGGAGGAACTCCATGTCGTGCGTGTTGTAGCCGAGCAGCTGGGCCACAAGCGAGTCGGCGGCGACGGGATCTTCGCCGGCAAGGACGAGATTGGATTGCATCATCTGGTCGGGCCTGCCGTTGCCGTGCTCCTGCGATTGCAAGCCGCGGATGCCGTCGACGACGCAGTAGTCGGGCGGATGGAAGGCGGCGAGGTCGACGATGAAGGGGTCGATGCGTCCACCAGCGGAGTGTTCGGCATGGAGGTTGTGATTGGAAAAGATGCCGGGCAGGCTGTAAGCCTCGCGCGGGGCCGTGCCGACGTAGTTCTTGAGGCTGGCCGTGATGCCGCACTGGAGGTGACACTTCATGACGGGCACGGTGATGAGGAAGTCGCAGTTGAGGATGGTGTTGGTGACGAAGTAATCCGGGCGGCCACCGAACGCGCCTGTGCCGTTGGCCGACTTGGGGACAACGATGCGGCGGAAGCGGCCGGCGGGGTCGCGCACGCAGTCGTAGGAGAGGTCGATGTAGTCGAACTTCTTGTCGGGATGGCGGCGGGCCAGCACGGCGAGCATCGATTGGATGGAGCCATGGAAGCCGGGGAACTCATCGGGTCCCCAATCGAAGTCGTAGGCGCTGACGCGGCGGCCGTCCTGGATGGTGGCGTTGTCTTCGGCCGGGTCGTTCGGCCGGCGGTAGGAGCCGCCTTCGGCAATCGTGATGCGTCCGGCGCGCGAGCGGGCGGCGACGTATTCGAGAACGGCCTGGGTGACGCGGAAGTCGGTGATGTCGCCAAGGCGATACGTGGGGCGTGGGCGCAGGGCGACGATGTTCGGCTTGATGACGACCCAGGAGCCGGGCTTGATCTTCTCTTCGAGCGAGCCGGCGTGCGGTGAGCCGAGCGAGATGGCGCGGAAGACCATGGCGCGGACTTGATCGAGCGTGAGCGTGGCGTCGAGCGGCGCGGGCTGGCGAAGAGCGGCGTGCGTGGAGGCGACCAGGCCGAGGCGCGTCTTGGCGGCTTCAGCTGCGGGCAACGGGACCGCGGCCATCGCCGTGGCGGCGAGGAACTGACGTCGCTGGAGCTTCATTACGCCTTCACCCAACGAATGCCATCGATGGAGTCGCCATCGTTGCGAGAGTTGGTAAGCAGGACGCTGAGTTTGGCCTGGCCGGCGAGGGGTTGCACATCGAACTCGACACGATTCATGCCGGGGCGAAGGGCGACGGGGAATTGGAACTGGCCTGTGCGGTAGCGGGTCTGCGACTCGGAGGTGGCGACCGTTTCGCCGTTCACACGCGCGGTGAGGCGTCCGCGCAGGCCGAGCCAGAGGTAGCCGTTGTGGTGGCCCTGCGACTGGACGTTGACGGCCGCGCGATAGCTTGTGCTATTCGAAGGCGCCACGCCTGTGGCCGCGGGCAGGTCGAGCGTATCGTACGGCGCGGAATGGGCGCGCGGCGCCGCCGAGCCGGCCGAGAGCGTCCATTCGCGATTGCAGCGGCCGTACCACTGGCGCGGCTTTTCCCACTTGCGCGTGGAGCGGTCAGGCTCATCGCCGCGGTGGTCGATGCGGCTCAACTCCAGCGTACCCATGCCGCGGCGGGCGGCCATGTGGAGGTGTTCAATGTCGTACGGGTTGAAGCCGAGCAGGCGGGCGGCCATGGCATCGGCGGCAATGGGGTCCTCGGTGGCGAAGACCAGATTGGAGCGCACGGTCTGATCGGCGCGGTGGGCGGAATGCTCCTGGGCTTGCAGGCCGCGAATGCCATCGACGACGCAGAAGTCGGGCGGATGGAAGGCGGCGAGGTCGACGATGAACGGATCGATGCGGTCACCGGCGGAATGTTCCGAATGAAGGTTGGCGTTGTGGAACAGGCCCGGCGTGGCGTAGGCCTGGCGCGGCGCGGTGCCGACGTAGTTCTTCAGGCTGGCTGTGATGCCGCACTGCAGGTGGACCTTCATGACGGGAACGGAAATCAGGAAGTCGCACTTGGTGATCGTATTGGTGACGAAGTAATCGGCGCGGCCGCCAAAGGCGCCGATGCCGTTTGAGGACTTGGGAACGACGATGCGCTGGAACTGGCCATCGGGGCCGCGCACGGCGTCGTAGGAGAGGTCAACGAAGTCGAAGCGCTTACCTGGATGGAGGCGCGACATCTCTTTCAACATTGAGCCAACCGAACCGTTGAAGCCGGGGAACTCATCCGGTCCCCAATCGAAATCGTAGGCGTTGACGCGGCGGCCGTCCTGGGTGACGACGTTGTCCTCGGCCTTGTCCTTGTGGTTGCGATAGGTGCCGCCCTCGGCGATGGTGATGCGGGCGGCCTGCGAATGCGTGGCAACGTATTCGAGCACGGCGCGGGTGACGCGGAAATCGGTGATGTCGCCTGGCGCATACCCGGGATGCGGGCGTAGAAAGACGATGTTCGGCTTGATCACGACCCACGAGCCAGGTTTGATCTTCTTTTCGAGCGATCCGGCTTGCGGCGCGCCATAGCGGATGGCCGAGTGGACCATGTCGCGCACCTGCTCATAGGTGAGCCCGTCGTCGAGCGGCGCGGGTTGGCGGAGCTTGGCGTGCGTGGAGCGGACCAGGCCAAGCCGGGCGCGCGTATCGGGCGCGGCCAGCAGCGGCGCGGCCATCGGGACGGCGGCGGAACTCATCAGGAAGTGGCGGCGATTCATGATTTCTCCCAACCCTGCGGTTTGCGGAACGGTTTGCGGGCTTCGTCGAGTTCGTTGCCGCGGGTCCAGATGAGATCGGGATCGCGAACGCCGAAGCCGCGGAGTTCGAGTTTGTCGAGCAGAGGAAGCTTGAGGGCATCGAAGCCCATGACGGCCGCGCCGATGGCATCGACGGAAAGCGCGTTGGTTCCGGCGATGACGATGTTGTGGCGAATCTCGCCCGAGGCGTCGCGATGCACGGGGCCGCCGAGGATGGCGTAATCGGCCGGGTGGTGCAAGTAGAGATCGGTGAGCAGATCGACGGGATCGCCCATGGCAAAGAGCTTTTCGTGCCGCGCACCGTAGACGCTTTCCGGCGCCAGCGCCCAGTAGTTGCCGATGGTGAGCGAGACGCCGGTGAGCGGCGAGGTCTGCATCGGAGCAACCGAAATCAGCCGGTCACACTCGCGGATCACCTTGGGAATCGCATATTCGGAGTTGGGGTTCTTGGCGGCAAAGGTGCGGCGCGTGGCGGGAACTTGCAGGTACGGCTCGCTAGCGAGGTCAGCGTATTGAAACAGGATGGTGGGATAACGCTTGGCCAGTTCGCCGAGCATGGCCTCATAGCCCGAGGGCGGCGCGCCCGAGGCGGCGACGGTGAATCGCTTACCGCGCTTCTGGGTGGCATACTGATCGAGCAGGCGGGAGAGCAGGAGCGGGTCAGTGGCGATCTGCTCGGTGCGGGTGACGAGGAAGACGATCCAGTCCTCTGAACCTGGTCCGCTTCGGCCGCCACGGCGTGGATTGCCGCGCATGGCCAGTTCCTGGGCGCGCGTGAGCAGAGCGGACATCTGCGCAGGGGTGATGGGTTGATCGGTGGCGGCGGGTTGGGCAAGGCCGGGGAGGGCGGTGCCGTCGTGTTCCATCCCTTCTTTGAACGAGGAGAGAACAAGACCGACGCGGGGAGTGGAGTCGTATGTGGCGGAGGCGAGCATCGACTCCTTGGGGCGGCTCGCGGGGGCCGGAGGGGAGGCCTGCATGGCAAGTTCAGTATATAGTTGCGCGCGCTGAAATCCCATGCCCTTTTGTGCGGATTTGCGCGGGCTTACTTGACGATTTCGTACAACTTGAGCCCGCTTCCCTTCCCGGCGCGATGGCTGTATGGTGATGCTGAACATACTGAAGCCGCGCCGCGCGCGGCGAGGGAGAGCCTTCATGAGCAATCGCCGGGCATTTTTGGAAACAGGAGCAGGCCTTCTGATATTGCGGCCCGAAACCGCCTTTGGCTCGCAGGCCAACTCGACGCCGGAGCTCGGGTTGATCGGCTGCGGCAATCGCGGCGTGTGGATCACGGGACACTTTCTGGAGCAGACGGGCGCCAAGGTGACGGCGATTGCCGATGCGTTCGAACCGCCGCTGGCTGCGTTTCGCGAGAAGTTCGGGGTGAGCGAGAAACGCTCGTTCGTGGGGCTTGACGGCTTCCGCGAGATGGTGAAGCAGAATGTGGATGCGGTGGTGATCGAGTCGCCGCCCTACTTTCACCCGGACCATGCGATGGCGGCGGTGGAGGCGGGCAAGCACGTCTACTGCGCCAAGCCTGTGGCCAGCGATGTGCCTGGCACCAAGCGTTTCGTGCAGGCTTCCGAACTGGCGGCGAAGAAGAAGCTGAACTTCCTGGTCGACTTCCAGACGCGCAACCGCGACGTGTTTAAGGAAGCTGTTTCGCGCGTGCACAACGGCGGTATCGGCGACCCGGTGTTCGGCCACATCTACTATCACGCTGGGCGGAACCGCGCGCCGGAAACCACTGGACTCGACGCGAAGATGGCCGAGGTGAAGGGGTGGCTCCATTCGAAGAAGCTTTCGGGCGACATCATCGTGGAGCAGAACGTGCACGTGCTCGACGTCGGCTGCTGGTATCTGAAGGGGCATCCGCTGAAGGCCATCGGCACCTGCGGGCAGATGGTGCGCAAAGTGGGCGACGTCTCCGATGTCTACCAGGTGACCTATTGGTTTGACCGCGGCGTGAAGGTGGATTTCAGCAGCGTGCAATTCACCAAGGGCTACAGCGATCTGTGCATGCGGTTGTATGGCTCGGCCGGAACATGCGACGCGCATTACAACGGCTTTGTGCGGATCACCGGAGAGCAGCCCTGGAATGGCAGTGAGAAGGACAACACATTCACCGGCGGGGCGATCCAGAACATCAAGGACTTCATTCAGGCCGTGAAAGCGGGAAACCCGGTGTTGAACAACGGCGCCGAGTCAGCGCAATCCAACTACACGGGCATTCTGGGGCGCATGGCGGCGGCGCGCGAACGCGTGGTGACGTGGGACGAGATGATGGCGTCAGCGACGCCGTATGACGGCCGGAACGATATGTAAGGGGAGGTGGGTCATGGTGAATCGCAGACACTTCGTGGTGGCAAGCGCGGCGGCGGGATTGAGCGCCGCGCCGGCGCTGGCGGCCGAAGGCGGCGCGCCGGTGAGGACCGAGCCATTGAATGCGGGCTATTGGGGCACGCAGTTCTATGGCGACGAGGAGCGCGAGCAGTTACTGAACGTGCTGGAGACGCGGCGGCCGTTCCGCTGGTATGGCACGGGCCGCCAGGCGCCGGACAAGGTGGCCACGTTTGAGAAGGAGTTCGCCGCGCGCATGGGAGCGAAGTATGCGCTGGCGGTGACCTCAGGCACGGCGGCGCTGCAGTGCGCCATGGCAGCGCTTGAGGTGGGGCCGGGCGATGAGGTCGTGTTGCCGGCCTGGACGTGGCATTCCTGCTATGCGGCGATTGTGCTGGCCGGGGCGCTGCCCGTGTTCGCCGAGATCGACGAGTCATTCGACATCGACCCTGAGGATTTGGAACGCAAGATCACGCCGCGCACGAAAGCCGTGATGGCGGTGCACCTGCAAGGGATGCCGGCCAACATGGACCGCGTGTTGGAAGTGGCGCGGCGGCGCAAAGTGAAGGTGCTGGAGGATTGCGCACAGAGCGTGGGCGGCAGCTACAAGGGCAAGCCGCTGGGCTCGATGGGCGATATCGGAATCTATAGCCTGCAATTGAACAAGTCGATCACGGCCGGCGAGGGCGGCGCGGTGGTGACGAGCGATCCGCTGCTGCTCGAGCGCGCGGCGCGGTTCCACGATGTGGGAGGCTTCCGCGCGCCGCATGAGCAGTGGGTGGGCAAGCCGCAACTGAGCCCGTTTGTGGGGACGAACTTCCGCATGAATGAGTTCAGCGGCGGCGTCTTATTGGCGCAGTTGCGCAAGTTGGACAAGATCGTGGGCGGGGTGCGCGCGAACGCGGCGCGGGTCTACGCGGGCATCGCCGATTTGCCGGGGCTCACAACGCGGCTGCGCAACGATGTGGAAGGCGACATCGGCACGGCTGTGTTCGCGGGCTTCGCCTCGCAACGGCAGCGCGACAGATTCATGGAGCTGATGCGGGCCGAGAACGTGCCGGCGCGTCCGCCGTCGGGCTCGGTGATCCTGCCGGTGCAGCCATACATTGAGAGCAAGACAACAGTGCATCCGGCATGGCCGTCGTTCACCTCACCGCGCGGCAAGGCGATCCGCTATGGGGCCGAGGCGTGCCCGAAGACGCTCGACATCCTGAGCCGTTTTGCCGGCGTTGCCATGGATCCGAAATTCACCAGGCGGGATACGGACGACGTGATCGCGGCATTCCGCAAGGTGCATGGGGCGGCGCTGAAGGCCTGAGGCGAGGCTGGTGAGCAGCGTCCACCCTGGGGGCGGTATCCTGTACGAACCAAGGAGAGTGGACGCATGACTTCACGCCGACAGTTCATTGCCGCCGGGGCCACGGGCCTCGCGATGGGGGCCGCCGCTCGCGTGGCGCGCGCCGATGCAAAGGGGTATCCGTACGCGGAGCTTGAGCAGCGCATCGCGCGGAAGGACTTCCGCGGCATGACGAAGGACGTGCTGCCCACGCCGAGCATGGTGGTGGACATCGACCTCTTCGAGAAGAACCTGAGGACGATGGCCACGAGCGCGAAGGCCTCGCCGATTCTGCTGCGGCCGCACGTGAAGGTGCACAAGAGCGTCGACGTGGCCAAGCGGCAGGTGGCGCTGGGCGCGATTGGTGTGACCACGGCAACGATTGCCGAGTCCGAATTGATGTCGAACTCGGGCATCAAGGGCGTGCTGTGGACCAAGCAGCCCGCGAGCATGAACAACCTGCTGCGGGCAGTGGCGCTGTCGAAACGCGATCCGACGTTTATGTTTGTGATCGACGATCCGCGCGTGGCCGACCAGGTGGAAGAGGCAGCGGGCGCGGCCAAGGTGAAGTGCCGCGTGGCGGTGGCTGTCTACGCAGGGCTGACGCGGCAGGGCATCGCCAACGGCAAACCGGCGCTGGAGTTGGCGCAGAAGATTCACTCATCGAAGCACATGGCGCTCGAAGGTTTCATGGCCTACTCGGGCGGCGCCTCGCATACGAAGGGCTTCGCCGCGCGGCGAAAGAAATCGGCCGATGATCTCTCGGGCGTTCAGGAAACGGTGGCGCTGGCCAAAAAGGCCGGGCTGCCGGTGGGCATCGTGAGCGGCGGCTCGACGGGCACCTACAACATGGACCACGAACTTGGGCTCACTGAGCTCGAGTGCGGCTCCTATGTGTTCATGGATTCCATCTACCGGCGCATTGGTGGGAAATCAGACGAGCAGGTCTACAGCGACTTTGACAACGCCATGTCGGTGCTGGTGACCGTCGACAGCAAGCATCATGCGGGGCAAGTGACCATCGATTACGGCAACAAGGCGATGATCCAGACGACGGATCAGGTGAAGGGCATGTCGTGGCTGCAGGTGGACCGGCAGGGCGCCGAGTACGGCATTCTGCGTTGGAAGGACGGCGGCGGCGAGTTGAAGGTCGGCGACCGGCTGGAGATCTACTGCAGCAATCTCGACATGAGCACGAACTGCTACGACCGCTACTACATCGCCAAGGGCGATCAGATAGTGGACGTGTGGCCGATCATGGGCCGCAGCGGCGCGGCGCAGCGGTAGCGGCTATTCGAGAACAACGAGTTCGTAGTCGGCCAGACGCGGGACGGTGAAGGTGGAGTAGCCGGCGGCGCTCTTGATGGGGAGGCGCGCCGGTGTGCGTTGCGCGCGGGCCGAGGTGAAGGCGCCTTCGAGACGCACCTCGATACCATTCATCGGCACGGGCGCGAAGTAGGCCGTCTGCGAATGACCGCTCAGGTTGATCAGGTGGAGCAGTGTGCGGCCCTTCTGGCGCATGAGCGACATCTCAACGAGCGGGTGGGCGTTGGTTTCCAACTGGCGTCGCGGGTGGAGCGTACGCACAAGATCGCCGAACAGCGCCGCGTGCGCGGGCAGGCTGAGGCGTTGATACATACCGGCAAGATTCCACGGCAGCCAGGTGACGGTTCCTTTCCCCAATTGGCGCGTGACGATGGCCGGCGTATCTGTGTCCTTCATGTCGATGTGCACGAATTCTGGCGGACCGAAGAGAGAGGGCGGGATGAGCGTGAGCGGCGCGCCGGAGGGCGCCCCCGGCGAGGCACTGACTTCGGTGAACGGTCCCGTGAGCATGACAAGATCGGCTTCGCGAAGCGAGGGAAAGGAAGCGTGGTCGCGGATGCGGATGTAGCCGCGAAGGTCGGGTGTGGTGCGCACCACCGGCGCGATGTCGAACTCCGGCGCGGCAGCCGAGAGCAGTAACACGTTGCCACCGGCCTCGACATAGCCGCGCAATTCGGCGGGCGCCCAATCGGTGGCCACGACGAGATCGAACGCGCGTTTGCCGAGCCAATCCATGTTGTCGGAAACGGCGAAAGGAATGTGCTCTTCGCTCAGCAACCGGAACGCCCCGCGATAGGGCTCTTCGCTATAGGTGCGGCCCGTGCCTGCCGGCGCGCCGAGCAGCAGCACGCGGGCGGCGCTCGACTGGCCCGCGTAGAACTGTTCGTGCCCGGCCACCCAGCGGAAGATGGGCTTGGCGGTTTCGAGCGCCTGGCGGTCCTGTTGATCAAGCGTGCCGTTCACTTCGAAGGTGAGCGCACCGCCGTGAGCGATGCTTTGCCAGGAGCGCAACGCGATCTCGCCCGAAGGGACCGTGGCAAAGCGCCACCAGTAGTCAACGAACTGCATGTTGAGATTCACGCTCATTTTCGACGGCTGGCTGTTGCGGGCGCGGTTCACGCGATCGCTTGCCGAGTAAGGCCACAGCGGCAGCGGGCGAGCGATGGCCGTGTTCGATTCCGACATGATGCCGTCGGTGTGTTCCTGGATGTAGTTGAAGTAGCCGGCGCGCGGGCGCTTCGAACGGATGAGTGCGCCGATGGCGGCGGCCACTTCGCGCGACGAGGTGAACATGAATTTGCGGTAGTCGTCATCGGGCATCTCGGGGATCTCTTTGCCCGTTTGCGCGCGGTAGAGGCGGCGGCAGTTGTCGCAGTGGCAGAGGCCGACATAGCGGCCGCTGTAGTCGCGCGCCTGGTTGCCGAACATATTGAAGAAGAGGCCGTCGACGTCGTACTTCTCGAGGCCTTCGGCGAGGATCTTCATGGCCTGCGTGCGATAGTAGCCGCCGTTGATGCACGTCGAATAGAGGCCGTTGTAGATGACGGGCTCGCCGTTGCGCTGGCGGAAAAACCACTCAGGATGGGCATCGAACACCTCTTTGCGCGTCTTGCTGAGGTCGTAGCGGCCAACGACCCGGATCTTGCGTGCGTGGGCTTCGCGCACGAAGTCGCCAAACATGTCGCGGCCTGGAGGAAGTTGCGGGCTGGCGTAGTGAAATTCGGCCGCCGTGGGATAGTAGGCGGCAATGCCGCCCATGCCCATCAGGCAGACGGTGGCGCGCATATCGGCGAGCTGTTGCGCATGATGTGCCGCATCGAGCGTGGCGTCCACCTGGCGAAGATTGGTTTGGACCCAGCGGATCGGCTCGGTCATCCACCAGCCTTCCTGGGCGCACACAGCGAGGGGGCAGAGCAAAGCGGCAATGAGGCGGTTGCGCATGGCGGCTCCTTAGGCAAGATCGACGGCAATCACTTCATGGACGCCGAGCGGAGGCACCTCGACGGTGATAACGCCATTGGCTATGCGATGCCGCGCGGGCTTGCCGCTCACGAGGAACTGCACGCGCCGCGCGCGGCGTCCCTCGGGCAGGCGGATGCGGGCCGTTTGCGGGGGCGAGGGAATGATCTCGCGCACGGGCCCTTTCATCATCATCGGGTTGGTGAGATTCACCAGATGCGCGGCGAGGGAGTCCTTCTGCTGCCAGAGCGAGACATCGAGCACGCCCTTGCCTTCGACGATGAGCGGTTGCGGTTCGTTGTGCGCCCAGGCGAGGGCGTTGCGAAGCAGCAGGCCGTGGTCGGGTGCGAGCACTTCCCAGAAGGTGCGGTCGAGATCGAAGGGAAAGTAGACAACGCGACCACGGCCCACCTGACGCATGTAGACGCCCGGCGTGGTCGTGCGAGGCACACGCGGGAAGACCTGCTCCATGGGCAGGTCCGGGTAGGAGGGAACCAGCGTAAGCGGCACTGCATCGAGCGGCGTGGTGGGCGCGACATGAACCCAACCCGCGCCGTTCACGATGCGCGTGGCGTCTTCAAGTCCGCGCACGAGTGGGTGGAACCGGCCTGAGCGTGGATCCTTGTCGACGTTGAGATAGGAATTTTGGACACGCTGCTCGACGCGCCCCTCGTAGCGTGCGCCAAAGAGATTCGCCAGTCCGAAATCGCGGCGCGGGCGACCCCACTCGTCGTAGAGCGAGGTTTCGTGCGTGGCGATGAGGTTGCCACCCGCCTCCACGAATTGCGTCAACTGCCGGCACTGGGCATCGGAAAGCGCGGCAATGTTGGGCAGAATGAGCGTGCGGTAGGGCGAGAGGCGGGCAGGTTCGAGCAAGTGGTCGTGCACCATGTCGAACGGCACGCGCGCTTCGACGAGCGCTTGATAATAGCCGAGGGCATGATCCTCCACCTTCGCGCGCGCCCTTTCGCCACCATAGAAAGAAGCCGTCTGCTGCGAATAGACCAGCGCCACGCGGGCGAGCGAGTGTTCGTTGCGAAGGTAGCGTTCGTTGCGATGGTGCCAGGTGTAGATGTCTTCAACCACCTTGATCCAGCGGTGGTCAATCACCTTGCCGTTGAACTTGGTGAACCACGGGCGCAGGTTGTGAGCGATGCCGTCGGCCACCCAGAGGCGGATCTCGCCGGCGCCCTGCACGGAGTCCTTCCAGCGGTATTGCTCTTCGACGCCCATGCTGAAGATGCCGGCGATGGCCTTGTTGCCGAGTGTGGCGCCGTATTCCTTGCCGTTCTTGCCATTGGTCCAGGGGGGCATGAGGCCTCGGCGCGCCTGGCGGTCGGCAAAGAGCGTGGGCGCAAGCTCGCCGATGGTCTTCATGTCGAGATCGCTGAGCGCACCGCCGCCGGCGTTGGCGATGAATGCGGCGTTGGGGTTGATCTTCTTGATTTCGCCGTCCCATAGATGCCAGAGATCGAAGAGGCGCTTCTGCCGCCAGACGATGTACTGGCGGCGCGCTTCGTGGCGCGGGTCTTCGGTGCGCGGCAGTTCGAGGCCGCTGAAGGCGCGGAAGTTCTGCTGGCAATGGCGGCAGTAACACATGCCGGAGCCGTCCCAGCGATTGGAGAAGATGCCGTCGACGCGATAGAGCGTCATGATTTCGCGCGTCACTTCGGTCATGAACTCGAAGTTGTAGGGACCGAGGCCGCAAGTGACCCAGAGCGTGGGGTCGGCCCAATGGCGGCGCGGTTTACCGTTGGCTTCGACGGCGATCCAATCGGGATGGGCATCGTAGACGTCCTGATGGGCGGCATGCGGATCGGTGCGGGCGACGACGTTCATGCCGAGCTTGCGGCAGCCGGCGACGAGTTCGCCGAACGAATCGCGATCGTCGAGGAACTTGCTGCGGTAGTGCAGGGGAACCTTCGTCGGATAGTAGGCGACGCAGCCGCCGGCGGAGAGGCAAGCGGCATCGGAGTGCGTGCGCCGGAAATAGTCGAGCCAGAAGTTGGGGTCGTAGTTGCCGGGGTCGTCTTCAACGAGCGTGAGCTGGGCCCATCGCATGGGGCGGTTGTACCAGGGGGCCGCGGCGGAGGGCGTTTGCGCGGCAGTGGCGGTGGCGAGCGCGGTCTGTGCGAGGAAGTCGCGGCGCGTGTGCATGCGAATAGCTGATCACAAAACGTATGGGGTCGCAGCGGTGTGGTGCGGTGTGGAAGAATTCTGGTGGATGCGAAAGTTGTTGCTCGCGGTGCTCTCGGCGGGGATAGGGACAACCTCACACGGACAAGTACAGGTGGCCCGTGACGCGGCGTTGCATGAGACACAGCTCACGATTATGGAGGGCGATTGCCGGATCACCTGGACCCTATATGAAAGCGAGCTGAACGCGGGCGTGATTCGCCACCGGTCTGACTGCGCGCGCGATCTGGCGGGGCAGGCGCCGATGCTGCGAGCGCTGCTGCGCAGGGCAATGGAAGAGCCCGTCGTGATGCAGAAATTCCGCGCGCTGTCCTGGGGCCGCCTGGTTCCCGACGGGGCTCGCGACTACGCGCTGGGCGTGCGTGTGGCCACGGCGGCTAAGCGGGCCAGGGATTGGAGCGCCCGCACGGGGCGGCCCGCGAAAGGAGGGCGCGAGGCGTGGGTGGCGCGGGCGTTGGAAGAGGGCAAGCTCTATGAGGAGATACGGGCCGCCTTCGCCGCTGAGGGCTGGCGGTTGCGCGTGGCGAGCGCGGAGAAGGCGCTGGTGATGAACGCAGGCGGGCTACCGTTCTTCGCGCAATTGCGGGCACTGGGCGTGAAGGCGAAAGATCGAGTCCCCTTCGATGTCCAACTCTGGTTTCACGCCGAGCGCATCCAGCGTCAGTAAGCCGTGCGGCCGTCGGTGGCAAACTTGTTGAACTTCGGCGGCATGACGCGGGCCATCTCGTCGAGGCCGGCTTGCAATTTCCTGCGCGCGGCGCGGTGGGCGGCGTCGGTGGAGGCCGCCGGAATGGGATTCTTCTCGTCGATGTCCTGGGAGAGATCGAAGAGCCGCCCATCGAGATAGAGCTTGTGGCGGTGGTCCCAGGTGAGGCGCGTGGGTGTGAAGTTCACCTTGCAGCCGGGGTGCGGATCGAAATGCGAAAACGCCCACTGCCGCGGGTTGCCCTTCTGGCCGCGCAGTTGCGGCAGGAAGCTGCGGCCGTCGAGAGGGCGGCCATCGAACCACTTGGCGCCGGTGGCGTCCATGATGGTCGGCAGAAAGTCGGTGGAGTCGATCAGATCCGGGCATACCTTGCCCGCTCCCGAGACGCCCTGCCAGCGGGCGATCATCGGCACGTGCATGCCGGCATCGGTGGTAAGGCCCTTGCCGCCGGGAACGACGCGGCTGCCCATGCGCGATCCCGTGATCTCGCGCGGAGTGCCGTTGTCGGCGTAGAACATGACCAGCGTGTTCGACGCAAGGCCCGTGCGGTTCAGGTGGTCCATGATCTGGCCCATGGTGAAGTCCATGTATTCCACCATGTCGGCGTAGTATTTCGGATCGTCCTTCAGGCGGTTGCCGGCGGCCCAATCGGCACTCTTGGGCGTGGGGTTGAACGGCCCGTGCGTGAGCGTCATGGAGTAATAAGCGAAGAACGGATTGCGGCGGTTTCGGTCGAGGAAATTCTTGAGGAACTCGAATTCGAGATCGGGGCCGTATTTGCCCTTGGTATCGGTGCGCTTCTTTCCGTTCTCGTTGAGCACAGGCTCGGCGTAGCGCGAACCCTTGTCCTCGGTGTCGAGGTCGTGCCAGAGCAGGTATTCGTCAAAGCCCGACTGTTCGGGGCGCATGCCGGTGCGGTAGCGCGGCGATCCCTTTGACTCGTAGCTGTAGAACTGCCACTTGCCCATGATGGCCGTGCGGTAACCGGCGCGCTGCATCATGTGGCCGTAGGTCTTCTCGTTGGGATCGATCAGGCCGAAGCCCTTCCAGTTGCGGAAATTGTGCTGGCCGGTCATCAACTGGACGCGCGTGGGGGTGCAGAGCGGTTGCGCGTAGGCATGGGTGAAGCGGACGCCTTCGCGGGCGAGGCGATCGAGGTTGGGCGTCTTGTAGGAGGCGCCGCCGTTGCAATTGAGCGTCTCAAAGCCGAGGTCGTCGGCCATGATCAGGAGCACATTGGGACGGTCCGGTTGAGTTTGGGCCGCCGCGGCCGCGGGAATGGTTCCAAGAAAGTGGCGTCGCGATAGGGAACTCATGGTGCCCGCTACTGTATCACCGGAACAGCGGTTCCAGCGGCACCAGGGGCAGCGAAACGAGCCATAGCACGAGGCCGAATACGGACGATTGCACCAGGAGCGCGCCGAGTGAGGAGAGGCCGATGGGAATCCAGGTGAGCGGATTGGCGGCGCGCAGCGAATGCGCGGGCAGCAGCGAACGGAACAGGGTGACCAGCGCGAGGGCCGTGGCCAGTCCGGGCGCCAGCAGCATTGAAAGGCGCTGCTGGAGCCTGGTCTGCGATTTCAGGATGTGGCCGGGCCAGGCAAGCAAGGCCAGGGAGATCGTCAGAAGAGCGCCGGCAATCAGGAACGCGGCGAATTCGCGGTGCATGGCACCGTTTAGAATACCCGATTCCGGCGGCGGCGCAAGCCCTTTCCCACAACAAGGGCAAACACCCCGGCCGTGAGCAGGGGAAACATGTTGGGTTCGGGCACGGGCGAGGACTCCCCCTCGGTCGCGTTGATCTGGTAGGCCGGACCGTTGCTATTGGTGATCGTGTTCCAACCGCCGGGAGGCGTGACGCGGTAGAACTGCTGCACGGTGGCCGCAGGACTGGAGCCGGCCCAGTCGATCTGTTGAATCCCCTGGCTGGTGGGATCCGTGATGCTTCCGATGAGGAAGTAGTTCCGGCCGGCTTCCAGCTTTGTGTTGCCGGAGAAGAGGAAGGTGCGCAGGCTGTATGTGTAGACTTCCCCGATGAACATCTCCGAATGCTCCAGCACGGAGCCGGGGCGCAGGAAGTTCGGGTCCTGATCGTAGAGCGAGAAGCGGACCGTGTTGTCGTCGGTAATGGAGCGCAGCGGGACGATCAGGCTATCCAAGAAGTAATCAGGCCCGTTGGATGGAACGGTGAAGAGAAAGCCCATCTCCGCGCGGTTCCCGTTCGTCTGGACGCCGATCTGAGCGAAGGTGTTGAACTGGTGGAAGGGCAGAGGCGTGTTCTGCGATGTGCCGGCCAAAACGGTGGCCCCAGCCGTGGGTGTCCACAGGGACAACGAGAGCGCGAGTGCGCTGAGTATGCGAAAGGTCATAGTGGTCCTCACTGGGGATAGCGGCAGAGAGGGGAGGCGATGATCAGGGCGCGGCAGGAAAGTTGCCTGGGCATGCAACTCGGGGAATCGCTGTAGGGTAAGCCTGCTGGCAGCAGGACGAGAAAGCGGGGTCGTCATCGCATCTCGCACGGCGGCAGGATGAGGGCCCGGCATTGGCGCCCCGGGGCAGCCAGGACTGGGCGTATAGTTCAAAGTTGTGGCTCTGTCCTCCCCTGGGGACGAGGGCGGGCCACTGAAGCATAAATTTTTTTCAGTAGTCGTGAGGGGATTGGCACGGAATCCTCGATTCCCTGTATAGAGGACTGACGCCGATGAACAAACTGGGCTGGCTGCTGAGTGTGTGCGCCGTCACGGCGGGGCACGTCTGGGCGCAGGAGACGGTTACCGTCGACGTGGGGCCGGCGGGAACCCGGGTGATGCAATTCGAACTCCGTTCGAGCGGCGCGATGCGGCTGCCGGGCGGCATTCAGTATGTGGGCGATGCGTCGCTGGTGACCCCGCTGGGCCGGATGGTGCTGGCGCAGTCGGAGTTGTGGTTTGGCTATGCCGAGGGCACCGAGCGCGTGGAAACCGTGAGGGGCAAGTCCTTCGTGCCCACCCCGTTGAGCGGCGAAGCGGTGTCCATCGACGAGCCTGTGATGGCCGAGGTGGGCTACGACCGCGGCGCCAACCTGCGCGACCTCGGCGTTCCGCTCCAGGACACACGAGGCTACCTGTTTTTCCGCTTCGACGCCGGCCTGACCATGCGCGTTGGCAAGGCGCCGCCGGAGGACCTGGAGGAAGAAGAGGACACCTCGTTCACCATCTCCTTCCCGGCCGGCGCGACGGCGCGCATCGTGGTGGACCCGCTCGACCCGATGTACTATTTCGCCGGTGGCGTCAGTTATCCCAACAAGAAGCCGAAACAGGACGGCGAAGGCGGCGAGGGTGGCGCTGAGGGTTCCGCGGGCTCTGGCAAGGAACCAGGCTCGGAAGCGGGCGAGGCCGAGGACGACGGCATCATCACCGGCAAGGGCAGCTCAGTGCAGGGGTTGTTCCCCTTCCGGCCGCTGGTGAAGTGGGGCATCGAGGATGTCGCCCGTGAGTTCAACGGGCACCGCATTCAGACGGGCACATTTCCGCTGTTTGGCCTGCCGGTGCAGGTGCGCGGGCACCTGATTACGAATCTCGATCCGCTGGCGACGGGGGAACTGGCAATCGATCCGCTGGGGATCGGCTTCGGACCGGCGGCCCAGGCCGGCGCCAACGGCCGGTTCGCGCTTTCGCTGGATTACCTCAAGGTGACCGGGCTGGGGAAGATCATCAACCTGACCATCCCCCTGGGCAAGGCAACGGCGGCGGTGGAGATTGTGAACGGACGGCAGTTGGCCTACCTCAGCGGCATTCTCGACCCGGCTGAGAAGTTTCAGACCGGGCTGCTTCTGGCGCAGGACGGCGAATTGAAGGTAGCGGCAGCGGTGAGCGCTCAGCCGCGCGAGAACCGGCTCTTCATGGAAGGCCAGTACACCGTCGGCGCAAGCGAATTCGGGAAGATGACGGGCTTCGACGTAGGCAACCTGATACGCATCGAGGCGAGCCTGCGGGCTGACCAGACAGGCCTGTTCGTGCGCGGCCTGAGCGAGGCCGGCGTCAATGCCGGTCCGCTGAAATCGAATGCACGGCTAAGCACGGAGTTGGAGATTCCGGCCAACGCTCCGGAAAACTCGTTCTATCAACTGGCTGGGCAGATGGAGTTCGCCGGGTTGGGGATGAACGCCGTGAGCCGGGTGTCGCGCAGCGGGCTGGCGATCACGGGACGAACGACGGCGCCGAAGTTCGAACTGGCCGTCAACGGCGGCGTGCAGAAACCGCAAAATGGCCAACCCTTCGTCTATGGCAACATGTCGGTGCCCGATGCGCTGCAGCCTGACTTCCAGTCCGAAATCAAGAAGGCCGCAAGCGAGGCGCAATCGGAGTTGGACCGCACGCTTTCGCGCTATCAACAAGCCACCAAGGACTTCGAGTTCGAGTTGAGCCTGCGTGGGATGAGAACGGTGATCCCGCCTGCTACCGACGCCATCATCGCCGAGATCGACCGTCAGATCGTCTCCAACCTGAACGCGCGCTGGCCGAAAACGAGCACCATCTTTGGCACCATCGAGGCGCCCGGCAAGAGCGCGGCGCTGAGTTACGCGCGGTCGCAGGCCGACCCGCACGAGGCACGGCTGCGCGAGTTAAAGAGGCAGGTGCAAACCGGCGACAGCGCGACGGTGCGCGCGGCCATTGAGGCGGCCATCCGCGCCCTGATCGCCAACCCGCGGCTGCGCATTACCTACCGCGTGCCGGTCATCGGAACCAACATCACCATCTACGACGCCGTGATCATCGACGCCACCATGACGGCGCGGCTCAATCTGGCTCTGGCCGGCGTGCGCGCCCTGCCGGAAGTGAGCACGCGCAAGGTCAGCGCGGAAGATGCCTGGAACCGGCTCCCCAAACGCGAGATTCTGCGGCAGACCGGCGAGGCGATTGAGAAGGGAATCACGGCGGCCATCCCGCGAGTGGAAAGCATCGGCTTCCGCTTCCCGCTAGGCCAGGTGGAGTGGATCTACCAGGTGATCGTCCTGCAGCAGGGCAAGCGCTCCACCGTGGAAGTGCGCCTGCGGCCGGACAACATCGCCTCGTTCGGAATCGCTATCGGGCAGGCGCTGTCAAAGGTTCTGTAGGGGGGCCGTCGGCGCGCGCCGTAGCGGCGGTCTGTTCCCGCAGGAACGCCCGCGCCTTGTCCGGTTGGCGCTGCTTCTGATAGAGGGCGGCGATCTGGTCGCGCAATTGGCGGATGGCGTCCTGGTCCTTGCCCTCTTTGCTCAGGAGGGCGTGACACTCCAACAGCACGGGCTCGGCCTCGGCCAGGGCTCCGCTGGCGGCAAGGGCTTCGCCGAGACCGGAGAGAGCGGCGATGCGAATCTGGCCGGTGGCGCTCCAGTTCTTCGTCTCGTCGCCGAGCGCGGCGCGATAGGCGGCCGCCGCGGCGCTCCATTCGCGCTTCTTGGTGAGGATCTCGGCCAGTCGCAACTGCGCTCGCAGCCGGGCCGGGCTTCCTGGGCCGGTCTTGATGCGGTACACGCGCTCGGCCAAACGGGCATGCTGCTCAGCCAAATCGAGCTTGCCCCAGGCCAGATAATTACCCGAGGTGTTGTAGTCGCTGGTGGCCGTCTCCGGATGGTCATCGCCGAAGCGGGCGCGGAACATCTCTTTCGTGCGGTCGTAATAAGGTTGAGCGGCGGCATAGTCGCCCTTGGCGTGGTGGACGGAGGCGATGTTGTCGAGCACGAAGGCAACGTTTAAGTGATCAGGACCAAGACGCTGGCGGAAGATCGTTTCGGCCTCGTTGAGCAGTTGGATCGCCTCGTCGTAGCGTTTCGCCTGGGTGTAGGTGGCGGCAAGGTTGGTGAGCGCCTTGGCGACCTCCGGATGATCCGGCCCGAACAGCCCGCGCCGGACGCTGAGCACCTCGTTGAAGCCGGCCTCGGCGGCGGCGGTGTCGCCGCGGTCGCGGTAGAGATTGGAGAGGTTGTTCAGCGTCTGGCTGGTCTCCAGGTGGTCGCGGCCGAGGACCTTGCGGCGCAGGGCCAGCGCCTCTTCAAACAGCGGCACCACCTGGCGCGAATTCCCCATGCGTCCGAGCACGCCGGCGAGGTTGTTGAGGCTCACGGCGAGCATGCGCTCGTCCAGATCCGGTTGCCCGCGCAGGATGGCGATCGCTTCGCGGTGCAACTTCTCCGATTGCGCATACTCGGCCTTATCTTCCAGCAGCACGGCGAGCGCATTCAAGCTGGGGGCGAGATCGGGATGCTGGTTGCCGAGGCGTTCGCGGCGAATGGCGAGGGATTCGCGCGCCGCAGCCAGCGCGGCATCATATTCGTTTAAATCCCGCAGCACCTGGGACAGTGATTGGAGGCTGGCGGCGACCTCGGCATGGCGCGGGCCCAGAGCGCGGCGGCGCAACTGGAGCGCCTTCTCGATGTGGGCCCGGGCCTCGGTGTAGAGGCCGAGGCTGCGGTGGACGATGCCGATCTCGTTCAACATGGTGGCCTGCAGTTCGGGCTGCCCGGCCAGTTCCGTCTCCAGGCGTTTGGCGCCGTTGTCGAGCAGTTCGCGCGCCGTCACGGTGCCGCCCTTGGTACGGGCCGGGTCAGCCAGGCGAAAGAGGTCGGTGAGGAATCCGGCCACCTGCTGCGACTTCCTGCGTTCCTGGGCCGCCACGTCGCGTTCGCGGGCGATGCGCTGGGCCTGCACGGTCATGCTGATGGCGAAGGCGGCCAGCAGCATCGTGGCCATCAGGGCGGCGGCCGACGCGGCGGCGTTGCGGCGCAGGAACTTTCCCGCGCGGTAGCTCCAACTGTCGGCCTGGGCGATCACCGGATAGCCTTCCAGGTAGCGGCGGATGTCGTCGGAGAACTGCTCGGCGGAGGCATAGCGCCGCGCCGGGTCTTTGCGCAGAGCCTTCAGCAGGATGTTCTCCAAGTCGCCGCGCAGATCCAAGCGGAGGGTGGAGGGACGCATCGGTTCCGCGTTGCAGATGGCCTGTTCGAGCTCATAGGCGTCGTCGGAGGCCAGCCGGTACGGCAGCTTATCGGTGAGCAGTTCGAACAACAGCACGCCGAGGCCGTAAACGTCGGTGGCTGTGGTCACGGCTTCCCCGCGGACCTGCTCGGGGCTGGCGTAATCGGGCGTCATCACCCGCGCGCGGGTCCGCGTCTGCTTCGCCGCGGCCGGGTCGAGCAGCTTGGCGATGCCGAAATCGAGCAGTTTGGGCTCGCCCTCGGCGGTCACCATGACGTTGTCCGGTTTGATGTCGCGATGGACGATCAGGTTCTGGTGGGCATAGTGGACGGCGGAACAGATTTTGCGGAACAGCCGCAGGCGATCGTCGAGAGAGAGGGCGCGGGCACGGCAATACTGGTCGATCGGGGTGCCGTCGATGTACTCCATAACGACATAGGGCGTGCCGTTGGGGGCGGCGCCGCCATCGAGCAACCGGGCGATGTTGGGGTGGTCGAGGCTGGCCAGAATCTGCCGTTCGGAGCGGAAGCGAGCCATCACCTCGGGCATCAGCAGCAGGCCGGAGCTCACCAGTTTGATGGCCACCTGTTTGCGGAACTGCTCGTCGTCGCGCTCGGCCAGATACACCGCGCCCATGCCGCCCCGGCCCAACTGGCGGATGACGCTATAGGGACCGATGCGGTCGCCCGGCAGCGGCTCCCACAACAACGTGCCTTCGTTGTTGGCGGCGCGGAAGATGTCGAAGATATTGGTGGGGTCTTCGTCGTGCCAGAGGAGCGATTCGGCGCGGCGGCACAGGTCCGGATCGTCTGGACACACCTCGGCCAGCCACTGATTGCGCTTCCCCAGTGGCAGTTCGCGTGCCCGTTCAAACAGTTGTTGCAGCCTCTGCCAGCGATGTGGCTCCACGCATCCCTCCGTCACGCAGTATGCTTATGTAGCGATGATGAGGTTTTTTCCATAAAGTGTCAACGAAGGAGCGCCGCAGCGGAGATTTCGAGGCCGGCAAGCCACGGGAAGACAAGCCCGCGCACCTGGATATCTCGCCGCGTCTGTATGAGGAGCTACGCCGGCTGGCACGAAAGAAAGCGGGCGGTTCCGGCTCCATCCAACCCACCGTGCTGGCGCACGAAGCCTATCTGAAACTGGCCGGCGCGGAGGTCGACTACCGCGGCCGGACCCATTTCCTGGCGGTCGCCTCGCGCGCCATGCGAATGGTCGTGATCGATGCTTTGCGCGCGGCGGGGCGGGCCAAGCGCGGCGGCGGCGCACAGCAAGCCACGCTCGACGAGGGAATGGCAATTGAGGAGCGCAGCGAGACGCTGTTGGAACTCGACGACGCGCTCTCGCGGCTCGAAGCGCAGGACGAGCGCAAGGCGCGGATTGTCGAGATGCACTATTTTGGCGGGCTTTCCTACGCCGAAATCGCCGTGGAGATGGGGCTCAGCGAAGCCACCGTCGATCGCGAATTGCGCATGGCCAAGGCCTGGCTCAAGTCCGCGCTGGGGCGGAGCGAGCACACGGGCTAGCCGCTTGTGCGCATCAGCCAGCGCACGGCGTTCTGCTGCAGTTTGACGTACTCGGGGTTCCAGATGACGTTCAGCAGGTGGCCGGGCGAGAGGTAGCAGACGCGCCCCTTGCCAAGGTCGTAGGCCCATCCGGCCGGAGCCGTTGCGCCCTGCTTGTTGTAGTCAAGGCCCTGCTCATTCACGCTCTCGGCGAAGATGTGCTTCTTGTCCTTGTCGTAGACCATATAGTGCTGCTCGTCGGTGACGATGAAGTCGTTCACGCCCTTGGCGATGGGGTGATTGGGATTGGTGATCTTCACTTTGAACGTGCGGATGGGCGGGTGTCCGGCGTAGGCGGCGCCAAGAGTGTGGCGGAAGTCGGGGTCGGTGAGGCCGACGTGGGTGACGTTGTGGAGGAACAGCGCCGAGCCACCGTTCTCAACGAACGCGCGCACGGCCTTGCCCTGATCGGGCTTGATCCAGAAGGCCGGCTTGGCGGCGGTCTTGGGCACGGGCGGTTCTGAGACCAGCGGGGGTTTGCCGGTGACCACCCAGGCGGCGTTGGTTGTTTCGTCAGGGTAGCCGTCGGGCCAGATCATGCCGTCACGGAGGATGATGAGCAGCTTATAGCCGTCGAGGGTTTCCGAGGTGAGCGCCCTGTAGTTGTCGTTGAAGTCGATGGTCACGCCGAGCCCGTCCTGAATGGTGCGGGTGAGGCCGGTGCGGATGTAGTCGGAGTTGTGATAGCGGTCTCCGATGAGCGCGTAGGCGGTGGCCTTCTGTGCCGCGGCGGCGCGGGAGGCAAAAGCGGCGGCAAGGGCGGCGAGGGCGTTGCGGCGTGTGGTCATGGGAGGGGAGTGTATCGCAAAACGCGGAGCAAAGTGCAAGGCAGGAGCCGGGCGCGTTTGATAGAGTGGCAGGTTCCCATCGAGGAGGTGCTTCTCATGAATCAACACTTGCGAATGCTCATGGCCGCAGGCGCACTGAGCGCCGTGGCCCTGCTCTGGACGGCCGGTGCGGCCGACCCCGAACCCAAGAAGGCGCCGAACTTCCGAACCTCGGCCACCGGCTACAACGACACGCCCGTGCTGCCCGGCCAGAAGTGGAAGGTGCACGACATTGACCGTCCGCGGCCGGCCGTGGTGACGCCGGGAGCCAAACTGGGCGACGCGCCTTCGGACGCCATCGTGCTCTTTGACGGCAAGGACCTGTCGAAGTGGGAGATTCCACCGCGTCCGGCGGGCCGCAACAAGAAGGGCGTAGAGCGGCCGCGGCCCACATCGTGGAAGGTGGAGAACGGCTACTTCGAGATCGCCCCCGGCGCGGGAACCCTGCAGACGAAAGACAAATTCGGCGACATGCAGTTGCACCTCGAGTGGGCCTCCACCGAGGTCATTTATGGCGACAGCCAGTGGCGCGGCAACAGCGGCGTGCTGATCATGGGCCGCTATGAGATTCAGGTGCTCGACAGCGACAACAATCCGACCTATGCCGACGGGCAGGCGGGCGCCATCTACGGCCAGTGGCCGCCGCTGGTGAACCCGGTGCGCAAACGCGGCCAGTGGAACGCCTACGACATTGTGTGGGAGGCGCCTGCATTCGAGAACGGCAAGCTGACCCGGCCCGCCTACGCGACGGTGTTCCTGAACGGCGTGCTGCTGCACAACCGCAAAGAGGTGATCGGCGAGATGGCTCACAAGGTGGTGGGCATCTACAAGGGCCACGGGCCGGAAGAGCCGCTGGCGCTGCAGGATCACGACGTGCCGGTGCGCTACCGCAACGTCTGGGTGCGGCGTCTGAAGGGCTACGATCAGCCGTAAGGCGCGCCGCATGAAACCGCTGTATGTGCGCGTGCATCCACGCGACAACGTGGCCATCATTGTGAACGCCGAAGGGCTTGCGGCGGGGACCGTGTTCGACAGCGGCCTGCGGCTGCGCGAGGCGATTCCGCAGTCGCACAAGGTGGCCCTCTCCGGCATCGAGCAGGGTGCGCCGGTAGTTCGTTATGGAGAGGTGATCGGACTGGCCACGCGCGCCATCGAGGCTGGCGACTGGGTGCGTGAGGAGATGCTGGCGCTGCCCCAACCGCCGCCGCTCGACGAACTGCCGCTGGCCACCGCCACGCCTCCGCCGCTGCCTCCGCTCGAAGGCCACACCTTCGCCGGCTACCGCAACGCCGATGGCAGCGTAGGCACGAAGAACATTCTCGGCATCACGACCACGGTGCAGTGCGTGGCCCCAACGGTGGAGTTCGCCGTGCGCCGCATCAAGGCCGAACTGCTGCCGCGCTACCCCAACGTCGACGACGTGGTGGCCATCACGCACACCTATGGCTGCGGCGTGGCCATCGACGCGCCGGGCGCAGCCGTGCCGATTCGCACGATCCGCAACATTAGCACGCACGCCAACCTCGGCGGCTGGCCGCTGGTGGTGAGCCTGGGCTGCGAGAAGATGCAGCCGCAGCGGCTCTTCCCTGCCCCCTCGGGCGCGTCGCTGCCGGTGCTCGACGGCGAGCCGCACGTGGTGCGCATGCAGGATGCCGATTTGAAGGGCTTCGGCAGCATCGTCGGCTCCATCATGCGCTACGCCGAGCAGCGCTTGGAGGAGCTGAACCGCAGGCAGCGTGTGGAATGCCCGGCCAGCGACCTGGTAGTGGGCCTGCAATGCGGCGGCAGCGATGCCTTCTCCGGCGTCACCTGCAACCCCGCCGTTGGCTACGCGGCCGATCTGCTCGTGCGCGCCGGGGCAACGGTGATGTTCAGTGAAGTGACCGAGGTGCGCGACGCCGTCCACCTGCTCACGCCGCGCGCCGCCACGCCCGACGTGGGCCGCGACCTGATCCGCGAGATGCGCTGGTATGACGACTACCTGGCGCGTGGCTCGGCCGACCGCAGCGCCAACCCGACGCCCGGCAACAAGCGCGGCGGGCTTTCCAACGTCGTCGAAAAAGCTCTCGGCAGCGTGGCCAAGGCGGGCACCTCGGCCCTGGCCGCGGTCACCGCGCCGGGCGAGCGCGTCACCTCGCGCGGCCTCATCTTCGCCGCCACGCCGGCGAGCGACTTCATCTGCGGCACCGAGCAACTGGCCGCCGGTATGAACCTGCACATCTTCACCACCGGCGAGGGCTCGCCCTACGGGCTGGCGCTGTCGCCGGTGATCAAGGTGAGTTCGCGCACGGCGCTGGCCGAGCGCTGGCACGACCTCATTGACGTCGACGCCGGACGCATCGCCACCGGAGAGGCAACGATTGAGGACATCGGCTGGGAACTGTTCCACCTGATGCTCGACGTCGCCAGCGGGCGCAAACAGACGTGGGCTGACCACTGGGGTCTGCACAACGCACTGGCGCCGTTCAATCCAGGCCCGGTCACCTGAGCGGGCCGGTCTTCAGTCTCCTCCTCCACGCGTGGGTGGGTTTGCAAATTCAAGACCGTTTGGTTACTGTTAGATTGAACTAGCAGCATTGGATGGTTGGGGTTTCTCCATGGTGGGAGGTCACAGATGGAAACCCCGACACAGGGAACATCTATTCGATCCGTCGCAAGATGGGTCATTGCAGTAGTCGTAACGGTCGCGAGCCTGGGCGCACAGACCAGCCGCGGCACACTAACGGGTATTGTCACGGACGCGCAGGGCGCGGCCATGGCCGGGGCTCAGGTTGCTCTCACGAACGAGAGCACCAACGTCCGCCGCACGACGACGGCGAATGAGGCGGGCCTGTATCGCTTCGACGCCGTCGATCCAGGACCGTATCAGGTGGCCGTGCAGGCCCCCGGCTTCCGCACCTATTCCAAACGCCAGATTCCCGTCAGCGCGGCGCAGACCGTCTCGGTCGACGTGCAACTGGAGATCGGCGAAACGCAGCAGACCGTGGAAGTCGTGGCGCAAACCGAGAGCGCCTTGCAGTATGAAGCTCCGGTACGCGGCGGCAACATGGGTGCGCGCGAAATCACCAACCTGCCGCTGCCGACGCGGCGTCCAACCAACCTCGCCTTTACCATCCCCGGCGTGGTGAGCAACCGTTTCTCGAGCAACAGCGTGTTGAACGGTTTCTCAGTGAACGGCGCCCGCCAACGCTCCAACAACTTCATGATTGACGGCACGGAGAACAACGACATCTCCGTCTCGGGCGAAGGGCTGACCATCTCAAACCCCGACGTGGTGGCCGAGGTGAACATCCAGACCACCAACTTCGACGCCGAGTTCGGCCGTTCTGCCGGCGCGGTGGTGAACGTGATCACCAAGGGCGGCACAAACGAGTATCGCGGCACAGTGAACTACGTGCTGGATTCCACCTACGACGACGCGCTCACGAATTCGCAGTCGCTTTCCACCGCGCTGCAAGAGCGCGGGCGGCCGGCCTTCGGCATCCAGCAGTTTTGGGGCGGCACCTTCGGCGGGCCGATCGTGAAGAACCGCACTTTCTTCTTTGGCGCGTTTCAGGAGGACCGCCAGCGCTCGAACTCGACGCGCGTGCTGAACACGCTTTCGGCGCGCGGACGTTCGACGCTGAATTCGCTGTTTCCCAAGGGCGCAAACGCCAATGTCGATCTCTATAACGACCTGACGGCGGGCGTGGACGCCACCTCGCAGTTTTTCAACCAGGAGTTAGGCAACGGGCGGCCCGCGCTGGAGTTTGGCACGGCCGTACAGGGGCTGTCCACCTCGCAGTTGGACCGCCAGTACCTGGGCCGCGTCGACCACCGGCTGAGGGAATCCGACCAGCTCTCGGGGCGCTTCATCTACCAGACCATCGACACGCCCAAGGGCGCGCTGCTGAACGTGTTTCCCGGCTTTGAGGCCGACGCGGTCACGAAGAACGTCAGCGCGTCGATCACCGAGACGCACATCTTCTCGCCAACGTTCACCAACGAGCTGCGCCTGAATTACATGCGGCTGAACCCGCTGTTTCCCGTGTCGAATCCCGACAATCCGCTGGTGAAGACGGCGCCGCAGATTCAGATCGCCGGTCTCACGCAGATCGGCCTGGACAACCGCTTCCCCCAAGGGCGCTACGGCAACAACTACCAGATTCAGGACACAGCGACGCTGGTACGTGGCAAGCACAGCATCCGCTTCGGAGGCGACATTCTGCATCAACGCTCCAAGCAGTTTGCCCCCATCGCCGAACGAGGCGCGCTGGACATTCGCGCCAGCACGGGCTTTTCTTCGTTCGCCAACTGGGTGGACGGCTTTGCCGGCTCGGGCGGCAGCGTGCAGCGCACCTTCGGCAGCGCGGCCTACTATCCGAACATGAACCGCATGGCGCTGTTTATCAGTGACCGCTGGCGCATGACCTCGAACCTCACGCTCACCCTCGGCGGGCGGTATGAGTACTTCGGCCAGCCAATGAATTCGGTGAGCAAGTCGGCGTGGTCCGGACTGTTCAACGTCGATCCATTGACGTTCACTGGCCCGTTCAGCCAGCCGTCGAAGGTAACCAAGGACACCAACAACTTCTCGCCTTCGCTCGGCATCGCGTGGTCGCCGAGCTATAACGACGGGTTCCTGGCCAAGGTGCTCGGCAACAAGAAGAGCGTCATCCGCACCGGCTATCAGATCGGCTACGACAGCTTCTTCAACAACATCGCCTCGAACGCGCAGGCTTCGACGCCGAACGTGATCGCGACGAACATCAACTCACAGCCGTCGGAGCCGCGCGGAGTGCCCAATCCGCTGCAGTCGATTCCGCGCACGGCGCGCAATCCGAACCCCACCGACAGCCAGACGCTGGTCGCGGGCGACCTGGTGAACCCCTACATCCAGCGCTGGTCGTTCGGCATCCAGCGCGAACTGCCGGGCAACGTGATCTACGACATCAGCTATGTCGGCTCGAAGGGAACCAGGCTGTTCCTGACCGAGGACCTGAACCCGCTGGTGCCGAGTTCGCTGCGCATCACACCGGTAACCTCGACGCCGATTCCGGCTGCCAGCCTCACCGGGCGACTGGATAACCTGCAGGGCCCGCGCAACATCCGCACCAACGGCGGCTCATCGAGCTTCCATTCCCTGCAGATGTCGGCCAATCGCCGCTTCTCGCGTGGCTTCCAGGCCAGCGCGGCCTACACCTGGGGCAGGACGATCGACAACGGCAGCGAGATCTTCGCCCAGGCCGGGGCCAATCTGATCGCCACGCAAGTGGTGCCGCCGATGTTTGGCGGATTGCAGCGCGAACGTGGCCTGAGCCTGTTCCACCGCGCCCACCGGCTTGTATTCAGCTATGTCTATGATCTGCCCGTTTTCCAGGCGCAGAAGGGCGTGGCGGGCCGTGTGCTGGGCGGCTGGCAGTTGAGCGGCATCACGACGTTCGAAACAGGTGTGCCGCTGAACGTGACCAATGGCCTCGATGCCGATGGACTGGGCGGCGGCGGGGTGGACCGGCCGCTGGTCAACCCGAGTGGCCGCGCCGGCGTGCGCGCGCTGGTCGACCCGAGCAGCCCGACCGGCTATGTCAACCCGGATACGCCCAATCCGAACGGAGTGGGCTTCATTCGCACCCCGATCAACCCGAACGAAGCCCGCTACATCGGCGTGGCGGCCAATACGGGGGCGACCGTGCTACCGGGCGGCAACGCCGGGCGCAACACGGAGTTCGTGCCGGGGCAGAAGAACTGGAACGTGTCGCTGACCAAGTCGATCCGCCTCAACGAACGGTTCAACCTGCAACTGCGCGCCGACGCGTTCAACGTGTTCAACACGCCGCAGTACGGCAACCCGTCGATCAGCCCGTTTTCGCCGACCCAGCAGGGCATCTCGGCGAACGTGGCCACGTCGCCGGCCGGGCGCTTCCTGCAGCCGCAATTTGCCGACGGCGGCGGGCGTGTGATGCGCTACGAACTGCGCCTGCGGTTTTAATTGACCACCGCGCATACACGAAAGGCCGCCTTCCCCACGGGGCAGGCGGCCTTTCGTATTTGGGGCTGGTTAGTCTTCGATGGTAATGCTCGGTCCGCTTTCCGCGGCGCTGGCTTCGGCACGCTGGGCGGCTTCGCGGGCCATGCGGTAAAAGCCCGCGGCGGCGCCGTCCTGCTCGCCGCGCCAGGCAACGGCATGGCCGGTGTCGCCGCCGATGCGGATCTGCGGGTCGAGTGGCAACTCGCCGAGGAAGTGAACCTCCATCGCCTCGGCGGTGCGCCTGCCGCCTCCGGTGCCGAACACATCGATGCGTTCGCCTGACTGCGGGGCGATGAGGTAGCTCATGTTCTCCACGAAACCGAGGATGGGCACACGCACCTGGCGGAACATGTTGACGGCCTTGCGGGCGTCTTCAAGCGACACGTCGGAGGGCGTTGTGACGACGATGGCGCCGGTGAGCGGCGCGGTCTGGATGAGCGAGAGCTGGACGTCGCCGGTGCCGGGCGGAAGGTCGATGACGAGGTAGTCGAGTTCGCCCCACTCGGTGCCGCGCAGGAACTGGCCGATGACGCTGTGCAGCATCGGGCCGCGCCAGATGAGCGGCTTGTCGCCGGGGTTGAGGAAGCCCATCGACATGAGCTTGAGGCCTTCCTTCTCCAGCGGGATGATGCGGTTCTCCACGGCGTAGGGCTGTTGCTGGATGCCGAGCATCAGGGGGATATTCGGCCCGTAGACATCGGCGTCAAGCAGGCCGGTGCGGTAGCCGAGCTTAGACAGCGCGATAGCCAGATTCACCGAAACGGTGGTCTTGCCGACGCCGCCTTTGCCGGAGCCGACGGCGATCATGTGGCGGATGCCGGGTATGGGCGGTTTGGGGGCGTCGGGGGGTTGAGATGGTTGCACGGATCAGTCCTCGATGATTGGATGCAGCCAGACTAGGTCCGGTAGCTGGCGTTGATGCGAATGTAGCCCTCGGTGAGGTCGCAGGTCCAGAACTTGGCGCGGCCGGGCTTCTTGCCGCGGAAAGCGAATTCGATGTGGACGTCTTTCTCGTCGAGGCGCTTCTTGAGTTCCTTTTCGCGGAAGGGAGCGGCGAGGCCGCCCTGGCAGACGAGCAGGCCCTGCATGGCGATGTCGACCTGAGCCGGATCGAACTTCACGCCGGAGTAACCGGCGGCGCAGATGATGCGGCCCCAGTTGGGATCAGAGCCGGCGATGGCGGTTTTCACCAGCGGCGAATTGGCGATGGAGCGGGCAATGCGGGCGGCTTCGTCGTTGGTGCGCGCGCCGGAGACATGGATGGTGACGAGCTTGGTGGCGCCTTCGCCGTCGCGGGCGATTTTGGCGGCGAGGTCCTGCATGAGCTTGGTGAGCGCCTGCTGGAAGAGCGGATAGTCGGCCGGTTTGAGCGTAATGCCGGAAGCGCCGTTAGCCATGATGGCGACGGTGTCGTTGGTGGAAGTGTCGCCGTCGACGCTGAGGCGGTGATAGCTCTCTTCAGTGGCGGCGACGAGCATCTTCTTCAACACGGGCGCGGGCAGGGCGGCGTCGGTCATGAGGAAGCCGAGGGTGGTGGCCATGTTGGGCATGATCATGCCGGAGCCTTTGGTCATGCCGGCGATGCAGACTGTTCCGCCCTTGAGGGAGAGTTCGGCGGTGGCGGTCTTGGGCACGAGGTCGGTGGTCATGATCGCTTCGGCCACTTGTTGGAAGCCGTCGGGGGTGAGTTGCTTGACCAGTTTCGGCAGGGCCTTGGTGATGAGGGAGGCTTTCAACTCCACGCCGATGACGCCGGTGGAGGAGGGCAGCACCTGATTGGCGGGGATGTTCAACGCGGCGGCGGCGGCGGCGGCGGTTTGCTGGGCGACTTCCATGCCGGTGCGCGTGGCGCAGTTGGCGTTGCCCGCATTGATGAGGAAGGCGCGGAGCTTGCCCTTGGTGGCGGCCAGGTGCTGGCGCGAAAGCACGACTGGCGCGGCGGCCACCTGATTGGCGGTGAAGACGGCGGCGGCCGTGGCCGGGGTGTCGGAGACGATCAGGGCCAGGTCGTCCTTGGCCACCTTGCGGATCTTGGCGTAGGAACTGGCGTAGCGATATCCGAGGGGGAGTGTCAAGTCGAGGAATCTCCTAAGCGTTCATTGTCGGTCAAACGATGCCCGTTGAGGAAGGCGGCGGTGGGAATTCGCTTGCGACCCTCCAATTGGAGTTCGAGGATATCGAGTGCGGTGCCCTGGCCGCAAGTGACGCGGAGGTGGTTTTTGGCGGGCAGAAGCGTGCCGGGCGCGGGGGCGGGATCGGCGGCAGGTTCGGCGGAAGGCCGCGCGGCGAGGATGTGGAGTTGCTGGCCTCGGAAGGTGGTCCAGGCGCCGGGCCAGGGGTTGAAGCCGCGCAGGCGGTTGTAGATGACCTGGGCCGGGGCGGTCCAGTCGATGCGCCCGTCTTCCTTCTTGAGGATGGGGGCGAGGGTGTGTCGCGCGTGGTCCTGCGGCGTGGCGGGGAGGGTGCCGGCGTCGAGGCCCTGCAGGGCATCGAGCAACAGCGGTGCGCCGGTGGCGGCGAGGCGCGCGGAGAGCTCAGGCGCGGTTTCGTCGGGACCGATGGCGGTGGAAGCGGTGAGCAGCATGTCGCCGGTGTCGAGGCCGGCGTCGATGCGCATGATGGTGACCCCGGTTTCGGTCTCGCCATTGGCAATGGCCCACTGGATGGGGGCCGCACCGCGATAGAGCGGCAGCAGTGAGGCGTGGACGTTGAGGATACCGAGCGGCGGGATGTCGATGATCGATTGCGGGATGATCTGGCCGTAGCCGACGACGACGATGGCGCGCGGGGCGAGGGCGCGGATCTCTTCGACCACGTCAGGGAAGCGCACGCGGCGCGGCTGGTGAACGGAGAGTGAGTGGGCGAGGGCGCATTCCTTCACCGGCGACTGGGCGAGCGCGCCGCCGCGGCCCTTGGGGCGGTCAGGCTGTGTGAAGACGGCGGCGATTTCGTGGCCCGCTTCGAGGCATGCCTCCAACGTAGGCACCGCGAAGGCGGGGGTTCCCATGAAGATCAGCCGCATGGCGGATCAATCCCACTCGCCGGCTTTTTGGAGCTTGCGGATCTTGCGGCGGATGAGGTCGCGCTTGAGGGCGCTGAGGTGCTGCAGGAAGAGGATGCCGTTGAGGTGATCGATCTCGTGCTGCATGGCGCGGGCGAGCAGTTCCTCGCCGGTGAGTTCGAACTCCTCGCCCTTCACGTTGCGGGCGCGGATGGTGGCTTTCATGGCGCGCTTCACGTCTTCGCGAAAGCCGGGGATGGAGAGGCAGCCCTCTTCGCCCAACTGCGTGCCTTCGAGCCTGGTGATCTCGGGATTGATGAGGACGACCTTGGCGTTGGGGTCTTCGCCGTTGGAGGTGTCGATGACGGTGACGCGCTGGCTGACGTTGACCTGCGGAGCGGCAAGGCCGACGCCTTTGTTGGCGTACATGGTCTCGAACATGCCATCGACGAGTTCACGGAGTTCGGGGGTGTCGAATTGCTGGACGGGTTCGGCGACCTGCTCGAGGACGGGGTGGCCGAGTTTGACGATCTTGTAGACCATTAGTAGTTCCGTACCTGCTCGCGATAGCCCTGGAAGTTGCGGCAGGTTTCCTGAAGGGAGTCGCCGCCGAACTTTTCCAGGAAGGCCTGGGCGAGAACGATAGCGACCATCGCTTCTCCGATGACGCCGGCGGCCGGGGCAACGCAGACGTCGGAGCGTTCGTAGGCGGCCTCTTTGGATTCGCGGGTGGTGAGGTCGACGGATTCGAGCGGGCGGCGGAGGGTGGAGATGGGTTTGAGGAAGCCGCGGACGAGGATGTCCTGGCCGTTGGTCATGCCGCCTTCGATGCCTCCGGCGCGGTTGGCGCCGCGTGTGAAGGCGCGCTCTTCCTTGTTGTAGTGGATGGTGTCCTGAACCTTGGAGCCGTAGCTGAGGGCGCCCTCTTCAGCGAAGCCGACCTCAACGCCTTTGACGGCCTGCATGGAGACGATGGCCTGGGCGAGGCGGCCGTCGAGGCGCGAGTCCCAGGTGATGTGCGAGCCGAGGCCGGTTGGGACGTTGTGTGCCACCACTTCGAAGATAGCGCCGATGGTGTCGCCGGTGCGGTAGGCGACATCGACGGCCTCTTTCATGCGGGCTTCGGTTTCGGGGTCGACGCAGCCGAGCAGGACCTCTTCCTTGCGGGCAAGGGCGGCGATCTCGTCCCAGGTGGCGGAGCGTTCGAGGCGCACGGGACCGACGGCGATGACGTGGCTGAGGACTTCGACACCGAACTGTTTGAGGAACTGCTTGCAAATGGCTCCAACGGCGACGCGGGCGGTGGTTTCGCGAGCGCTGGCGCGTTCGAGGATGTAGCGGGCGTCGGGGAAGTCGTACTTGATGCCGCCGGCGAGGTCGGCGTGGCCGGGGCGGGGGCGGGTGACGGGTTTCTTGTTGGTGTTGCTGCCTGCGTAGTCCTCGACGGGAAGGATCTCGGTCCAGTTCTTCCAGTCGCGGTTCTGGATGAGCATGGCGATGGGAGAGCCGATGGTGATGCCGTGGCGGACGCCGGAGACGAGTTCCACGGTGTCGGTTTCGATCTTCATGCGGCCGCCGCGTCCGAAGCCCTGCTGGCGGCGCCAGAGCTCATGGTTGAGGGCGTCAAGGGATATGGGGACGTGGGCAGGCAGGCCGGTGAGCGTGGCGACGAGGCATTGACCGTGGGACTCGCCGGCGGTTTCGAAGCGGAACATCGTGGGAATCTACCATCCTATCGGAGGGGCGAAGGGGAGGGCAAGTGACGGGGGTGAGGGGCAAGCAGGGCGGGGTGAGGGGCAAGCAGAGGGGGTGAGAGGGCGAGGAGGGCGTTGGGGTGACGGAGCGGGGATGGGGAGGGAGAGGGCGGAGGGTTGGGTGAGCGGGACGGCGGGTGGCGGACAAGTGTTTGTTTGCAATATAAGTTTGGGTTCGTTTTGTCAAAAAGGTGGGTCGGGGCGAGAGGTGGGGCGAGAGGGAGAAGAAAAGGCGATAACGGATGAGGGTACAAGAGGCCAACGTGGCCAGATGCCGGGCGAGGAAGGCGTTAGCGCAATTCTTCGAGCAGCGAGATGAGGGTGAGCACTCGCGAGGCGTCGAAGGGGGAGAACTGGGACCGGTGGAGCATGGCCACCTGCTCATCGAGAGTGGAGAGGATCTCCAGGGCCGCGGGTTGGGCGCTCACGGTGACAACACGGCGATCCTGCGCGGAACGGGTGCGGGTGACCCAACCACGCTGCTCCATGCGGTCGATGAGGCGGGTGATGTCCGGGTCGCGGGAGATCATGCGGGTGGCGATTTCGCCGCAGGGAAGGCCCTGTTCTCCAGCGCCGCGGAGGATTCTGAGGACATTATATTGGGCGGGTGAAAGCCCAAGGGGGCGGAGGAGCTGAGTCAACTGCCCAAGTTGGATCTCGGCTGTCCGCTGGATATTGAGAAAGGCCTCGACTTCCGGTTCGATGGTTGATTTCGACAGGCGAATCTCGGCGCTGATTTTTCCTGGCACTAGCAAGCCTCCCGTCCTCCTGTGCCGCTGGAGAGAGGAGCGGAGGTAGCCTTCATGGCCCAGGCTATCGGCTCCTAAAATCTGAAACACGCCAGCGAACAACGGGGTTTAAAGCGTTTAGCATAGCACAGCAGACTTACTAACGTTATGACGATAATTGTTGTTACTTAAATATTTTTTGTTACATTTAACATTTGTGAATGTACGGTACGGTCCGGGATTTGTCGCAGTTTAATACAGGTTGTGTGATTGGCGGCTGGGGGGGGAGCGGAGACGGTGGGTTGGGGGTAGGGGG
>JAFLBB010000250.1 GCA_017304135.1 Acidobacteriota bacterium | reverse complement strand
GGTTAGGGGGCGAGGGAGTCGTAGAGGATGAGGGCGAGGTCGGCGAGGAGTTTCTGGCCGAGGTTTTCGGGGCCGTAGTCGGCGCCGGGCATGCCGTCGACGGTGAGGGCGAGGGCGAGGAGGCCGCGGGGGCTTTGGATGATGCCAACGTCGGAGCGGAGGGCGTCGAGGGAGCCGGACTTGGAGAAGACCCACTCGTCGGGGAGGCGGCGGCCGATGGAGTCCTTGTAGCGCTGGCGGCCGAGGAGGGTGAGGATCTGGAGCGAGGCTTCGGGGGAGACGATTTTGCCGTCGTGGATCATCTCAAGCAGGCGGACCATGTCGCGGGGGGTGGAGACGCCGAGGCCGAAGCGGCGGTATTCGGGGAGAAGGCCTTCGCGGGCGTAGCCGGAGGGGGCTTTGAGTTGGTTGCCGTCGCCGCGAACCTTGCGGAGGGACTTGGTGCTGGGGAGGCCGAGCTTCGCCATGTAGGCGTTGACGGCGTCGGCGGTGATACGGCCGAGGATGAGGTTGGTGGCGGTGTTGTCGCTGAGGACGATCATGAGGTTGGCGGCATCGCGGACGCGGATGCGGGCTCCGGGGGTGAATTCGTTGAGGACGCCGGAGCCGGAGACGCGGTCGGCGTCAGTGAGGGTGAGTTCCTCGTCCCAGGCGACTTTGCCTTGGGCGGCGAGGTCGTGGAGGGCGCAGAGGATGGGGAGCTTGATGGTGGAGGCGGTGCGGACGCGCTCATCGGGATTGAGGCCGTATTCGGCTCCGGTGGCGAGGTTGCGGGCGTGGAGCGAGACGTGGCCGGGGAAGCCGGCGATGCGGGCGCGGATGCGGGCATCGAGGGCGGCGGATTGTTGGGGAGTGAAGGATGAGGGAGTGGGTTGGGCGTGGAGACAGAGGGCGGCGAGCGCCAGGAGCGGGAGAGAGCGCATAGGTTGAGTGTAACCGGGGTGGCGCGGGGGGCATCGGTGATGTAGGGCGCGCCGTGCGGCTCAGCCGAGGGTGCGGTAGTAGGCGATGAGGTCGAGCGGCGGGGGCGTGTGGCCGAGGGTGCGGATCATGCCGGAGACCTGGCCGCGGTGGTGGGTGGCGTGATTGACGACGTGGAGGACGATTTGCCAGAGAGGCGTGGCGTGGGGATTTCCCTTCAGATCCTTGTATTCGATCTTGGCTGCGAGCGCGGGTTCGTGTTGCGCGGCGATGAGTTGCTCCCATTGAGCGAGGAGGGCGGGCCAATCGGTTTGGAGGGTGGAGAGGAGGAAGTCCTTTTCGGGGTCGATGAACTGGGGCGGTACTGTGCCGTTGACGCGGTGCCACCAGACGCGGTCGGCGGCGAAGATGTGGGCGAGGGTGCCGAGGATGGATTTTTCGCTCGTTTGGAAATCGTGCGCGAGTTCGACGGGAGTGAGTTGGGCGGCGGCGGCAGTGAGGCGGGCTGAGGCCCAGGCGGTGTAGCGGAGGTGGAGGACGAGGGTGGCGGCGGGGACCATGGAGATAGTGTAGCGGGGAGCGAATTGACGGCGCGGCGCGCGTCTCCCTATTCTGGTTCGCTGAGGGAGGAATGCAATGCGGAGTAAGTTGGGCTTGCTGGCGGTAAGTTGGGCGGCGGTGTGCGGGGCGCAGGAGGGCGGCGGGGCGTACACGGCAAAGATCCGCATGCAAATGGTGGTGTATGGCGAGGTGGCGGGGGCGATGGAGACGGTGGTGGCGGTGCGGGCGGATGGGGCGCGGGCGCGGGTGGTGCGACCGGTGAAAGAGGGAGTGGGGAGCGAGATGGTGGAGCGGTCAGTGGAGTTGCCGGATGGGTTTGTGGGGACCTACTATCCGGCGGCGCGGGTGCAGGCGACGGGGTACCGGACGCGGGCAATGCTGGAGGCGATGGAGAAGGCGAAGTTGACGGGGGAGTCGGGGTGCACGGCGACGAAGGAGTCGGCGGTGAAGTCGCTGCGGGTGGCGGGGGAGGAGAGGATGCTGGGGGTGCGGGTGGTGCGGGTGGTGTCGGATACGGAGAGGGTGCGGGGGACGCATTGGATGGCGCCGGAGTTGGGATGCCTGGCGGTGAAGCGGGAGATGAAGTATCTGGGGGCAAGCGGGGCGGTGGAGCAGGTGATGGAGGAGACGGCGTTGGAGTTGCGGTTGGGGGAGCCGGAGGCGGGGCTGTTTGCAAGCCCGGAGGGGGATGAAGAGGTGGAGCCTTCTGAAGCTGATCTGCGGATGGCCAAGGCGATGGGGCGGGCGTGTCCGGAGTGTGAGAAGGCGAAGGGCGGGAGCAAGGATCAGTTGTACCGGTCGCTGCGGCGGGAGCGGCAGTTTTAGGGGCGCTTTTGCGGGCGCGCGGGGGCGGCGCGGGGGCGTGTACACTAGGGCGTTATGGCACCCATTCCCGTGAATCAGCAGCAGTCCCTTGTTGAACGTCTGCTCACCGCTTGCGGTGGAGCGTATACGGCGGAGCAGAGGCGGAAGTACTTCATTACCGGTCCGCAGTGGGCGGCGGCGTATGAGGGGCACGCGGTGTTCCATGCACCGACGCGGAAGCCGGTGAGCTTCGAGACGGTGATCGAGCATTTTGCCGAGATTGGCATTGGTCACTGGACGACGCATGACACGGACGTGATTCCGACGGATGCGATCGGGACGGCGAAGCAGGATGAGATTGTCGCGGCGATCGGGGCGTGCCTGAAGAAGAACGGGCTGAACTGCTCGATGGTGACGACGGAGACGTTTCATCATCCGGTATGGGCGGCGAGCGCGGCGGCCGAGGCGCCGGAGGTGCGGGCGTATGCGGCGACGCGGCTGGCGAACACGGTGAACATCGGGCATGAGCTGGGGGCGAGCTATGTGGTCTACTGGCCGGGCTCGCTGGGCTACCAGATTCAGGGGGCGGTGGAAGAGGTCCAAACGCTGGGGTGGTTCGCCGATGGGATGAACGCGGCGTGCGAGGCCGACATCGCGATGGCGAAGAAGATGGGCCGGCCGACGATGAAGCATTGCCTGGAGGCGAAGCCGTTTGAGCCGCAGGCGGAGATTTTGCTGCCGACGTCGGATGCGATGCTGGCGTTCATATTCTCGGGGTTGTTGAAGCACCCGGATATGGTGGGGTTAAATCCGGAGTACTTACATGAATTGATGTGGGGCGCGGCGCCGAGGGCGGCGCTGGCGCGGGCGTTGATGTGCAAGAAGCTGTTCCACTTCGATATCAACGACGGGTACCGGTTGAAGCATGACGTGGACATCGCGGTGGGGCTGATCAATCCGCTGGACTGGCTGAATGTGCTGGTGCTGCTGCGGAGCCATGGCTACAACGGACCGTTTAATCTCGATTTCAAGCCGCCGCGCACGACGTCGAACTGGGGTGTGTTCGCGGTGAGCTTCACGACGGCGGTGGACCGCTTCATCACGCTGTGGGAGATGGCGGGCGAGGTGATGGAGGACCCGATTATCCGCGAGGCGTCGGAAGCGTTGCGCGCCGGGGGCGGCGGCGATCCGAGGGATGTGAAGAGCATTGTGGAGGCCAATAAGGAACTGCTGAATTTGCACGAGTTGATCGGGCACCGGCTGTTCCAGATTTTGGTTGGCGCGCACAGGGGGCGCACTTACTCGGTGTAAGTGCGGGTTGGAGCGCGCGGCGGAGCGGTGATGGGCCAGTAGCTTATTTACGCTGGGGCGGGACTGATCTTACTTGGGCTGATTGCGACCGGCGCGAGTAAGTGTGGCCTGCCCCTGGGGCGTTTGCCTGGGGATGGGGTGTGGCGGGGGAAAGACCTCGCCGGGCTGGCGGCGATCAGCCGGGAGGGGATGGCCAAAGCGGAGGGCCTCGGCTTGCCTCCCCCACGCGTGGCTCATGCGTGGCTCACGCGCGGCTCAACTACGGCACCGGCGTGAGGCGCCGGTTGTATACTAATCGGGATTGTGAAGCCCAAGACGGAGATCCCGGATGAATGAACTCACCAGAAGAGCGCTGCTCGGATCGCTAACGGCCGCGGCGCTGCCCGCGCAACAACGGCCCGCGGGCCGGAAGAAGATCAAGATCACCGATGTGCGTTGCGCGATTATCGGCCAGAGCCCGGTGGTGCGCATCGTTACCGATCAGGGCATCTCCGGCTACGGACAGGCCGAGACGCGCAAGGTCTATCTGCGTCCCATGGTGCTTTTCTACAAGGACCTGATTGTGGGCGAAGACCCCACCGACGTGGAGCGCGTGATGATGAGGATCCGGCGCCTGGGCGCCTTCAAACCGTGGGGCGCGGCGGTGAGTGCGATCGAGATCGCGCTTTGGGACATTGCCGGGCAGGTGGCAGGCGTGCCCGTGTATAAACTCATGGGCGGTAAGATCCGCGACCGGGTTCGCATTTACAACGGTGGCTTCCGCCCTGCCTTCAAAGGGCAGGAGCCGCAGCACTACGCCGAAGTCGTGCAGCAGATGAAGGAAGCTCCCGAGGGTTTCACGCTGATCAAGATGGCCGTGGCGTTCCACAACCCGGCGCAGATGAACGCCATGCCAGGGGAGTGGTACGACGAGCCCCGCACCGGGACGCCGCACAGCAACAAAGGGATGCTCACCGAGAAGGGGCTGAAGCGAATCGTTGCCAGCGTCGAAGCGATGAAGAAAGTGCTCGGCGACGAGGTCGGCCTGGCGCTGGACGCCGGGCCTGGCTGGATGATGAAAGACGCGGTGAACTTCTGCAAAGCGGTGGAGCCGCTGCACCTGGCGTGGGTGGAAGATATGCTGACCGGCGACTACTCGCCCTATCCCAACGCCGACCTGTATCGCGACCTGAAGATGCAAACCAGCGTGCCCATCCACACCGGCGAGCAGATCTACAACCGGCAGAATTTCAAGGACCTGATCGAGAAACAAGCGGTCGACGTGCTCGGTCCAGACCCGGAAGACATTGGCGGTATCGGCGAGATGAAGTGGGTCACTGAATACGCCGATCTGCACGGCATCCTGATGGCGCCGCACGGCATTTTCGACGGCCTGATCGGTCTGGCCGCGCACGTTCACCTGGCGGCGACGCTGCCGCAGAACTTCGTGGCGTTCGAGTATCCCTACGGACAGCCCGAGTGGTGGTACGACATTGTGGACGGCCTGCCGAATCCGATCGTGAAGAAGGGCTTTATCGACGTTTGGGATAGTCCGGGCTTGGGTGTCACGTTCCGGGTGAACGCGGCCAAGGCGCGGCTGTCGCCTGAGGATCGCGGCTTCTTCGACTAACTTCGCTTACTGGCGCTAACCGCGCGGCATTCGCGGCCCTGGCGCGCGAGGCAGTGTGCCTTTACGGGTGTTTGAGGGTGGGGTTGAGGTCCTTGTTGGGTTTCTTGGGGAGTTTATCGAGGGGGAAGGCGCCGTTGAGGAGGTCGTCGAGTTCTTTGTCCTTGGGGTGTTTGACGGGGTGGCGCTGGGTGTTGTCGGTGGGTTTGGCCAT
>JAFLBB010000249.1 GCA_017304135.1 Acidobacteriota bacterium | reverse complement strand
CTGTGGGCGGCGCGGGGCGGAAAACGGGACGGCCCCCGGTGGTTGCCGGGGGCCGTCGGGTTGGTGAGGTTGGGCCGGACCGTTAGAAGGTCAGGCGGAGGCCGAGGCGCATGATGCGGTCGCCGTTGGGTTCGCGGCCGCCGGCGTTGGTGCCGGTGACCTCGAAGACGCCGCCGGTGAACTGGCCCGCGGCGTTGACGACGCGGTTGTTGATGCCCGAAGACGGATTGGCGAACTTGGGCGTGTTGGTCCAGTTGAAGTATTCGGCGCGGAACTGGAGGGACTTCTTCTCGCTGATCTGGAAGTTGCGGAAGAGGCCGAGGTCGGTGTTGAAGAAGCTGGGGCCACGGAGGCTGTTGAAGCCGGCGTTGCCGAAGCGGGGTTCGAGGACGCGATCGAAGGAGAAGGGATCGAAGAAGGGGACGCCGCGGCCGATGCCGCCGAGGCGGGTGACTTCCTGTTTGACCTGGTCGGCGCGCTGTGTGGAGCCGGGGAGGCGGAGGGAGCCGCCGTCGGAGGTGACGCGGACGGGGGTGCCGGTCATGAAGCTGGTGAGGGTATTCAGCTGCCAGCCGCCGAGGACGGCAGCGCCGACGCCGGAGGTGGCGAACTGCTTGTTTCTGCCGAAGGGCAGTTCGTAGGTCATGGCGAGCTGGAAGTTGTGCGTGCGGTCAAAGTTGAGGGGCACGCGGTTGAGGCTGGTGTAGGCGAGGGCGGGGACGAGGGGTCCGCCGTTGTTGTCCTCGTTGCAACACCAACCGATGACCTTGGACCAGGTGTAGGAGGCGTTCATCTGGAAGCCGTTGCTGAAGCGGCGGTTCACGGTGGCCTGCATCGAGTGGTAGTCGTTGTCGCCCATGGGGCCGATGAGGCTGGTTTCCACGGTGCGGCGGAAACGGGTGTTCAAGGGCTGGCCGGCCTGGTCAGCGCCGATGACCTGCCCGGCGTTGAGGTTCAAGCGGCCGGAGACGCGGACGGCGCGGCTGGCGACGTAGCCGATCTGGCCGACGAAGCCCTTGCCGAGTTCGCGCTGGATGGTGAGGTTGTAGTTGAAGATGTAGCTGCGGAGGAACTCGTCGCCGGTGGTATTGAAGGCGTAGTTGGTGGGCAGGGTGATGCGGCCGTTGGAGCCGACGACGGGGTCAGGCAGCAGGGGCAGGCCCTGGCTGAGGGTAGTGGCGTAGCCGAGGGCGGGGGGCGCCAGGTTGAAGGGGGCCAGGATGGGGTAGTTGGTGCGCAGGGGGCGGGCCAGATTCCAGGGGTCCCAGTTGACGCCGAAGCCGGCGCGGACGACGGTTTTGTCGGTGGCGCGGTAGGCGATGCCGAGGCGGGGGGAGAAGTAAGCTCCAGCGACCTTGGTGCCGCAATCTTCGGGGATGCCGCCGACGCCGCAGACGAGGACTTCGTTGGTGTTGAAGTCATAGCGTTCGGTGCCGCGGTTTTCGCGGCTGGGCATGGGGTACATTTCCATGCGGGTGCCGTAGGAGAGCGTGAGCTTGCGGTTTACCTGCCACTGGTCACGGGCATAGAAGCTGAGCATGGAGGTACGGGTGCGGTAGATTTCGGGGACCTGGAGGATGCGCCCGCCGCCATCGACGAGGCCGAGGAGGTAGGTGCCCATGGCGTTGAACTGGTTGCCGGCGGCGACGTTGCCATTGGCGAGACGAAGCTGCGTGGGGCCCTGGCCGAAGTTGAGGCGGCCGGAAGCGCCGCCGTTGGCGCCGGCAAACTCAGGCTGGGTGTGGTTGAGCTGGAGGAAGTAAAGGTCCATGCCGAAGCGGATGTTGTGAGAGCCCTTGAGCCAGTTGGCGTTGGCCACGTACTGCTGCTGGGGGTCGGTGCGGTAGTAGGGCATGTAGGTTTCGGTGGAGCCGAAGGGGGCAAAGCCGCTGATACCGAAGCCGGGCTGGCCTGACTCGAAGAAGCGGGTGCCGTTGGTGCCGGGGATTTTGAGTTCATCGCGGCCGGTGTTGGGGCCGAGGCCGGGCTGCTCGATGTTGGTATCCATGAGCGTGTAGCCGAAGTAGGCGTCGATGATGAAGGTGGGTTTGAAGGCGTAGGTGGTGGCGAGGGTGCCGGACCAGGTGTTGCCGAAGCCGAGCCCGGGGTTGCCGAAGGCGATGGGCTGGCCGCCGGCGGCGCCGAAGCTGGTGGGGGCGTTGAGGCGGAAGTCGAGGTAGCTGAGGCGGGCGTAGGCCGTCCAGCGGTCGTTGATGTTGAAGTTGAACTTCGAGTCGAGGGTATCGCGATCGAAGGTGGCCGAGCCGGTGGCGAAGTAGTTGTTGTTGGGAATACCGTTGGGGGCGGGGTTGTTTTCCTGGGGCAACTGCCGCATGAGGAGGGCGGCGGTGGGATGGATGCGGGCGGTGGGGATGCGGTTGCCGGCGAAGGGCTGGCGGCCCTCGCCGTTGGCGGCGCCGGTAAAGGGATCGTAGATGGGCAAGCTAGAGGTGGAGAGGTCGCCGGCGCGCATGATGGCGGTGGGGACGGTAAAGAGGCCACCCGCGTAGCGGTGGTCGGCCGTGCGCTCGTAGCTGGCGAAGTAGAAGATTTTGTCCTTCTTGATGGGGCCGCCGATGCGGCCGCCGAACTGGTTGTAGACCAGCTTGGGGTTGTCCTGGTTGGCGGGGAGGAAGAAGTTGCGTGCCTGGCTCCAGTTGCCCTGGTGGTAATGGAAGAGGGCGCCGTTGACATCGTTGGAGCCGGAGCGGATGGTGACGTTGACGCTGGCGCCGCCGGCGAGGCCCTGGTCGGCATCGAAGGTGTTGGTGACGATGCTGACGGTGTCGATGGACTCAAGGGCGGGGACGTAGCTGGCGATGTGGGGGAGCCAGACGTTGGTGGCGCTGGCGCCGTCGATGCGGGTGTTGTTGGCGGCGGTGTTATTGCCGTTGGTCTGCCACTGCATGGAGCGGGAAGGGTTGGAGGGGACCGAGTGAGGGGTGGAGGGCGGCGAGATGCCGGGCACCGTGACGAAGAGGGCCTGGTAGTTGCGCTGGCCGGAGACGGGGATTTCAGTGATGGCCTTGGCGGTCATCTCCGAACGCACCTCGGCGCGGTCGGTTTGGAGCGTGGCGGCGGTAGCGGCGACGGTAATGGACTCCGAGACCTGGCCGACGGTCATCTGAATTTCGATGCGGGCGACGGTGTCGACGGATACGGTGACGCCTTCGCGGCGGATGGTGCGGAAGCCTTCCTTCTTCACCTCAACGGTGTAGGTGCCGTTCTGGACGGTGGGGATGTTATAGGCCCCCTGGTCGTTGGTGGTCGCGGTACGGGTTGCGCCGGTTTCCACGTTCGTGATGGTGACCATGGCGCTGGGAACTGCGGCATTGCTGGCGTCGGTGACGGTGCCGACGATAGAGCCGTAGAGGGCCTGTCCATAGATTGCGGAAATACTGAGCAACAGGAGACAGGTAATTGCGAGCACAAAACGGGCGTGCTTCGACATTTTCATGTTTGTGAATACCCCTTTACAAAAATATGGCGGGTCGCTATCACCCCACCGAATTGTCAGTAGTCTACATCCGGAATGGTAGGGCTTGCAAGGACGATCGAGGAAATTAACGAGGGGGACGAGAGAGGAGGGCTTGACGACTTGAGCATAGATTAGGCATCCGGAGCGAATTCCGGGGATGATCGAGGGGGCTGGAGAGGCTGCTAGCGCGGAAATTTCACCAGCCATCGGCTGCGGAACGTGATCACCGCGCGACTGCTGCGTTGCGCTCGCATGCCGTCCTCGACGCACTGTTCCCGTACGCCTGCGCCGGGCACCTTTCGCGCGCCTTGCATTCGCACGGCTCTCCTCGCTGCTCGCTGCGATCGTGGTGAAACATCCGGGCTAGCGCGGCGTGTAGCCGAGGTCTTCGTAGTAGGCTTTGGGGCGCTCGAAGATGGGGTTGCGGAAGAAGAGGGCGACGAAGGGGTTGACGTCGGGGATGAGTTCGCCGGGGGAGGTCATGAAGGCGACGGCCTCGCCTTGGGCGGCGAAGCCGATGACGGAGGCGGCGAGGGGTCCGATGCCGGCGAGGTAGGTGTGGGGGTTGCCGGCGATGGAGGAGACCTGGGCGACGGCGAGGTCGTGGCGGTAGACGGAGGTGGACTCGAGCATGTTGGCGGCGCGGATGAGGAGGGAGTTAGAGGGGTTGTTGACGGTTTCGTCACCTCGGGCCATTTGGAAGAGGGTGCGTTTGACGGGGACGCCGGGGAGGGTTGCTGACTTGAGGTGGGGGGCGAAGGAAAGGGGTGCGCCGGGGGACTCGGCCCATTCCATGAGGGCGAGGAAGTCCTGGTAGGCGGCGAGGCGGGGGTCGTCGACGATGCGGACCTCTTCGTAGCGGAGGGGGAGTCCTGCGCCGGGGACGCCGGGGACGGAGAGGCCGAGCGAGGCGAGGAGGTCCTGGATGTCGGCGCGGCGTTCGCCGCCGTAGACGAAGGTGGGGACGGCGGAGCCGCCGCCGACGTTGAGGGTGGCGGCGCGGAGTTCAGGTTCAATGGCGTGGAGGAGGGTGCCGTAGAAGGCGCCGAGGGACTGGCCGATGTAGAAGACCTGGGCGCCGTTGAGTTCGGGGCGCTGGTCGCCGTCGAGGTCGACGCCGTCGCGGAGGACGCGAAGGAGTTGCATGAGGTCGGCGGCGGTTTGGCGGAGGCAGTCGCGGGTGAGGACGAGGTTGGCGGGGGAGGATTGAATGCAGCCTTCGCCGGAGTCGATGCGGCCGTCGGAGTTGAGGTCGAAGCCGCGGCCTCGGGCGGGGATTTCGATGCGTTCGCCGTTGGCGCGGGTGAGGACGAGTTTGGTGTTGGGGCCGTAGCCGTGGCCGTACGAGTTGATGGAGACGACGGCGTAGCCGGCGGAGACCTGGCCGATGGCGAGGGCGGAGGGGAAGCCGAAGCGGGTGTCGCCGAAGCCGTGTCCGGCGAGGAGGACGGGGTAGCCGCCGGCGGGCATGGGGGTGGAGGGGAGGTAGATCGTGGCTTCGATCTCCTCTTCGGAGAGGGGGGCCGGCTCTTCAGCGGTGGGAGTGTCGGGGATGAGGCCCTTGGGATCGGTGAAGAGCGGCGCGCGGAAGCTGGCGACGGCGACACGGCGGACGCCGGAGGCGGGCAGGATGGAGAGGGAGATGGGGAAGAGGACGTCTTGGAGGCGGCCGTTGCCGAGGTCGGTGCGGAGGAGTCCGGCGTTGATGTCGGCGAGGGAGACGATGGCGGGGGTGATGCGGGTGAGGCGGGGCGGGGTGCGGAGGACGACGTCGCGGGCGGGTTCGAGGGAGGAGGTGGCGCTGGGGGTGGTGAAGATGCTGGCGCCCGTGCGGCGCTCGAGCAGCGCGTGCCATTCATCTGCTTCACCGCATCGGGCGGCGCTCGCATGCAGGAGGGGCTGTTCTCCTTGATGCAGATGGCCAAGACGACCGCTGCCATCACGCAG
>JAFLBB010000248.1 GCA_017304135.1 Acidobacteriota bacterium | reverse complement strand
CAGGAGGCCGCGGCGGTGCTGGCGTCGGCGGCGCGGGCGCGGTGAGGACGGGCGGGAGGACGTAGGACGAGGCATGGACTGGCAAGATTTGAGTGCACCGTTGCGGGTTGTGCTGGTGCTGGCGGCGGCCGCCCTGCTGCCGGCCGTACTGATGTGCCTGACGCCGTTTCTACGCATTGTCGTGGTGCTGCATTTCCTGCGTCAGGCGCTGGGCACGCAGACGGCGCCGTCGAACCAGGTGCTGGTGGGGCTGGCGCTGTTTCTCACGATGGGCATCATGCGGCCGGCGGCGACGCGCATCTATGAAGACGCCTGGGCGCCGCATGACAAGGGCGAGATTACGGCGGGCGAGGCGTGGTCGCGGGCGCGGCCGGTGGTGCACAAGCATCTGCTGCGGTTTGCGCGCGAGAAGGACCTGGCGCTGATGATCGAGATCGGCCAGCGGGCCAAGCCGCGCAACAGCGGCGAGATCGAACTGGACACGCTCATTCCGGCGTATGTGCTGAGCGAGCTGCGGACCTCGTTTCAGATTGGCGCGGCGCTGTTTCTGCCGTTCCTGGTGATCGACCTGGTGATCGCCTCGGTGACGCTGGCCCTGGGCATGGTGCAACTGCCGCCGGCGATGATCTCGGCGCCGTTCAAGATTCTGCTGTTTGTGCTGGTGGATGGCTGGAACCTGGTGATCGGCTCGCTGGTGAAGAGCTTCGGCACGTGAGCCGGAAAGGACTACTCATGAACACGCAACAGGCGGTGGAGTTGATTGCCGGGGCCATTACGACGGCGGCCTGGGTGTGCGTTCCGCTGCTGCTGGGCGGCTTTGTGATCGGCATTGTGGTGAGCCTGGCGCAGATTCTGACGAGCATCCAGGACCCTGCCGTGAGCACGGTGCCGAGGCTGGCCGCGTTTCTCGTGCTGCTGCTGGTGAGCGCGGGCTGGATGACGACGCGGCTGGTGGAGTACACGACGCGGCTGTTCAGCCAGATTCCGCAGCTGGCGCGGTGAGGCGGCATGGCTGTGGGGGAGATCTGGCTGCTGGCCTTGACGCTGCTGCAACTGGCGGCGCGGGTGGCGGCGTTTGTGTTTCTGGTGCCGGTGCCCTATCTGCGGGCGGCGCCGCCGCAGGTGAAGGCGGCGCTCAGTTTTCTGGTGGCCTTTCTGCTGTTGCCGGGGCACAAAGCACCGCCGATGGTGGCCGCCGCGGCGGGGCTGGACCGTCTCGCCATGGCGATGGCGGGCGAGGCGCTGCTGGGGATGGCGGTGTCGGTGTCGGCGGCGCTGGTGCTGGGGATTGCGATGGAGGTGTTTGTGCTGGCGGCGCGGCTGGTGGGGTTGAACGCGGGCTTCGGCTATGTGTCGACGATCGACCCGACGACGCAGGCCGATAGCGGGGTGCTCGATGTGGCCGGCGGGCTGCTGGCGGCGCTGGTGATTCTGACGGCGGGCATGGACCGTCCGCTGCTGCTCATGCTGAGCCGCTCGCTGGCGGCGCCGCACATGCCGGACGCGGGTGGGGCGGCACAGGCGATGGGGGCCTTGATCGGGCAGGCCTGGACGGCCGGGGCGCGGCTGGCGCTGCCGGTGATTGTGCTGCTGCTGGTGATCGATCTGCTGCTGGCGCTGGGCTCGAAGTTCCAGGCCCAGTTGCAGATGATCACGCTCTCGTTTCCGTTGAAGATTCTGGCCGGGCTGTGGATGCTTTCTTTTGGGCTGGCGGTGTGGCCGGAGCTGCTGTCGCGGGTGATGAGCGACGCGCTGGCGCTGCTGGCGAGACTGTAGGGCGCGATGGCGGATTCAGGCGAGAGAACAGAACAACCGACTCAAAAACGGAAAGAGAAGGCGCGCAAAGAGGGGCAGTTCGCGGTCAGTCCGGAGTTTCTTTCGAGCGCCTACTTCGGCCTGTGTGTGACCTTCCTGCTGGTGTTCTCCGGGAGTTGGGCCAATGCGCTGGTGGAGACGATGCGGCGGGGGCTTGTGCAGGCCGCCGACTGGGACGGCACGGCGCCGACGATGCTGGCGGCGATGTGGCAGTGGAGCCGGCGGCTGGCCGTGCCCCTGATGCTGGCCGGGCTGGCGGCGGCGGCGACGGCGGTGATGCTGCAGTTGATCCAGCTCCGCTTTGGGATTGCGACGGCCAAGCTGGCGCCTGACTGGGGGCGTCTGAATCCGGCCCAGAAGGCCAAGAGCGTGTGGCAGCGGGGGGCGGTGCAGTTGCTGTATTCGCTGGTGCTGCTGCCGGTGATGGGACTGATTCTCTATTCGGCGGTGAGCGGGGAGTGGACGGCGATTCTTCGTCTTCCCCGGCAGGATCTTGGCGGCGGATTGAGTTGGGCCTGGCAGTGGACGCGGGGGCTGCTGATGTCGATGGCGGGGCTGTTTCTGGTGGTGGGGCTGGTGGATCTGTACCGCCAGACGCACAAGTTCAACAAGGGCCTGCGGATGAGCAAGCAGGAGATCCGCGAGGAGATGAAGGAGTCCGAGGGCAACCCGATGGTGAAGGCCAAGCTTCGCCGGCTGCAGCGGAGCCTGTTGCGGCGCAAGATGGTGCAGGATGTGCCGAAGGCGACGATGGTGGTGGTGAACCCGACGCACTACGCCGTGGCGCTGCGGTATGCGCCGGGGGAGAGCGCGGCGCCGCGGGTGCTGGCCAAGGGGCGCGATCACCTGGCCTTGCGCATCCGCAAGCTCGCCAACGATCACCAGATTCCGATAGTGGAGAACCCGCCGCTGGCGCAGGCGCTCTACAAGACGGCCAAGGTGGGGCACGACATTCCGCCGCATCTGTACCGCGCCGTGGCCGAGGTGCTGGCCTACATCTACCGTGTGATGCAGGGCCGCATGCCGCGGTGAACCGAGCGGCGGCGGCTTCGGCAGGCCAATTGCTCAAGCATGCGCAGGCAAATCGAGAATGGCCACTGGTAGCACAGCCGTATCCGCTGTAAACGTCGCCGCGCAGCCGCAGCAGGGCGGGCTCGAGGCGCGTCCGCCGAAGCCCGCCACCGGGGCCGCGGCGGCGGTCAAGGCGCAACCCTGGGACGACATTCCGTGGTCGGAGCTGATGGTGCCGATCGCGGTGCTGTCGGTGGTGCTGGCGATGATCGTGCCGCTGCCGGCGTGGCTGCTCGACGTGCTCATCGCGATCAACATCACCTTGTCGGTGATCGTGCTGCTGGTGGGCATCTATGTGTCACGGCCGGTGGACTTCAGCGCCTTTCCCACGACGCTGCTGTTAATGACGCTGTTCCGGCTGGCGCTGAACATCTCCTCGTCGCGCCTGATTTTGATGAACGGCAACGCGGGCACGGCGGCGGCGGGCCACGTGATTGAGGCCTTCGGCAGTTTCGTGGTCGGCGGGAACTATGTGATCGGCACGGTGATCTTCCTGGTGCTGATCGCCATTCAGTATGTCGTCATCAACCACGGCGCGGTGCGCATCTCGGAGGTGACGGCGCGGTTTGCCTTGGATGCCTTGCCGGGCAAACAGATGTCGATCGATTCAGACCTGAATGCCGGGCTGATCGATGAGACCGAGGCCAAGACGCGGCGCAAGGGGCTCTCGGCCGAAGCGGAGTTTTACGGGGCCATGGACGGGGCCTCGCGGTTTACCCAGCGCGACGCGGTGGCGAGCATCCTGATCACGATCATCAACATCATCGCCGGCTTTCTGATCGGCGTGCTGCAGCATGGCATGGAGCTGCGGCGGGCGCTGGAGACCTACACGGTGCTGACGATAGGTGACGGGCTGGTGACGGTGATTCCGGCGCTCATGATCTCGGTGTCGGGCGGTTTGATTGTGACCCGCGCCAGCAACGAGCAGCGGCTGGGCAAGACCTTCGAGCAGCAGGTGTTCAGCAATCCGCAGCCGTTGTTTCTCGCTTCGGGCGTGCTGGCGACGATGGCCCTGTTTCCGGGGCTGCCGTCGATTACGTTTCTCGTGCTGGCCGGCGTGACGGGCGGCTATGCGTGGCGGTTGCGCAGCCGGGCGGTGGTGGCCGAGACGAGGATCGAGGCGCCGGCGCCGGTGAAGGACAAGGACAACATCGAATCGCTGCTGCGCGTGGAGCTGCTCAGCGTGGAAGTGGGCCTCGGGCTGGTGCGGCTGGTGGAAGGGGCGCAGAACTCGCCGCTGCTGCGGCGCATCGCCGCCATCCGCAAGCAACTGGCCGGGGACCTGGGCTATCTGCTGCCGCCGGTGCGGGTGACCGACAACCTCGGGCTGCGCGCGGGCGAGTATGTGATTTCGATCAAGGGAAATGAGATCGCGCGGTATGAAATGCCGCAGGGCTGCGAGATGGCCATTGCGGCCGGGGCGCAGGCCGAGCCGCCGGCCGGGGCGCGGCCGACGCGGGAGCCGGCGTTTGGGCTGCAAGCCTGGTGGATTCCGGCGGCGCAGGCCGATGCGGCGCGCGAGGCCGGGTTCACGGTGGTGGATGCGGTGAGCGTGTTGGGGACGCACCTGTCGGAGATTGTGCGACGGAACGCGCATGAACTGTTTACGCGCAAGGATGCCAAGAAGGTGCTGGACCGGATTGCCGAGGACAATGCGCGGCTGGTGGAGGATTTGGTGCCCAAATTGCTCCCGCTGCCGGTGGTGCAGAAGGTACTCCAGTATTTGTTGCGGGAACGCGTTTCAATCCGGGATGCGGGTTCCATCCTGGAATCGCTCAGCGAAGCGGGGCAGATTACGAAGAACCCGACGCTGCTGTGTGAGTACGTGCGGCAGAGCATGAAGCGCGGGCTGGTGCATCCGTATTTGAACCCCGGCGGGGAGTTGGCGGCGTATTTTCTGGATCCGGCGATTGAGCAGGCGCTGGAGGGGTGTGTCGAGCATGGCGAGCATGCCTCGCATTTGAACCTGCCACCGCAGAAGGTCCGCGAATTGCTGGATCGAATCCTGCGGGCGGTAGGCGCGCCGGAGTCGGGAGCGGTGGTGCTGACCTCTTCGTCGGTGCGGTTCTTTTTGCGGCAATTGTTGGAAAGCGTGTTGCCGAACGTCGCGGTGCTGTCGCACGGCGAGGTTCCTCCGGGATTGAAGGTGACCGGATTGGGAACGATCCGGTAGAAGGGACGCGGGCGGAACGATGCGATTGAAGTCCTATTTCGCGGCCACGGTGGAGGAGGCGATCGCGCTGGCCTCGCGTGAGCTGGGCGACGAGGCGATGCTGATCTACTCGCGGGAGACGCTGCCGGAGGCGCGCTATCTGGGGCAATACGAAGTGGTGTTCGCCTTGGAGGCCGAGGCGGCCGCGGGCGGATCTGGAGGAGGAACCGGAGGAGGAACCGCGGGCGGGGCCGCGGGCGGACCGGAGAGTGCGGCGCGAGGCGGAACGGCGGCGGCGGGGGAAGCGGCCCGGCCGTCCGTAACAAACCAGGCGCGCGGGGGCGAGGACACCGGCGTACGTGGGCTGGAGGCGGAGATGGCGGCACTGCGGGCGCAGTTCGGGCGCATGGAGCGGCTGCTGCTGCGTTCGGCGGG
>JAFLBB010000247.1 GCA_017304135.1 Acidobacteriota bacterium | reverse complement strand
CCCCGCGATATACTCTCCCCCATGCCCCAATCTTCGCGCGCCACCGACCTCTTCGACGCCATCGTCGTCGGCTCCGGCGCCACCGGCGGCTGGGCCGCCAAGGAACTCTCCGAGGCTGGCATGAAAGTCGCCCTCCTCGAAGCCGGACCCAAGGTCACACAAAAGGACTTCACCGAACACACCCAGTCCTGGCAACTCCCCTACCTCGGCATGTCCCCCAAGGTCCGCGAAACCCACCCCATCCAGGGCCAGTGCTACGCCTGCACCGAATACAACTACAAGTGGTTCGTCAACGATCACGACAACCCCTACACACAGGAAAAGCCCTTCAATTGGATCCGCATGCGCGTCCTCGGCGGCCGCAGCCTCTCCTGGGGCCGCCAAAGCTACCGCATGGGCGACCTCGATTTCAAAGCCGCCTCCCACGACGGCTACGGCGACGACTGGCCCGTCGACTACGCCGAAATGGTCCCCTACTACGAAAAGGTCGAACGCTACGTCGGCATCAGCGGCCAAAGCGAAGGTCTCTCCCAACTCCCCGACAGCCTCTACCTCCCCCCCATGGAGATGACCTGCACCGAACTCGCTTTCCGCAAATCCACGAAAGCGAAATTCGGCCGCACCGTCACCATCGGCCGCACCGCCATCCTCACCAAGAACCACAACGGCCGCTCCGCCTGCCACTACTGCGGACCCTGCGAGCGCGGCTGCGTCACCAACTCTTACTTCGCCTCCCCCTTCACCACCGTCGCCGACGCCCTCAAAACCGGACGAACCACTCTCATTACGGACGCCGTCGCCGCCCGCATCACCATGAAGGACGGCAAGGCCACCGGCATCGCCTACATCGACCGCACCACCCGCGCCGCCCGCGAAGTTCGCGCCAAAATCGTCTTCCTCACCGCCTCCACCCTCGAATCCACCCGCCTCCTGCTCAACTCCGGCATCTGCAACTCTTCCGGCACGCTCGGCCAATACCTGATGGACCACATCTACCAGGGCGGTGCCGCCGGCCTCATGCCCACCGTCGAAACCAAGCCCTGGGCCGGCATGCCCCGCCGCCCCAACGGCATCTACGTCCCCCGCTTCCGCAACGTCAAGGAGAAGATGACCAACGGCTTCATCCGCGGCTACGGCTACCAGGGCGGCGGCGGCGCGGGCTTCGCCATGAACGCCCCCGGCTTCGGCGCCGCTTACAAGGACGCCGTCCGTGAAGGCATCTCCAACCTCAGCATCAACCTCTGGGGCGAATGCCTGCCGCGCAAGGAAAACCGCGTCGAAATCGACAAGAACCGCGTCGACGCCTGGGGCGTCCCCGTCCTCAAGGTCAACATGGAGTGGGGCGACAACGAAAAGAAGATGTGGCACGACGGCCGCGCCCAGGCCGCCGAAATGCTCGAAGCCGCCGGAGCCAAAAACGTCCGCATGACCGGCCAATACTCCATCCCCGGCTTCTGCATCCACGAGGTCGGCACCGCCCGCATGGGCAACGACCCCAAAACCTCCGTCCTCAACAAATACAACCAGGCCCACGACGTCGAAAACATCTTCTGCTCCGACGGCGCCTGCTACGTCACCATCGGTTGCCAGAACCCCACGCTGACGATGATGGCCCTCACCGTCCGCGCCTGCGACTACATCAAACGCGAATACTCGAAGAAACTCGCATGATCCTCGCCCCCCTCCTCCTCGCCGCCGCGGTCAACCCCACTGCCTTCTACAATTCGTTCGACCACCGCCACCCCCCGCTCGCCCGCATCAAGCCCGGCGAAACCGTCCAAACCCGCACCATCGACGCCGGCGGCATCGACGAAACCGGTAAACGCGGCGGCGCGCGCGGCAACCCCCTTACCGGGCCTTTCTACATCGAAGGCGCCGTCCCCGGCGACTCCATCGAAGTCCGCATCCGCCGCATCCGCATGAACCGCGACTGGGGATTCTCCACCTTCCAACTTGGCCTCTACGCCCTCGCCCCCGAGTCCATCCGCGACCTCTACTCCCCCATCCACAAACCCAACTCCGTCATCGAAGGCCGCGACACCATCGTCAAGTGGCGCATCGACCGTTCCACTGGTGCCCTCACCCTCGACGACCCCCGCAGCAAGGTCCACCCCATGAGCTTCCAGGCCAAGCCCATGCTCGGCTGCGTCGGCGTCGCCGCCCCAGGAGTCTTCGCCCCCACCTCCGGCATCTCCGGCCCCTACGGCGGCAACATGGACTACAACCGCATCACCGAGGGAACCTCCGTCCACCTGCCCGTCTACCACCCCGGCGCGCTGCTCTTCCTCGGCGACGGCCACGCCCTCCAGGCCGACGGCGAACCCAACGGCACCGGCATCGAAACCTCCATGGACGTCGAATTCGACGTCGTCCTCCACAAAGGCAAGTCGCTCCAAAACCCCCGCGTCACCGGCCCCGACTTCATCTCCTCCGTCGGCAGCCAGCCCGAATTCGTCTCCACCCTCGACCGCGCCCTCCGCATCGCCACCTCCGATATGGTCGACTGGCTCGTCACCGAATACAAACTCGAACCCTGGGCCGCCCACTTACTCATCAGTTACCAAGGCCAATACGACATCGTCACCGTCGCCGGCTCCGTCGCCCTGCGCCTGCCGAAATCGGCCCTCATGCCGCCTTCACGGTAAGCTTCACCCCAACCCGTTTCTGCAACACCTGCAGAATCGCGAAGAAGTTCGCCGTACTCGGGTTCCCACTCGGCCCCAGCATGCGATGCAGGCTCTTGCTCGGCTTCCCAAGCTCCGCACCCAACTGCTCGAATCCAACCGTCGCATTGATCACATCACGCAGCACGGCCTTGCCTGTCGACTCGTCGCCACCCAGATAGGCGTTCATCGCCTCTGTCAACAGAGCCTTGCGGAATCGCGCATCCCGCTGCGCTCGCTGGTAGACCGTGTCCCGAAACTCCTTCGTCAGTGCCATCTCACTTCTCCTTCCCGCTGCTGCGTCGCTTATACTCCGCCCACGCCTCGTGCGCCGAGGCGATCGCCGCACCCTGTCGCTTCTTCGTGCTCCCGCCCACCAGGATCACCACCCGCTCGCCGTCCTTTCCGAAGTACACGCGGTAGCCGGGACCAACATCGATCTTCAGTTCAAACACCCCGCCGCCAACGCCCTCGACATTCGAGAAATTCCCCTGCCCCAACCGCGTCAACGCCACCGTCACTCGTGCCGCCGCCACCGCGTCCAACCCCTCAAACCAACGCCCGAACGGCGACCGGCCCAATGCGTCGAGGTACTCGTGGACGACGATTTCCCGCACACGATAATGGTAACATATACGTTACCAACCAAACCAGCCCCTAACTCTACTCACTACCCGCCGGTTGCCCAAATCACTCCCAGGCCGCCCCGTCAGCCTCCGTCAAGTTCGCAGCCAGTTCCCCCATCCCGTCGTATACAAACAACGCCTCGCCGCCCACCCCCTTGCGCCTCACCCGCCGCCCCGCGGCGTCATCGTGGTACACCGTCTTGTTGGCGTAGCTCCCATCGCACGCCGTGCCCACGGCAATCCCGTAGCAATACACCGCCTGCCGTTCCTCGCCGTCGCACACCATCTTCTCGTAATTCCCCGCCGGCGTCGGCGCCTGATGCAAATTCCCCCGCCCATCGGTATCATAACCCGCTTATCTATCCTGCCCGCCGCAATGCATCCTCAACCGCCTCCGGATGCCGCGCAATCACCGCCAGCAGCACCCGCGCCGGACCATCCGGCCGCGTCCGCCTCTGCTCCCAATTGCGTAGCGTCGCCGCCTGGAACCCAAACTTCGCCGCGAACGCCGCTTGACTCAGTCCCAACTTACGCCGCAACTCCCGCACATCCACCGTGGGCGCCTCCACCTGAGTCACGCGAATGGCGACATCTCCTCCCTCTGCCCACTCCACAGCCTCGCTCAAACTGGCCACAATCCGTCTGCCCGCCCCGCCCCCGGGCTCTCCGTCCATCGAGGCCTTCTTCATTTCGCGTTTCTCCTCACATAGCCGGCAACGAGCCGGGGTACAAGTTGCCTCACCTCGTTGCGTTCCGCCTGGCTCAGGTTCGCCTTCTCGTTCTTTGCGAATACGTTCAACAGGAACACGGGAAGCGCTTCCGGGTGGTAATAGTAAATCACGCGCACGCCTCCTCGCTTCCCTTTCCCCGCCACGCCCCACCGCAGCTTTCGAATGCCACCCGTTCCAGCCATCAAAATCCCCGCCTCGGGATTGCGGCAACGAACGCCACGAGATCCACCCGTTCCTGTTCAGTCAGCGTCGCCGCCGCATCCCTCGAAAAACTCGGCGTCTCCATAACCGTCATCGGTATGGGCCGCACAGTGATCAGTGGACGCTAAAAGCGTATACCGCACAATGGGTCACTCCCGCTGGGTCTGCCCTTGATCACGGCTCCGCTCACCCCCTCCCGCCCCCCACCTTCGCCCCCTCATCCCATCCCAACCCCTCTCTAGTACTAAACTGTATTCGCTCTGTCTTCGTCCTGTAAAGCCCCCCGCAACCACCCCCAAAACGAACCACTTTCTCCACTACCATCAGTCCTTTACCCGCCACATCCTAAGCAATACTTCACTAGCACCTTAGTACTCAAACCCATCCCGTACCCGTTGCTACCTCTGATGGATTCTCCCGTCACGAAATAGTAGCTTCAATGGTAGCGTGAAGTTCAGACTCAAGGTCGACGCCACACGCCAGCGCCGTCTGGCTCCGCTGCGCCGTCTTCTGGACCCCTCCCGCATCCTCAACTACCCCCAAGCCACCATCGTCCTCCTCGGCTTCCTCTGCGTCCTCGTCGCTGCTTTCTCGCTCACCATCCTCCGCAAGCCCAACACCCCCGCCCGCGCCGCCTACCGCGCCCCTGACCGCGTCGCCCCCGAACCGCTCCGCCACAAAAGCCGCAAGGTCTTCCCCTTCTCCGTTGTCCCCGGCGGCATCTACGAAGCCTCCGAAGTCCGCGACCGCATGAAGTCCGACCCCGTCGTCTTCGCCCATTACCAGGGCGTCAAGGCCGACAAACTCCGCCCCGTCCAACTCAAGGAACCACGACTCGCCTACGTCTCCTATCGCCGCGACAACCGCGTCTACTGGACCAAACGCCCTGTTAAAATCGCCGCCGGCGAAACCGTCTGGACCGACGGCAAAACCAAAATCCGCGCCCGCTGCGGCAACCTCCTCGCCGAATCCCCCCAACTGCCCACCTATTGGATGGACCCCACCGAGCGCGAACTGAACGCCGCTGACCCGCGCCTCCTCATCCTCCCCGCGCGCGCCGCCGCCACCCCCATCCCCTCGCCCATCGGCGGCAAACTCCCCACCGTCGACGACCCCACTAACCCCCTCTTCGCCCCCATCGAGGACACCACCACCTGGTTCCCCTCCGGTTTTGCGACCGAGGTCGCCAGCGCCGGACTCCCCGGCGGCGGACTCCCCGGCGGCGGTGGACCGGGCGGTCCAGGCGGTCCAGGCGGCCCCGGCGACCCTGGCAATC
>JAFLBB010000246.1 GCA_017304135.1 Acidobacteriota bacterium | reverse complement strand
GGCATCGGCCGAATTGCCGGCGACGCGGAGGGCGGCCTGGTAGACGGTGTCCGCGTAGCGCGCGTAGAGATCTTCGATGTCGGGGGGTGGTTTCACGAGAGCCGGTGATGTTGTGGCGATGGTTTGGAGCGCCGTACCCATGTTTCGTTCCTCAACCAGGAAGACGGAGCGGGTGGGCGGTTTCTTCCCAGGGGAGTGAAAAAGTGGACGGGGCGGGGGGTGGGGAGATGGGGCGCGAGGGGATGAAGCGGGTGGAGGTGGAGCGCGGAGTGATGGGACGCGGGGACGGTGGTGGAGGATGGGACGGGGGCGGTATGGGAGTGGTGCATGGCCGCGGTGGTCAGGGTTTGACGACGGAGCCGTCCATGGCGCGGTCGAGGCGGTAGGGGCCGCCGTCTGGGATGGGTTTGAGGGGGTGTTTGGCGGCGAGGGATTCGTTGATGTCGATGCCGAGGCCGGGGGTGTTGGTTCCGTAGAGGTAGCCGGCGCGGAGGGTGGCGGCGCCGGGGAGGAGTTCGTGGACGAAGTCGGGGAAGTGGTTCTCCTCTTGAATGCCGAAGCCGGGGCTGCTCATGTCGACGTGATAGGCGGCGAGCTGGTTGATGGGGTCGTTTTCGCCGCCTTCCTGGAAGGCGGTTTTGCAGCCGTTGATTTCGCACATGACGGCGACCTTTTTGGCGGGGGTGATGCCGCCGATGGAGGAGACGCGGCAGCGGGCGAAGTCGATTAAGCGCTCGGCGAGGAAGGGCATGTATTCGAAGGGGTGGGTGAAGAGTTCGCCGACGGCCTGGGGGGTGGTGGAGAGCTTGCGGAGTTCGCGGTACCAGGCGAGTTGTTCGGGAGGGAGGACGTCTTCGACGAAGAACATTTGGAGGGGCTGCATGCGGCGGGAGAATTCGGCGGCGTTCATGCCGGTGAGGTGGGAGTGGACGTCGTGGCAGAGCTTGGGGGCGAAGCCGACCTTGGCGCGGATCTGTTCGAACATTTTGGGGACCTGGTCGACGTAGAGCTCTTCATCAAAGGCGGGACCGGCGTAGCCGCCGGTGGCGCGGCTTCCCTGCCCCGCCGGGATGAAACCGCCGCCGCCGTAGCCGCCGAACTGGACGCGAATGTGGCGGTAACCGGAGGCTTGGGATTTGAGGACGTTGTCGCTGGCTTCGGCGGCGTCGCGGCCACCGACGTGGTCGTAGCAGGGGACGGCGTCGCGGACTTTGCCGCCGAGGAGGTCAAAGACGGGCATGCCGGCGCGTTTGCCTTTGATGTCCCAGAGGGCCATGTCGAGGGCGGAGAGGACGTTGTTGTTGACGGGGCCGTTGCGCCAGTAGGTGCGGAGGTGGGAGCTTTGCCAGAGGTCTTCGATTTGCGAAGCGTCTTTGCCGATGAGCCAGGGGATGAGGTGGTGTTGGAGGGCGGCGATGACGGCGTGGGTCTGGTAGTGGTTGGAGGCTGAGCCGATGCCGTAGAGGCCGGGTTCGGAGGTGAGGAGTTTGAGGAAGATCCAGCGGTAATTGGAGCCGCCGGAGGTGGCGATAATTTTTGCTCCGGTGATGGTGAGTTTGGGGAGGCCGGCGGGGCGTGGCGCGGGGGCTTGGGCGTAGGCGGGAGGGAGAGCGGAGGGAAGGGCGGCAGAGGCGAGGAGGGAGGAGGTGAAGGCGCGGCGGGTGGGCATGGCTTCCTCAGATTGTAGAAGGAAACGGGCGGGGAGGCATGGGGTCTTGCCTTGGGGCCTTGACTTGGGGAGGGGGTTGAGTAGAGTGAGGTGGAGCGCTGGGGAGCGTTGTAGGATAGAAAGAAGAGAAGTACGAGCCGCCGGTGAGAATGGGCCAAAGCCGGGGGCGGAGCTTATCGGAGGAGGAGCCCAGACCGTGGAGGAGCAGTGAGGCTTCCGCGGGCACGCAGGACTCTGGTGGGCGTGACTTCTACAGCAACTGGGATGAGTTCCGTGAAGCCACAGACATCATCATCGAATGCCGCTCCGGGCAGGGGCGGTGAAACAAAATTAAGATCGGCTGACACAAAAGGCGGAGCCGCGCGACTAGACATGCAGGGACAGGTGGACCTGTTTGGGCAGGCGATGAAGCTGTTCCACCAGCGCCAGCTGGCCGAAGCCGCGCCGTTGTTTGCGCAGGCGGCGACGGGGCCGGCGCCGGATATTGCGCACACCGCGCGCACACATTTGACGATGTGCGAGCGGAGGCTGGAGCAGAATGCGGCCAAGCCGAGAACAGCCGAGGAGCATTACGCCGCGGGAGTGGCCCTGCTTAACCGGGGCGAGCTGGATTCCGCGTTCGAGCATTTGCGGGAGGCCCTCATGGCCGAGCCCGAGGCCGATCATTTCCACTACGTGTATGCGTTGTGCGCCGGGTTGCGGGGAGATCTCAATGTGTGCGCCCAGCATTTGCGGCAGGCCATTGAGTTGGAGCCGCGGAACCGGGGAGCAGCGCGAAGCGACCCGGACTGGGCCGCGCTGGCAAGGCAGCCGGCCATTCGGGAGCTGTTGCAGCCGGAGCGGCGGGAGAACGGGTGAGGACGAAGGCGGCAGCGGATTGAAGAGACAGGTAGAGCCGCTTCACATTGTGGCCATAGGCGGGGGGACGGGGCTATCGGCCCTGTTGCGGGGGCTGAAGGAGTACACGCCGCACGCGGGGGGTGACCTGGGACAGGCACCGGCGCGGATGCCGGAGATTGACATCACGGCGGTGGTGACGGTGACCGACGATGGGGGCAGTTCGGGGCGGCTGCGGCGGGAGTTGGACATCCTGCCGCCGGGGGACATTCGCAGCTGCATGGTGGCGTTGAGCGAGGACGAGGGGCTGCTGTCGCGGCTGTTTCAACATCGCTTTGACACGGGGCGGTCGCTGAAGGGGCACAGCTTCGGGAACCTGTTTCTGTCGGCGATGACGCAGTTGACGGGAGACTTTGCGAAGGCGGTGGCGTTGAGCAGCGAGGTGCTGGCGACGCGGGGGCGGATTTTTCCGTCGACGGCGGCGAATGTGTCGCTGGAGGGGTGGTTGGAGGACGGCACGGGGGTGGCGGGGGAGACGAAGATCAGCCGGAGCCGGGTGCGGATCCAGAGAGTGGCGTTGAAGCCGCGGCGGGTGAAGCCGCTGGCCGAGACGCTGGAGGCGATCCGGAGGGCGGACTTGATTTGTTTGGGGCCGGGGTCGCTGTATACGAGTGTGATTCCGAATCTGCTGGTGGAGGGGATACCGGAGGCGATGGTGGAGGCGAAGGCGCCGCTGGTGTATTTCGCGAACCTGATGTGGCAGCCGGGGGAGACGATGAATTACAAGGCGAGCGACCATGTGCGGGCGATAGAGCGGCATGCGCGGAAGGGGCTGGTGAATTTCGTGGGGGTGAACACGCGGCCGATCACGGGGGCGATGCGGCGGCGGTATGCGGCTGAGCGGGTGTTTCCGGTGGAGAACGACACGCCGATGCTGCGGGAGATGGGAGTAAAGGTGATCGGGCGGAACCTGTTGGATGAGGGGGAGAAGGTGCGGCACAATTCGGCGGCGATTGCGGAGGTGGCGGTGCACCTGGCGGCGCAGGCGCGGAGGCAGGCGAGGCAGCGGGCGCGGGTGGCGGGGCAGTAGCGGACGAGGCGGGTGTAGAAGGGGAGCAGGAAGGCCGATGGAGGGGGAACAGGAGAGACATGTCTGAGACGATTTCGGTAGCGATACTGGCGGCGGGGCTGGGGACGCGGATGCGTTCGAAGAAAGCCAAAGTGATGCACGAGGCGGGCGGGAAGGCCCTGGTGGCGCATGTGGTGGAGGCGGCGCTGCGGTTGGCGCGGCCGGAGGATGTGGCGGTGGTGGTGGGTCACCAGGCGGAGCGGGTGAAGGAGCTGCTGGCGGGCTATGGGGTGAAGTTTGCGCTGCAGGCCGAGCAAAGGGGCACAGGGCATGCGCTGCTCTGCTGCCGGGAGACGCTGGAAGGGGCCGGCGGGCTGGTGATTGTGTCGGTGGGGGACTGTCCGCTGCTGCGGGCCGAGACGCTGGAGGCGCTGGTGGCGCGGCACCGGGCGCAGGGGGCGGCGTGCACGGTGATCACGACGGAGCTGGAGGATCCGACCGGGTATGGGCGGATTCTGAAGAACGCGGCGGGCGATGTGGTGGGGATTGTGGAGCAGAAGGCGGCGACGGCGGAGCAGTTGCGGGTGCGGGAGATTAATTCGGGGATTTATTGTTTTGAGGCGGCGCTGTTGTGGCCGGGACTGGCGCGGTTGGAGCCGAATCCGGCGTCGGGGGAGATTTATTTGACCGACCTGATCGAGATGTTGGTGGCGGCGGGGCGGCGGGTGACGCCGTATTTGATCGAGGACGCGAGCGAGCTGCTGGGGATCAACACGCGGGTGGAGCTGGCGCTGGTGGACCGCATGTTGCGCGAGCGGACGGTGAAGGCGCACATGCTGGCGGGGGTGACGATTGAGAAGCCGGAGACGGTGAGCATCGACGCGGGCGTGGTGATTGGGCAGGACACGGTGGTGGAGGCGTTTGCGCAGATTCGCGGGCGGTGCGTGATTGGGGAGGAGTGCCGGATCGGGTCGGCGAGTATTTTGACGAACGCGGTAGTGGAGGACGGAGCGGTGGTGGAGCCGTTCAGCGTGATGGCCGATTCGCGGTTGGGGAAGGGGGCGCGGCTGGGTCCGTTTGGACGGCTGCGGATGGAGGCGCAGGTGGAGCCAGGGGCGGTGGTGGGGAATTTCGTGGAGTTGAAGAAGACGCGGCTGGGGGCGGGCAGCAAGGCGCAGCACCTGGCGTATCTGGGCGATTCGACGATCGGGGAGAACAGCGTTTCGACGGCGGTGGGATTGCCCGCGGCGACGAGCCGCAAGAACCTCCGCACCTCCCAGAGGACGAGCTGTGCAGGGTCGTCCTCGAGTTGTTCGGGAGGTTCGGCGAGGTGGGCCCACCAGGTTGGCGGCGACATCCACACGCCGCGCCGATCGGTGTCGGAGTCGTCGCTCGCAAGCCCCTGTGCCCGCGAACCCGCGACTACGAGAAGGGCGATCGCGCCGTCGAGCACGATCGCCTGACCCGATTCGAGTCGCGCGTCGGGAGGCGACACGCGAACGACGTCGCCAGAGCTGAGTCGGCAACGCCGGGTCAGGTCGGCGTCGATCCGTACGACGGTGGCGTCGCGGCCGTCGACGAGCCGAACCGCTGCCCCGAGCGGCGGAAGTTCGTTGGCTGGGCGGCGAGGGTCCTGAGGCACGGGCGACGAGGGTACGCGAGGCGGCGCAGTGGTCTGGCGGGGACCCGCCGCGGGCGGGACCGCGCACTGGTCTGGCCACGGTCACCCCGCGACAGTCACCCGACGCCTCGCTATCGCGCACTGGTCTGTCCAGTGTGCGAGCGCGCGCGGTCCCCCGCCCCGGCCGCGCACTGGTCTGGCCACGGTCCCCCGCGGGCCAGCGATCACGGCGGAAGCGCGGCCGGACGATCGGCGGACTGGACCGCACACTGGTCTGGCCAGGGGACCGCGCACTGGTCTGTCCAGTGCGCGAGCG
>JAFLBB010000245.1 GCA_017304135.1 Acidobacteriota bacterium | reverse complement strand
GGCGCTGGTGGCGACGGCGCGGATTGCCGGGTTGGCGAATGAGAGCGGGCCGGTGACAGTGACGGTGAATGACCTGCCTGTGCAGTCGGCCTCGTATGCGGGCGGGCTGTTGACGTTCACGGTGCCGTCGGGCACGCCGTTTGGCCCGGCGACGCTGCGGGTGAAGGTGAACGGCGAGGAGTTGCCGGTGGTGGCGATGTCGGTGGATCTGCCTCCGCCGTCGATTGCGGCGGTGTACTCGGGCGGGACGAAGATCGACGTGAACCGGCCGGCGCGGCCGGGCGAGGTGATCACGCTGATGGTGACCGGGGCGGGCGATTTGGGGGCGGATGTGTCGGCGGGGCGGGTGCGGGTGTTAATCAACGGGCAGCCGCGGCAGGCGCTGCAGGTGGGGTTGAACAACGACGGCAGCTATAGCGTGCAGGTGCAACTGGACCAGGGGATGGCGGCGGGCACGCACATGCTGACGGTGGCCTTCGATTCGCGTGTTTCGCCGGTGCAAAGCCTGCCGGTACGGTAGGGGCTCGGGGCGGCGGGTGTGGAGCGTGGCGCGGGGGGCATGTTATCGTCGATTCCATGGCGTTTGAGTCCGACAAGACGATGTTTGAGATCTACCGCGAGACGACGTACGCGATGGAATACCGCGTGGTGTACTTCACGGAGCTGCAAGACCACAACAAAGAGCATGAGATCAACCGCGCGATGGCGGGCGAACACTTTTGCGATGGGTTCATTCGCGACTTTGAGAAAGACAAGGCCAAGGCGGTGATTGAAAGCCTGCTGGGGCGGATGAATGGGGGCGAGAGTCTGACGCCGGAGGACATCACGCGGGAGTTGGGCGAGCACGCGGCTTAACTTGAATCGCGCACAACGGAGCCGGGCGGCGAAAGGCGCCGCCTCGGCCCTGTGCGCTCCGGACTGTGTACCTGGGGTGTTGCGGCGCGTGGGGGATTTTCTTGCACTGCGCACAACGGAGCCGGGGTGGCCAACTACGCCGCCTCCGTGCTGTGGGCTTTTTTTGATCACGCATAACGGAGCCGGGCGGCGAAAGGCGCCGCCTCGGCCCTGTGCGCTCCGGACTGTGTACCTGGGGTGTTGCGGCGCGTGGGGGATTTGCTTTCGCGGCGCGTGAGGGAGCCGGGCGGCGGAAGAGATATCTGGCCGCTGGTGAACGCCGATGAACGACTTGAGTACTTGGAGTCAGCCCCAGAACTGAGGCAGTGCCGCAGAGCGGACACTGCATCGAACCGCGACGGTGCTGATTCGCTGTGTCTCGGCGTGCGGGGTCACTTCAGTTATCTGCGTTGATCGGCGGCTTGCTTGCGGGGCTGGCGGGGGTGGTTAGCCGGCGGCGTAGATGTAGCTGTAGACGATGCGTTCCCAGAGGGTGAGGGGGCCTTGGGTGTCCTGGGCGCCGCGGGAGGTTTCCAGGTAGTGGACAAAGAGCGTGGCGCGGTAGGGCAGCGAGGTCGCATAGGGCGTGGCCTGAGAGGCCAGTACGAGCCCTAGCAGGACGATGGCGAGTGTGCGTGTGAGGATGTTCGGCATGGGATTTCTCTCTGTCCTGTACATGAAGACGCGCGAACGGGGGCTGAAGTTTGTCGAAATCGGGACCTTTACCGAACATTTACCTTAGCCGGGGAAATGTGGGCGAATGGTGAAGAGGCGTGAGCCAGTGGGGGCGCGGAGTGCGCGTTATTCTGAAGCCATGACGGGAAAACCTCTTGCGAACGAAGCCGCCGAATACTATTGGACCTACATCGGGAAGGTGGGGGGCGAGGATGTGATTGCGGCGCTGGAGCGGCAGGCGGCGGAGTTTGGCGCGCTGCTGGGGCGTGTGAGCGAGGAAGCCTCGCTGAAGCGCTACGAGCCGGGCAAGTGGAGCGTGCGCGAGGCGGTGGGGCACATCAACGATACGGAGCGCGTGTTTGCGTTTCGCGCGCTGTGGTTTGCGCGGGCGATGGGCGTTGAGTTGGACTCGATGGACCAGGATGTGTGCGTGCGGCACGCGGCGAGCGACGCGGTGAGCATGGCGGCGCTGGGGGCGGAGTTTGCGGCGATTCGCGCTTCGACGCTGGCGCTGGTGAAATCGCTGCCGGAAGAGGCATGGTTGCGCACGGGGGTGGCCAGCGGCAAGACGGTGAGCGTGCGGGCGCTGGTGTGGATCATCTGCGGGCACGTGGAGCATCACGCGCGGATTCTGCGCGAGCGGTATGGCCTGAGCTGAGAGAGCTTACGCGAGCGTGAAGGCGGCTTCGCCTTGCGCGGGCGGGGCGGGGGCGGCGAGGCGGACACGGCGCAGCGAAGCGCCCCAGATGGGCTTCAGGCGGCCGTCGGTGACGGGGACTTCGTCGATGGCGACTTTGTAGCTTTCGGGAAATGAGAGTGTGAGGTTGCCGAGGACGAGTTTGCCGGGGGCGGTTTGCTTAGGGTGGAGGGGCGTCATGAAGTTCCATTCGAGGGAACGGGCGGTGGTGAGCTTCCAACGATCGGTGAGGGCGATGCGGGAGGCGGCACGGTCAAGGGCGATGGTGCGTTCGTAGGCGGTGGCTCCGGCTTGGCTGGGCCAGGCAGCGGCGATGTCGAGGGTGAGTTGGGCGAGGGCGGGGGTGCGGGTGGCGCGGGCGTTGCGGGCTTCGAATTCGCGGCCGGCCGACTGCATGACGCCGTTGATGGTGGGCAGGTTGTGATAGGCCGACTGCATGGTCCAGATGTCGTAGCGCTGGGAGGAGAAGGTCTTGGCGGTGTAGGTTTCGACGCCGGCATCGACGAGGATCGGCTGGCCGTTGTGGTAGACGATGAAGTTGCCGACGTCGTTGTGGTTGTGGCTTTCGGCGTTGTGGCCGCCTTGCGCTGCGAGGAAGAAGCCTTGGGCGGAACCTTGCTGCTGGCGGGCGGTGAGGACACCGATGCCGGGCATCCATGACTCGAGGGGGAAGGCGGCGGCGGGCTTGGCGCGGCGGAGTTCGGCGAGGTTGAAGAGGGAGTCAAGCTGGCGGGCGATGGAGCCGGCGTCGGGTTGGGCGGGGCCGTCGAGGGAGGCGGCGTAAGCGCCGTGGGCCATGAGGGTGGCGTCTTGAATGCGGTGGCCGTAGCGGTAGATGAGATCGCCGGAGGCGTGGATGCGGGCCGAGGCGTCGGCGAAGTTGACATACCAGTCGCGGTCGATGTGGACGCGGTAGATGTAGCGGCCGATTTCCTGGACGAGGGGGAGTTGGAAAAAGTCTAACTTACCGGCGGAGGCGCGGTGGAGGAGGTCGAGGCATTCGAAGAGGGAGGCTCCGGCGCGGCCCCAGTAGGAGGGGCCTTCGTCGCAGCCGCCGTCGGGGTGGTAGCCGTCGAGGAAGCGGTCGAGCGAGGTGAGGATTTTGTGGACGGCGCGGGGGCGGCGTTCGGCGGGTTCAAAGAGGAGGGCGGTGGTGAGCCAGTTGGAGCAGATCCAGGGGTTCCAGTTGTTGACGGCGCGGGTGATTTTGGGGTCGAGGCCCATCCAGCCGAAGTCGGAGCGGGTGTAGCAGACGTCGAGGATGCGGCGGCGGATTTCGTATTCGATGCGGCGGGGAAGGAGGGGGGAGACCTTGGCCAGGGAAGGGGCGAGGAGGTGGTGGATCCAGGCGAGGAGGCTGGCGGTTTCGGCGGCGAAGAGGTCGACGATGGGCTCTTCGGCGTCGGGGAGGCCGGAGCCGGCCTTTTGGGCGTGGATGTGGGCGGGGTAGCCCCAGAAGGTCTCCTCGCAGACGAGCCAGATGCCGTTGGTGAGTTCGTCGAGGAAGCGGCCCTTGCCTTCGAGGTATTCGGCCATGGCGAGTTCGCGGACGCGGCGGCGGCGTGCGCTGTTGAGGGCTTCGTAGTGGGAGCGGTTGCCGATGCGGCGGAACTCGAGGAGGACGGTGGCGGGCAGCGAGGGCCAGGACTGGCCGAGGGCGGCTTCTCCGGCGGCGAGGATGGCGGCACGGGCATCGTCGGGGATGGCGGTGGGCTGGGTTGGATAGGCACGCCATTGGGCGGCGGGGATGAGCGCGGCGGCGAGGGAAGCGGGCGTCTGCGAGCCGGAGAGCATGCGGCGGGCGGCGGGCGCTGATTCAGGAGGAGTAAGTGCGAGAAGAGGAGCGGGAGTTGTGGCGAGCCACTGTCGGCGAGTCATGGCCACACGGTAGCAAAAGTGGGGGTGGAGGGATAGGGGATTGGCGGAGCGGGTTGGGGGTCTGGGCGCGGGGCGGATGAGGCGGCGCGGCGGGACGTATTACACTGCCTGTGATGCGGCTTACCTGGATTGTACGGTTCACGTTTTTGTCATTGCTGGCGTTGGGGGCGGCGGTGACGCAGACGCGGTCGGCGGCGCGCTGGTACAAGGGCAATTTGCACACGCACACGTTGAACAGCGACGGCGACTCGACGCCGCACGAGGTGGCGACGTGGTATCGCGAGCATGGCTACCAGTTCCTGACGCTGTCGGACCACAACTACCTGACCGATGTCGGGGGGTTGAATGCGGCGCATGCGGCGCGGGAGAAGTTCCTGCTGATTCCGGGCGAGGAGGTGACGGACCGTTACGGCGACAAGCACGTTCACGTGAACGCCTATAATCTGTCGCGGGAGTTGCAGCCGCGGCATGGCAACAGCGTGGCCGAGACGATTCAGAACAACGTAGACATGATTCGCCAGGCGATGGCGATGCCGTCGTTGAATCATCCGAACTTTCACTGGTCGGTGACGAAGGAGGATTTGCTGAAGGTGAACAACCTGGGGTTGCTTGAGGTCTACAACGGGCATCCGACGGTGAACAATGTGGGCGGGGGCGGGTTTCAGTCGCTCGATGAGATGTGGGACACGCTGTTGACGGCGGGAAAACGCATTCACGGGATCGCGGTGGACGATGCGCATCACTTCAAGAAGATGGGGCAGGAGTTTTCCAATCCTGGGAAGGGTTGGATTCAGGTGAGAGCGAGCGAGTTGAGCGCGGCGGCGATCAGCGCGGCGATTGAGCGCGGGGACTTTTATGCGAGCTCGGGCGTGGTGTTGGAGGATGTGCGGACGGGGGGCGGGGAGTATCGGATTGCGATCCAGCAGCGGCCGACCGAGAAGTTCACGACGTATTTCATTGGCGATGGGGGGAAGGTGCTGGCGAGGAGCTTCGATGTGAAGCCGGTGTACAAGCTGACGGGGAGCGAGCGGTATGTGCGGGCGCGGGTGGATTCGTCGTTTGGGGTGAGCGCCTGGACGCAGCCGCTGTTTGCGCGATAGGCGGCGGGGGCGGCGAGCGCGGAGGAGGAGGCGTCGGGTGCGGAGGGTTAGTTTAACTGCAGCGTGACGCCGGTGGGGCTGGCGTGTGCGCCGATGGTGAGGATGACCTCGTGCTTGCCGGGGGCGGTGAAGAGGCCGGGGAGTTGGGCGTTGAGTTGGAGAACGCCGCTGAGACCGGGGGCTTCGCCTGCGTAGAGGAGTTCGACGG
>JAFLBB010000244.1 GCA_017304135.1 Acidobacteriota bacterium | reverse complement strand
CCGCCCCTAAACCAATCTCTATAACCCTTACATCCCCCCGGCGCTACATCCCTCCATCCATCCCCGCCCACAAGTTCATCGTGTTCAGCTCATCCCGCCCGCACGCCTTCAAGTAACAAAACAACTGCGTCCGGTACGCCGCATGCCCGCACACAATCAAATTCACCAGCGCCGGACCCCGCTTCAACTTCATCCCAAACAACTCAATCTCCTGCCGCAACTCCTCATCCGTGAACCCGCCCACCGCCGCCGCATACCCCGCCGCCTGCGACTCCAGCGACTTCACCACCTCCTCAAAACTCATCTCCTTGGCCTTCGCCTCCGCCGCGTTCCAGTCGTCCACCAGGAACGTCCCGGCCTTGATCGACGGCACCAGCACCGGCCCCATCACCGTCAAATACCGCAGCAGCTCAATCGTGCTCCGCTGCTTCTCCGTCGGCCGGTACTCCACCATCTCCGGCTTCACCTTTCCGCACAAGTGCACCAGAATCCGCACCTCGTTCTGCAGTGCACCAATCAACTCGTCTTTTGTTAAAACCATTTCTGCCTCCTCATGTTTCCGATACTCGCGCCCACCCCAACCCGGCGCGCACGAAGGCAATTCTACCAGCCGCCGCCACCGGCAAACCCGCCCCTGCGCCCTGCGCCGCCAAGCTATAGTGAGATCGCCGTGCGCCCTCACGGCGTTGTTCCAGTCAAGGAGATGCTCATGCTCACTCGCAGACACTTCCTCCACTCCGCCGCGATGGCCGGAGCTTCGGCGGCAGCCGCGCCGCCCCGGCATCCCAACATCGTCGTCATCCTCTCCGACGACCTCGGCTGGGGCAGCCTCAACTGCTACGGTGCCGATCCCCGCCTGGTCCGCACCCCGAACATCGACCGCCTGGCCACTGAGGGAGTCCGCTTCACCGATGCCAACACCCCCTCCTCGGTCTGCAGTCCCTCGCGCTACGCCCTCATGACCGGCCGTTACTGCTGGCGCACCTCCGCAACAAGCGGCGTGCTCGGCATTACCTCTCCTCTGCACATCGAACCGGACCGCCTCAACATGGCCTCCCTGCTCAAATCGGCCGGCTACAGCACCGCCGCCATCGGGAAATGGCATCTCGGCTACGGGACCGGGAAAACCGACTACACCAAACCGATTCAGCCGGGTCCGCTCGACATCGGCTTCGATTATCATTACGGCGTTCCCCAAAACCACGGCGACGCCACCGGCATCTACGTCAGGAACCGCGAAACCGTCGGGCTGCGCTCCACCACCGTCCAACCCTCCGGCAAAACCCCCTACGGCCGGCCGTTCCTCGGCTTCGACGCCCCCCACCGCGTGGATGAGAATGTCATGGACGAACTCACCACCGACGCCATCCAATGGCTCGAGCGGCAGAACGCCCACACTCCCTTCTTCCTCTACTTCACTCCCGTCGCCATCCACTACCCCTACACCCCTTCGAAGAACGTGCGCGGCTCAAGCCAAGCCGGCCTCTATGGCGAATGGATCCACGAGCTCGATCTCTCCGTCGGGCGCATCCTCGCCGCCCTCGACCGCCTCGGTTTCACCGACAACACCCTCGTCGTCTTCAGCAGCGACAACGGCGGCGTCCTGCTCACCGAAGGCGATGGTCCCGAGGCCCAGGCAGTCCGCGCCGGCTTGCGCATGAACGGCCCCTGGCGCGGACGCAAGCACAGCATCTACCAGGGCGGCTTCCGCGTCCCCTTCCTCGCCCGGTGGCCGGGAAAGGTCAAGCCCGGAACCACCTGCGCCGAGACCATCAACCTCGCCGACATGCTCGCCACCACCTCCGCCATCCTCGGCCGCCCCCTTCCTCCCGCCACCGCCGCCGCCGGCGACAGCGTCAACGTCCTCCCCGCGCTGCTGGGCCGCAAACTCCGCAAGCCCCTTCGCGACTCCATGATCTCCCACAGCGTCGAAGGTGTCTTTGCCATCCGCCAGGGCCCCTGGAAATATATCGAGGGCAAACCGGCCGCCGGGGTCGCAAACATCCCCGATTTGCGCAAGGGAGAGATGACCCCGCAGCTCTACAACCTGCGCGACGACCCCGGCGAGACCAACGACCTCCTCCGCGACAACCGCGAGGTGGCCGCCCGCCTCGCCGACCTGCTCACCACCCACCGCACCCAAGGCCATTCGGTGACTCGCTGATCGCCATGGGGTGAGGGCACGCTCCTCCCCTCGCGAGGAGTCCGCCCCTTCGCGCCGAAGCAAGGCCGCCGGACTCCGTTCATCGTCTCATCGAGCCCACCGGACTATCCCTCAGCAGGTTCGCGTCCCCACGGTGCCATTTCCGTTTCGCCCGGCCGAATCGGCGCAGCACCGCCACCACCAGCGAGGCCAACTTCCAGATGCGCCGTGATACGGGCACGATCCCGCTGGCGATGACCACTAGCGGCGTATGGCCGACGATAGATCCGGTGATCTGGCGAAGCAGTACCCGAGTGGCGGCCGTGGTGGAGAGAGAAACGCTGTGCCGTTGATCGTTCTCTATTGGTCGGAAGGGCGGATTTTGCCCGCCCCGACGCGCCTCAGACTACGCGAGCACCGCAATCAAGCACGCGTCACACACGCGCAGTTCGCCACCCTGTGGCCGTTCGCCACCGAACCTAGTTTCCAGCGGGGCCGAACAACGGGGACAATGAGTTGCCGGCGTCCAGTCGGATCCACTTTCGTCTTGGAACCAAGAGAGGTAGCAACGACGATCAATGCTCACCCGCCGCGCTACATCAAGCCCACGGACGTTGACTGGACTCGATGGGTCCCTTAACTGAGCGGCTGCCCAACCTTCGAATTCGTTCGAATCGAGCCACAAGAAGTAAAACGAGTCATGAAAGTCACGCCACGCGGCCAGCGCATCGGCCACCAGCGCATCAAAGCCGACGCGCTCGGGTGGCACTTCAAGATTGCACCTGCCGCACGATAGCGGGTTCCTTGACAGGTGCGGCTGCAGCAAGACTGGTATTCCTTGCTCGCAATGGCAGATCTCGTCGGCCGCCGTAAGGGCTTGGGGACGAAGACGCGAGTATGGGTCGGCGGAGGTCGTCATGTGATCTGCTGTCCCAGCTGTGTCCCGAGCCATTGATGCCCGGATACCTGCCTATTTTCGATGTTACCGCAGCGCACCGGCAATGCCCCCAGTCAGTAGTCGCAAGGGTGCCTTTTCTCGCGTTCGAATCGACTTGGGTCTCGGGCGCAAACGCCCCCATGGGTAGTTCGCACCTTGTCGTGCAGTGTTCCGTGAACTGGTACTGTCCACCAGCCAGCACCCCAATGGACCCAGTAACGCCCTGTTGAAGTGAATCCGGGCGATTCTGAGCGAGCCGTCGGCAAGTCAGAAACTGCCGGACTCAATGCCAGGCGGCGCCACCCGCCGCCGCCCGCGTGCCCCTCCGCCCCACAATCCGCTACAGTAAACCCCATGCCCATCGCCCAGTTGGTTCCCCACGCGGTGCGGCATCCCTGGCCCATCTTCGCCGCCGCCCTCGCCCTCGCCGTCGCCGGCTTCTGGCCCGGCTTCTTCGCCAAGCTCCCGTCCACCCCGCTCCCCCATCACATCCACGGCTGGTCCGCCACCGCCTGGATGCTCCTCCCCTTGCTCCAATACGCCCTCATCCGCACCCGCCGCCGCCGCCTCCACCGCCTCCTCGGCTACGCCTCCCTCGCCCTCGCCGCCATCGTCGCCCTCAGCGGCGTCTACGTCGTCCGCATGATGGCCTTCACCAACATCACTACCTTCCGCCTCGCCAGCGTGAAATTCGTCTGGCTCGACCTCACCGGCATCGCCCTCTTCTGCCTCTATGTCGCCTTCGCCATCACCTCCGCCCGCCGCCGCGACATCCGCCTCCACGTCACCGCCCTCGCCGCCAGCGCCTTCATCCCCCTCGAAGCCGCCCTCGAACGCCTCTTCGTCAACCTCCTCCCCTCCCTCATCCCCGACTTCGACGCCGCCCTCTACGCCTCGCTCCTCTTCCTCGAACTCACCTGCGCCGTCATCATCTTTCTGGAATGGCGTTCCGGCCGCGTCCGTTGGCCCATGCCCGTGCTGCTCGGCTACTACCTGATCATGCACGTCACCCTGACCCCTCTCGCCACCAGCCAGGCCTTCCAGAGTTTCAGCAACTGGTTCGGCATGGCCGGACGCTCCGCCAACTGACACTCCCCCGCCGCCCCACCGTCCCGCCCCCCGCTCACGCCCGCAAAATCTTCTCCATCTTCTTCCCCTTCGCCAGTTCATCCACCAACTTATCCAGCCACCGGATCTTCCGCATCAGCGGGTCTTCGATCTCCTCCACCTTGTACCCGCAAATCACCCCCGTAATCTTCCCCGCATTCGCATTCATCCGCGGCGCCTGCGCAAAAAACGTCTCGAAACTCACCTTCTCCGCAATCACCTTCTCCAGCCCCCGCTCATCGTACCCCGTCAGCCACTCAATCACCGCATGCAACTCCGCCTTCGTCCGCCCCTTCTTCTCCGCCTTCGCCACGTAATGCGGATACACCCCCGCAAACGACATCTTGAAAACCCGCGTATTGTCCATAGCCCAGTCTCTACCAATCCCCCCGCCGCCGCATCACACCAGCCGCCCCAGCGCCAGTGCAAACTCCAACTCGCGCCCCTCCCGCATCACCTGCAACCGCACCGTACCCGGCGACATCAGCCGCTTCGCCAGCGCGGCACGATCGAACTCCGCCGCCCGCCGCCCGTCCACCCTCAGCAGCACATCACCCACGCGAAGCCCAGCCCTCGCCGCCGGCGACCCGTCCATCACAGCCCTCACGCGGTGCTCACGCCGGTTCTCCCGGGGCGAGATCCACCGCAGCCCCGACATATCGATCTCAAACGGATCCCCCATGCGCTTGCCCTGCTCCAGGTAAATGCGGCCCCGCGGGCAGTCGTAGATCACCTTGTAGCGGTGCATCAGCCCGCCCCCGATGATCCCCGCAATCCCCTCCGCCGCCAGCGTTCCCCCCTTGGCCTCGATCACCCCCGCCCACGGCCGCTCAAACGCCGTCCTCCCCACCCGCGCCTCGGCCAGCCGCGTGTACCACATCCGCGACGTTCCCCCCACGCCGCCCAGTTCATCGGCCAGCAACGGCGCCCCCGCCGCCCGCAACTTGTCCAGCAAACCGTGCCGCGCCGTGAACGGCTGCGCAAACATCAAAGTCGCCGAACTCGCTGCCGAATCCACCTTGAACTCCCCCTCCAGCGCCTCGCCCCCCGGCATCCCGAACCCCACCCGCACATGCGGCGTCCCCATCGCATCCACCCGCACCGCCAACTCCTCGCCCCCGCCCCCATACCTCCACCGCGCCGGATCGTGGATCTTCAAAACCGCCGCCTCCAAATCCACCTCCACCACATACCGCCGCAGCAGCGGAGCCCCCAGCAGCCCATCCAGATCCTCGCCCCGCCGCGCCGCCACGCCATCCAAATCCAGCGCCGCTGCCGGCGTGAACGGCACCTCCAGCTCCCCCACCCGCAACTTCGCCCCCCGCACCTCCGCCGCCCGCCCCCGCCCCTCTCCCGCCCCCTCAGCCCCCCCC
>JAFLBB010000243.1 GCA_017304135.1 Acidobacteriota bacterium | reverse complement strand
GGGTGTACCGGGTGGTGCAGTTTGACCACATGCCGGAGGCGGCGGAATTGGAGGGACTGGCGGCGCGGGGCATGACGGCGCTGCAGTATGTGCCGGAGAACGCGGTGATGGTGTCGATGGCGGCGGGGACGCCGGGCTTGGCGGCGGAGTTGCCACAGGGCGATGCGCCGGTGCTGTTTGAGCTGGGGCGGAAGGTGAGCCCGCTGGTGGATGCGCTGGAGGACGAGGCGCTGACGGTGGTGGTGGATTTCTTTCCCGATGTGGCTGACCGCGACGCGCATGCGATCGCGCTGCGGGAAGGGTTGAGCGTGCTGGCGCATGCCGATTTGCTGGAGCATCAACTGGTGGTGAGCGGGACGCGGGAGCAGGTGGAGGCGCTGGGGGGGTGGGAGGAGGTCTCCTACATCTTTCCGGCGTCGAAGGAGTTGAGGGAAGGAACGCTGGTGCATGGCTGCGCGGGGGCGGTGACGGCGGCAGGGCCGGTGGCCAACTATATTGCCAAGGTGGGCGAGGGATGGGATGGGGCAGGGCTGGGGACGGTGAATTTGCAGTATTCGTTTGGAACGTTGAGCAGCCTGTTGCCGGCGGCGTCGCAGAAGGCGGAGATTCAGAAGGCGCTGGCGGCGTGGTCAGCGGTGGTGAACGTGAATTTCGCCGAAGGGGGCGCGGCGAATTACGCGCGGCATTTGAACATCTTTTTTGCGTCGGGTTCGCATGGCGATTCGAGTCCGTTTGACGGGGCGGGCCGGACGCTGGCGCACACCTACTTCCCTGCCCCGCCGAATCCGGAACCGATTGCGGGGGACATGCACTTTGACGCGGCCGAGGCGTGGAAGGTGGGGGCGAACACGGACCTGTATAGCGTGGCATTGCACGAGTTGGGACACGCGCTGGGGCTGGGGCATTCGGATGACCCGGCGAACGTGATGTATGCGTACTACCGCATTTGGGGCGGACTGACGGCGGGCGACATTGCGGCGGTGCGGACGCTGTATGCGGAGCGGACGCAGGCTCCGGCTCCGCCGGTGACGCCGACGCCCACGCCGACACCAACGCCTACGCCTACTCCTACGCCTACTCCGACGCCTACTCCGACGCCGACGCCGAGCGACACGGTGAACCCGTTGATTGCGGTGACGTATCCTTCGGCGCTGAGCGTGACGGTGTCGTCGGCGAGCAGGGCGTTTTACGGAACGGCGTCGGACAACGTAGGGGTTGCTTCGGTGCGGTGGAGTTCGAACGTGTATCCGTCGGGCGGGGCGATGGTAGGCGTGGCGAGCTGGCGGGCCGACGTGCAACTGGCGGTGGGCATCAACCGCGTGACGTTTACCGTGACCGACACGGCGGGCAACAAAGCGATGCGGTATGTGACGGTGACGCGGCGGTAAGGCCTGGCGGCTTTAGATTTCGCCGGCGGCGAACTCGAACTTCTCTTGGAGAGAGGCGAGGGCCTTGGCGACGGAGTCGTCGGGGCGCATGTGAGTGCGCAGCGCCTCGTCGAATTTCGTGAGGCCGTCGGGGTAGCTATCGCCGGCGTAGTCCTTCATTTCCTTGTAAGCGAGGAACTGGGGCGAGACCTGTTCGGCGAGGGTGCGCAGATCGTGGAGCAGGCGCTGGCGTTTGGTGAGCGCGGTGGTGAGTTCGTTCTTGACGCCGCGGGGGAACTCCTCAGTGAGCGAGACGGCGTCGATGCCCTGGCGGACCTGGCTGAGCTGGGTGCTGATGGCGAGGGCGTCCTTGGCGAACTGGGCGGCCTGGGCGGAGTTCTGATCGAGACCCGTGCCTTTGCCGGCGCCGGTTTCCATGATGCCGCGGCCCCAGGCCTTGGCTTTGGTGACAAGTTCCTGTTCGGCGGCGTTGGCGGCGTCGAAGGTGGCCTTTTGCTGTTGCAGGGTTTTCGCCAGTTGAACCGCTTCGCTGCGCTCCTGCTTACCGCAGCCGCTGGCGAAGAGGACGGCTCCGGCGAGAAGGCAGGATCGGAAGGTATGGATGGTCATATGAAGATGCCTATAGCGCCCCAAGTATATGGCGTACGGGGTGGGGTGTCTATGGAAGGGGCGGAGGGCGGCGGGGGCGTTACCCCTTCAGCGCTTCGGGTTTGCGATCGATGGCGCGGTTTCCTTTGGCGGCGGGGACGAAGAAATCCTGCCAGCGGAGCTTGAGGGCAGCGGCCATTTCGAGCCCGTACTCGCAACGGCCGATGTCGGCGGCGCTGGAGTTGTTGGTGCCGAAGGCGAACTGGCAGCCCTCGGCCTTGGCGGCTTCGAGGACGCGGCGGCCGGGGAGCTTGTAGCGGTTGTTGATCTCAATGGCGATCTGGTTGGCCTTGGCGGCGCGGACGACTTTGAGGATGCGCTCGTCGGTCCAGAGTTCGTCGTAGCGGGGGGCGAGCTGCTCGGGGATGAAGGTGGGATTGACGTAGATGTCGACGGGCTCGGAGTTGAGGATGCCGGTGGCGCGGGCGACGAGGGTTTCCATGAACTCCTGGGCGTCGGGGATCTGGCCGACTTCGGCGGGGATCCAGGTGCGCATGCGGCGGCCGTGGTTGTCGGTCCAGGTCATGGAGTCAGTGAAGATGTAGTCAAAGAGTCCGGCGGCCTGGGGGGAGAACATCTGGGTCCACTCGCGGCCTTCGGCCTGCATGGCGGCAAAGCAGGGCTGGCCTTGCATCTCGTCGTGGAAGCGTCGGGCGCCGGCGTTATCCTGCACGGTGAAGCCCTTGCCGCAATTGATGGCCACGCCGTAGAAGATGCCCTGGTGTCGGCCGTGGGCGAGGAGTTGGGGGAGCGTGAAGCCGGACTTGAGGTGGCCGTGGTAGTCGACCATGGGGATGTTGGCGGCCGAGAGGCGGAGGATGGCGCGGGCGACGTCGTCGGTGGGCGCGGGGGGAGCGGCATCGGCGGGCGGGGTGGCGTCGTCGGGGAGCGGGCGGATGCGGACGGCGCGATAGAGGGCCTTGGAGCCTTCGTCGTGACACTGCAGGGCGATGGTGCCGGAGGAGAGCAGGCGACCGCGTTCGGCGGTGTTGTCGGCGAGCAGCGGCGTGGCGGGTTCGGTGTATTCGGTGACGAGCGTGCCGTTGATGCGGACCTGGATGTTTTTGCCGCGCACGGAGAGGTTGAGGCGGAACCAGGTGTCGTCGGCGATGAGTTGCTTATAGACGTTGCGGACGCCGTAGAGCGAGCCGGTCTTTTTGCGCTCGAGGTAGCCGCGTTCGCCGAGGGCGCTGCCGTTGACCTGGATTTCGAAGCCTTTGGCGGGCCAGCCGGAGTCCTGGAATTCGGTGTGAAAGTAGACGCCGGAGTTGGCGCGGGCTTTGGCGAGGGCTTCCACTTCGAGTTCGAAGTTTTTGAAGCGGTGTTGGGAGACGGGGCCGGAGTAGAAGAGATGGCTGCGCGGGCCATCGGCGGAGAGGCAGCCGCCGGTGACCTTCCAGGAGGACTTGTTCTCGCTGGGTGTCCAGCCGGTGAGCGATTGGCCGTCGAAGAGGTTGATCCACTTGTCTTCGGAGCGAAGCAGGGGGAGGGCGGCGGAGGCGAGGAGAGTTCTGCGAGTAAGAGATAAGGGCATGTGAGAGACCACGCTGGGCACAGTGTAGCGAGGGCGGGGATGGAGGGGAAGCCGGGGCGGGGGCGAGCGAGGGGGAAGGCGTGGGCGCGATCGGGTGCGCCGGCGCGCGGTGGGGGAGCGCGATTGAAGGTGCGGCGGATTCCTGCTACTCTGGCGGGACCGCGGGCCGGGTTGGAGTGGCGACGCGGAATCTCCGAGCATGTGAGGAATCGTCATGGATCAGATCAATCTTGTGATCGCCGAGTTGCAGTTGGTGCTGGCGATGTTGGAAACCAAGCCGCCGGTGGCTTCGGCGCGGTTGAAGGCGCTGTTGGCGCAGGCCGCGGCCGACCTGAGCGCGGCCACCAAGGCGATTACGGGCGACAACCCGGGGATTGGCGAAACCTAGCACCGGGGCTCAAGGCTTGGCGGGGAGGATGGCTTGCAGGGCGGGGTCCGCCCAGAGGGCGGCGAGGTCGGGGTCGTCCTGAATCTGCCGAAGAGTGGCGGGGTTCCTGACGGCTCCGGCGATGGCGGCGATGGCCTGTTTGCGGTTGGCGGTGAGTTCGTAGACGATGGCGATGCGGTGGATGCGGGCGAGGCGGGCGGAGGCGGGAATGCGGTCGATTTCGGCGAGGGCGGCGGGGGCGCGGTTGGTGCGGGCGTAGTATTCGGCGAGGTCGGCGCGGACATCGTACTCGTTGGGTGAAACCTTGAGAAAGCCGGCCGCGAGTTCGATGGCCTTGGCGAAGGCGGCCGCGGATTTGGCCTCAGAGCCAGGAGTGCGCCGGGCGTAGATGCCGAGGTTGCCCCAGAAGTAATAGCGCTGGGGTTCGAGATCGAGGGCGGTTTCCACGGCCGTGACGGCCTCGGCGTAGCGGCGCTGGCGATAGTAAGCCGAGCCGAGGCTGGCGTAGGTGGTGGCGTTGGACTTCAACTGAAGCGAGCGTTGGAGTCCGGCGACGGCCTGGGCGTAGCGGCCCTGGGAATAATAGACGAGGCCGAGGTTGCGGTGGACCAGGTCGTTGTCCGGGGTGAGTTCGGCGGCGCGGCGGTAAGCGGCGGCGGCATCGTCGTAGCGCTCCAATTGCTGGTGATAGAGCAGGCCGAGCAGGAGGTAGCCGTACCAATCGGTGGGCCGGGCGGCGATGGCTTCCTGGTAGGCGGTTTCGGCCTCGGGGAAGCGGCCGAGGGCGACATAGACGCGGGCCAGTTCGCGCTTGGCTTCGGCGCTGGCGGGGGCGATGCGGAGGGCTTCCTTGAGTTCGCGAATGGCGTCCTGTTCGCGCCCGCTGGTGGTGTAGATGGCGGCGAGGCTGGTGTGGACGGTGGGCAGGGAGGGGTCAAGGGCGACGGCGCGTTCGCCGTGCTGGATGGCGCGGGCGGCGAGTGAGGCATCGCCGGTGGCGCGGCTTTTGCGCCAGCAGGCTTCGCCTAGGGCGGCGTGGGCGAGGGTGTAGTTGGGGTCGAGGGCGACGGCGTGTTCGAGTTGGGCGATGGCCTGATCGAGATTGCCGGCCACGTCGTAGCGGGCGAGCAGGCCGCGCCCCTTGAGATAGGCGACGGCGGCTTGGGGTGCGGCGGTCTGGCCGCCGGAGGCAGCGCGGCGGGCGGTGGCGGGGCTGAAGGAGAGCAGGGCGGCGAGTTCATCGACGGCCTGCCGGCGGGCGGCGGGATTGGCGGGATCGAATTCGAAGACGCGGGCGGCGAGTTGGCGAGTGGAGGCGGGATCGATGAGTTGGAGCGAGAACTGGATGCGGCCGCCGCGGGGCTGGGCGGTGCCGGTGACAACGAGGTTTGCGCCGTAGATGCGCAGGGCTTCGGATGCGGTGTTGATGTTGCGGCGGCGGATCTCGCTACTGGGAATGGCGGCGATGCCACCTTCGATGCGCTCGAAGTCGGCGAGCCCGGCGGAGAGGATCTCACTCACACCGCTGGCCGTTTCGGTGACGCCCTCGGCGGAGCCAATGATCTCAAAGGGGAGGACGGCGACGAGTTTGCCGGGGGCCGCGGCGGCTTCGCGG
>JAFLBB010000242.1:4594-5592 GCA_017304135.1 Acidobacteriota bacterium | reverse complement strand
GGGAGTTGCACCTCAGCCGGCACGCGAGCGCTCCAGCGACTTGCTAGACGGCTCCGGCATATCATCAGTCATCTCCGCCACTCCGGCCTCCGTCAGCACTACCGCGGAGCGCGTTGTTAGGATGAATACCACAGAAAAGCCGTGGCGCTGCCCCAAAGGGTGAAATGGCGACAATAGTTTCGTCGCCACCTCCAGATCCAGAGCCGGCCCGGGAGTGCTTACGTAGGCAACCAGCCAATAAGCATCCGCTTGCCTATATCCCGACTTTTTCAGAGAGTCGGTCTTATCGTTGATGGCATCGAGAACTCCGGCGGCCCATTCCCGTTCGACGGAGTCACCACTCCAGCCAGGCCCAGCCAGGGTGTCAGCGCTCTGAAGGTGCTGATGAATCTCTTGAGGGGCTAGTTGGGTTTCCCTCAAGAACAGCGACGCGTCGACAACGGCGCTTGGGTAGTGCTTGTTGGCTATAGCGTCCGCCTGGGCCAATGAGCGCGCCACGACCTCTGTCAATTCCACGCCAACCGTGTGGGTCGGGAAATCCAACATTAGATCCGGTCGATCGCCCGGCCGCACCGAGAGTGGAAACTGAAGGGTGCCGAAGTGAAGTGCTGCAAGCAGGAAGCGCCGCGAAATCCAAGGCTCTGTTTCGTGCTTCCCCCGCCCGAGCCCCCGCGGCGACACGGAGGGGACCCACGTAGCGAGCATTCCCTCGAGATCCGCTGGGAGTTCGAACCGAGAGTTAGCAGAGAGAACCACTTCTGGAGACGTCTAACGACCTAGGTGATCGGCCGCACGCCGGCGCACATGACAGGGCACGTTATCGTTCACGGCCGCTCCAACGACGGGTTAGATGGCCCCAAGACTGGAGGCTAGGTGCGTTGCTCGAACACACGGCGGACCTCCTCCAGCATTGACGCGTACATCTTGCGGTCGGCAGAAGACGGATCCCACCCCTCGGCGCGAAAGACGGCATCCAGGAACGCCTGTGCCGTGTCCGG
>JAFLBB010000242.1:3460-4558 GCA_017304135.1 Acidobacteriota bacterium | reverse complement strand
CCCAACAGCTCTTCGATCGATGCAGCGGAAACGCGTGAGACAGGCCTGGTGGAGTGTTCGCTGACCATTACAGTACCATCTAACGGCCCGGGTAACCGGCCGCCGCGACGCGCAGCGACGCGGGCACCGAACAGCGAAGCTGTTCGGCGGTCCGGTTGACCCGGTGGTTAGAGCGCTGATCGCACATTTGCTCGCAACCAATGCTTCGATGCACGGTGGCCCTTAGCCGCGGCGCGCCGAATCCATACTACGGCGCGGCGGCGGCTCGCCTCAATGCCTTCGCCACTAAGATAACAAAGACCCAGATTCCATTGCGCCTTCGGGTCGCCAGCTGCCGCCGCTTGGCTGTACCAGTGTGCCGCCTCAGCATAGTTCCTCCGAACCCCAACCCCCTCATGGAGGTGGAAACCGAGATCGCGCTGTGCATCAACGTTACTGAGTTCCGCCGCCTGCCTTAGGAGGGCTACACCAACGCGCGCGTTCGGGCGAACGCCTTCCCCATTAAGGTAGCAGCGCGCAAGATTATATTTAGCAACATCGTGGCCATTCTTCGCGGCAAGCCGATAGTAATGCACCGCCTTTCCTAGGTTTCGTGCCACCCCAACGCCCAAATCATAGGAGATGCCGAGATAGAACTGGGCGCGAGGATGCCCATGTGACGAGGCTGCGGCCCACATTCGCACCGCGCCGCCGTGGTCCCGGAGTTCAGGTCTGCGCGAGAAGCGGAGTCGATAGCCCAAACGGAACTGAGCGTCCGCATCTCCGTTCTGCGCCTGGGCTCTCAGCCACTTGGTGGTCTCCACGTCAGCGGATCCAGCGCTCTAACGTTTGAGCTCAGCGGCAAAGGCAAGCTGGCGCGCCATGTGCGCATGCAGATGGCGTGACAGCTTGCCTTTGTCCGGCTGCAGCGAATTGTTAGGGGGCAATGCTGAGAACCTTCTCTGGCGTTCCCTCTTTCGGAGTCCCGTACCTAATCGTGACTCGCGCCCCACGCATGAAATCAGTAGCCTCGAGCACTGGCTTTACCGTCTCAAACAGGCGATCACCATTGGGACCGTACATGTAAAGAGTGGCGTCACCTCCGCCAACAGCGACTTC
>JAFLBB010000242.1:0-3450 GCA_017304135.1 Acidobacteriota bacterium | reverse complement strand
ATATTCGCCGGCATCCGCGGCCGTGATTGCAGCCTCAAGTTCCTCTTCGAGCGCAAAGAGCTCTGACAGGTCCGTCGAGACGTACTGAAAGTGCACTATGACAGCATGCTCAGGCGCTTCGACGACTGTATCCGCGGTGTGTGTTGTGGTGGCGGCGCCCATTCCGAGTAGAGCGGCCAGCCATTTAATGCCCTTCACCTTGCCCCCTAACTATTAATTAGACGGCAAGAGTGACGCATAACATCCCCGCACATCTGCCGCATAACTTCCCCCCCGAGACCGCAACCGACTGATTCAGCTGACCTCCGCGGGTGCATACACGGGCACCCCGACCGGCAGGTTATGCGTCACTCCCCCGGTGCTCCCGATTCTCGTCCCGCCCGTCACTCGGCCGCAACCGACGAAAACATTAACAACTCCTCCGTTGAGCCCGGCAGCGTGGTGGTGCCGTCGGCCTGCATGCCCAGGGCGCCGAGGAGGCGCGCGGAGGGGGCGTTGCCCGGGGCCACGTAGGCCACGATGCGCGGGAGGCCGAGTTGTTCGTGGCCGAAGCGGAGCATCGCTTCGGCGGCCTCCCGGGCGAGGCCCCGGCCCCGGTGGTCGGGCAGGAAGGCGAAGCCGAGGTCCACGTCGGCCACGCCTTCCCGGCGGATCAGGCCGCACATGCCCACGGTCTCGCCGGTTTCCGTGAGGTCCACGGCCAGCAGGCCGAAGCCGTCCCGGGCGTACATGGTCAGCGGGCCGTCCCGGAGGTACGACCGGGCGTCGTCCAGGGTGCGCGTGCCGTTGTCGCCGATGAAGCGGTGCCAGTCCGGATCATTCAGCAGCGCCAGGGTGAAGGACGCGTCGGCCTCCGTGAAGGGGCGGAGGTGGAGGCGGGGGGTGGTGAGGGTGTTCAACGCCAGATCCGCCATAACAGCCCGTTTCGCCCGGATTTTGCACTGGCAACGGCCTCCGCGGTGCAACAGGCTGTGGGTCCGTGAGCCAGTGGCAGAGTTCCCATGTCCGAATTGCAGAAAATCAGTAAAGCCGCAATAATCCGGCGCGTGAAGGCAGCCCTTACCCTCAGCAGTCGCGGCACTCTCACCTTGCCCGCGAAGCTTCGCCAGAGCCTCGGCCTCAAGGCGGACGACCAGCTCATTGCAGAGACGGTCCCGGGCGGGCTGTTGCTGCGACCGGCGGTCACACTGCCCGTGGAAATGTATTCGGACCAGCGCATCGCGGAGTTTGGGGCGGCAGAGGCCGAACTCGCTGCGGTGATGTCCCGGAAGAAGCGGCGCGCCCGCTAGGGCGGCTGCCGGTGCGGGTATTCCTCGACGCCAATATCCTCTTCTCCGCCGCCTGGACTGACGGTGCGGTGAGCAAACTGCTGAATCTCACACGGGCGGCGAAGCACGAATGCTGGGTGGATGCCTATGTGGAGGGCGAGGCCCGGCGGAACCTCCTCGCCAAGTCGCCCCCGGCCGTGCGCTCTCTGGAGGCCGTCCTTCGCCACTGCCGCCGGGTGCCCTTCCGGCCGCTCAAGGCAGGCATCGAGGCTGCCGTGGGGATGCTGCCGCCGGATGATCGGCTGGTACTCGGGGCTGCAATACGTCTGCGGTGCAATGCCCTCATCACGGGTGACAAGCGGCACTTCGCACCGCTACTTGGCAGGACAGTCCAGGGCGTGACGGTGTACTCGCCGGCGTCGTTCTATGTCGCCGTGATCCTCGGTCGCGGCTGAAACCGCTCCTGCCAGGCCAGCAGGCTACAGCCCCCGCGCGATCGCCCGCCAGCCGATGTCCCGCCGGCACTGGGCGCCGGCGAAGCGGATCTGGTCCACCACCCGGTAGGCCTCGGCCTGGGCGGCCTGCACGGTGTTGCCGGTGCCGACCACGCACAGCACGCGGCCGCCGCGGGTCACGACCTGGTTCTTTTCATTCAGGCCCGTGCCGGCGTGGAAGACCTTGCTGGTGGCGGTCCCGGCGGGGATGCCGGTAATCTCGTCGCCCTTCCGGTAGTCGCCCGGGTAGCCGCCGGCGGCCATCACGACGCCCACGGCCGGGCGCAGGTCCCACTCCACCTTGGTCTTGGCCAGCTTGCCCTCCAGGGCCGCCTCGATCAGCAGCAAGAGGTCGGTCTTCAGGCGGAAGAGGATCGGCTGGGTCTCCGGGTCGCCGAAGCGGCAGTTGAACTCCAGCACCTTCGGGGTGCCGTCGGGGGCGATCATCAGGCCCGCGTACAGGAAGCCCGTGTAGCGCACGCCTTCCTCGCGCAGGCCGTCGACGACGGGCCGCATGACCTCGCGCATCACCCGCTCGGCGATGGCGTCGGTCACCACCGGCGCCGGGGAGTAGGCGCCCATGCCGCCGGTGTTCGGGCCCCGGTCGCCGTCGTCCCGGGCCTTGTGGTCCTGGGAGGTGGCGAGCGGCAGGATCGCGCCGTCCACGCCCACCATGGCGATGAAGCTCGCTTCCTCGCCGGCCAGGAACTCCTCGATCACCACGCGGGAGCCCGCGTCGCCGAAGCGGCCGTCGCCCAGCATGTCGGTGACGGCGGCCTTCGCCTCGTCCAGCGTCTGGGCCACGACCACGCCCTTGCCGGCGGCGAGGCCGTCGGCCTTCACCACGATGGGCGCGCCGACCTGGTCCAGGTGGGCGAGGGCTTCGTCCAGGTCCGAGAAGGTGGCGTGGTGGGCCGTCGGGATCCGGTGGCGGACCATGAACTCCTTGGCGAAGCTCTTGGAGCTCTCGAGGCGGGCCGCCTGCTTGCGCGGGCCGTAGCAGCGCAGGCCGTTGGCCCAGAAGCGGTCGACGATGCCGGCGGCCAGCGGGCCCTCGGGGCCCACCACGGTCAGCGTCAGGTGTTCGTCCTTCGCCAGGGCGAGCAGCGCCTCGACGTCTTCCGCGTCGATGGGCACGTTGCGCACCTTCGGTTCCAGCGCCGTGCCCGCGTTGCCGGGGGCGACGATCACTTCCTCCACGTGCTTCGACCGGGCGAGCTTCCAGGCCAGCGCGTGTTCGCGCCCGCCGCCGCCGACCACCAGGATCTTCATGGGCGGGTGGCCGCCACGGTCAGTGCCGGAAGTGGCGCATGCCGGTGAAGAGCATGGCGATGCCGTGCTCGTCGGCCGCCGCGATGACCTCGGCGTCCCGCACGGAGCCGCCGGGCTGGATGATGGTCTTCACGCCGAAGGAGGCGGCGAGGTCCACCCCGTCCCGGAACGGGAAGAAGGCGTCGGAGGCCAGCACCGCGCCGGCCGTCTTGAGGCCGGCTTCCTCGGCCTTCCAGGCCGCGATGCGCACGCTCATCACGCGGCTCGCCTGGCCGGCGCCGATCCCCAGCGTGGCGCCGTCCTGCACGAAGAGGATGGCGTTGGACTTCACCGAGCGCACCAGCTTCCAGGCGAGATCCGCGTCGGCCCGCTCCGCGGCGGTGGGCTGGCGCTTCGTCACCACGCGGATCGCGTCG
>JAFLBB010000241.1 GCA_017304135.1 Acidobacteriota bacterium | reverse complement strand
CGGGCATGCGGCACCGGAACGCGACCTATGCGGCGATGGTCCATTCGCTGGATGAGAACGTGGGGCGGGTGCTGGACAAGCTGAAGGAGAGAGGCCTGGAGCGGGACACGATCGTCATCTTCACTTCGGACAATGGGGGCTATATCGGGCGGTTCAACGGCGAGGTGGTGACGAACAACGCGCCGCTGCGGTCGGGGAAGGGGTCGGCGTATCAGGGCGGGGTGCGGATTCCGCTGATCGTGCGGGCGCCGGGGGTGACGAAGGCGGGGACGGTGTGCGCGGAGCCGGTGACGACGATGGACTTCTTTCCGACGATTGCGGCGCTGACGGGGGCTGTGGATCACGGCAAGCATGATGGTGTGAACCTTGTGCCCCTGTTGCGCGAGGCGGGAGCGAAGCTGGGGCGGGAGCGGCTGTACTTCCACTATCCGCACTACTACGAGACGACTTCGCCGGTGAGCGCGGTGCGGGAGGGGGAGTGGAAGCTGCTGGAGTATTTCGAGGACGGCCATGTGGAGTTGTACAACCTGGAGCGGGACCCGGGCGAGACGCGCGAGGTGAGCGCGGAGAACGCGGCGGTGGCCGGGCGGCTGCGGCGGGCGTTGGAGGAGTGGCGGCGGGAGGTGGGGGCGCGGATGCCGGTGGTGAATGCGGGGTATGCGGGGAAGTGAGCGAGAGCGGGTGGCGGCACTTGCGCGCCGCCACCCGTGAGCCGTGAGCTGGGAAGCCGTGCCGGCTTAGAAGCTCAGGTTGAGTGAGAACTGCCAGGAGCGCGGGGGTTCCTGGCCGGTGATGCGCCCGAAGGCGGAGTTGACGGGGTCGGTGTTGGGGTTCTGCAGGACGACCTCGTTAAAGGCGTTGAAGGCGTCGGCGCGGAACTTCATCTTGACGCGTTCGGTGATGCTGAACGTTTTGTTCAAGGAGAGGTCGAGGCGGCGCTGGGTGTCGGAGCGGATGTTGGAATAGCGCAGGGGCGAGGTGCGGAGGTTGGAGGCGAGCACGTCGGCCGAGCTGCGGTTGAAGACGGAGGTATTGAACCACTTGTCGGTGTTGCGCTGGTCAGAGGCGAGCACGATTTGCGAGGAATCGCCGATGAAGAGGGCCTGGCCGAAGCCGAGCGGGGAGCCGCTTTGGTACTGATAGACGCCGCTCAACTGCCAGCCGCCGGCGAAGAATTCGAGGGCGCGGGGCATTTGGGCGCCGAACTTGCGGCCCTTGCCGAAGGGGAGTTCCCAGATGCCGCTGCCGGTGACGCGGTGGGTGCGGTCGACATCGGACAGGGTCTCATAGGGCATCTGGTCCTGAGCGTTGAGGAAGGAGTCGGCGGTCATGGCTTTGGACCAGGTCCAGGCCATTTGCAGGGTGTAGCCGCGGGAGAAGCGTTTCTCGAGGCGGTTCTGCAGGGAGTGGTACCAGGAGTAGCCGACCGAGTCCTGATAGGTGACGTTGGAGAAGTGCGGGTAGGCGCTCAGCAACTGGCCTCGGGAGATGTTGCGCGAGGTGAAGTTGGGGTTGAGGCCGAAGAAGGGGCTGGTGAAGTTGGCGCTGAGGAAGTTGATGGTGGCCACGTCGCGGGTGGGCGAGGTGCTGAGGTACTGCGCCGGGGTGTAGCTCAAGTTGCGCGTGACTGGGAGCTTGGTGCTGCGGTTGCCGACGTAGCTGGATTCGACGAGGATGCCGCCGGAGAGTTCGCGTTGGAAGCCGAAGCTCCAGCGTTGGGCGTAGGGGCGTTTGCGTTCGGGGTTAAAGAACGAAGTGGCCTGGCCGAGGGTGGTTTGGAGGCCTTCACCGGCGCCGAGGACGGGCAGGAGGCCGTTGGGCAGGGGGTTGGCAAGCGAGGCGATGTAGGTGACGCCGCTGTCGCTGGAGGCGACGATGGGGGTGCTGCGGGAGAAGCCGTTCTGGATGGAGTTGACGGCGAGGATGCCGCTGGGGATGTGGAAGATGCCGTAGCCGCCGCGGAGGACGGTTTTGGGATCGAGCTGGTAGGCGTAGCCGATGCGGGGGGCCCACTTGATGCCCTGGTCGTTCCAGTAGTTGCGGGAGTTAGCACCGGCGAAGGTGACGCCACCCTTGACCTGGAAGGCCGAGAGGGGGAGTTCAGGGATGGGAGCGGCGGCGTAGTTAGCGCGGGCGGCCGATTCGATGGGGTTGGAGACGTCACCGGCGAAGCCGGCCACGGAGCGGTTGTAGCGCTCGGTGATGGGCGACTCGTGTTCGGCGCGGAGGCCGAGGGTGAGGGTGAGCTTGCGGCTGACCTTCCAATCGTCCTGAACGTAGAGGGCGGTGTAGACATCCTGTTCGGCGTAAGAGGCGGTGCGGTTGAGGACGCCGCCGGGGATGCCGGAGAGGAGGGCGATGAACTCGGCGCCGACGGGGGGCGCGGCGGAGTTGTCGAGGGGGCCGCGGGCCCAGGCGTTGGAGAAGCTCAAGTCAGGCGAGATGTCCTGCGGGACGCGGTTGCGGAACTCGCGGAAGAGCATGAAGTCGAAGCCGAAGCGGACGTTGTGGTTGCTGCGCATCCAGGTGAGGCTGGCCACGCCGTTGTGGCTGATGGAGGCGGTTTTGCCGTCGCCGGATTCCCAGCCGCTGAGGGAGGTGAGGGAACCGACGGCGGTGCGGGGGATGGTGGAGACGCTTTTATCGATGAGGCTGGTGAGGCCGGAGGCAAAGCCGAGCGAGGAGAGGTCGAAGCCCTTGCTGGTGCGGCGTTCGGGGAACTCCTGGGCGGAGATGCCGTAGCGGAGGTTGAGGACCATGGAGGTGTTGATCATGTGGACGTCGTCGATGGAGACGCCGCGGTTGATGCGGTTGAGGATGACGCCGTTGACGTCGTTGCCGAAGGAGCGGTTCTTATCCTCTTCCCAGAAGTCGCGGTGGAAGCGGAAGAACATGCGGTTGCGTTCGCTGAAGGCGTGATCGAAGCGGCCGATGGTGGTCCAGTAGTCTTCCTTGGCCGGGAGCGAATAGAAGAAATTGTTGCGGCCGTCGGCGGTGCCGGTTTGATTGGGCAGGGGGTAGAGATCGAGGAGCTTTTTGGCGACGGGATCGATGCGGCTGGCGGGGAAGATATTGCCCGGGAGGGGCTGGCGGCTGAAGCGGCCGCCGGCGGCGGCGGCGATGGTGCGCGGGTCGTAGAGCTGGTAGTTGGAGCCGAGCGGGAGGAGGCTGGAGAGGTCGCCGTTGCGCCAGGCGGCGGCGGGGACGGTGGAGGTCATGGAGCCGCCGACGTTGGGGTCGCCGAACTTATTGGCTTCCCAGGTGAAGTACCAGAAGGTTTTGTTTTTGCCGTTATAGACCTTGGGGATATAGATGGGCGCGCCGCCGGTGAGGCCGTAGCGGTTGTCGCGGTAGATGGGGAGCTTGAGGCCGGAGCGGTTCTGGTAGATGGTGGGCGTATCGAAGGCGGAATGGCGGATCCACCACCAGGCCTGGCCGTGGAGTTCATTGGTGCCGCCCTTGGTGGAGACGTTGACGAGGGCGCCGGCGGTGCGGCCGATGGCGGCGTCGAAAGAAGATGTTTGGACCTTAAATTCCGAAAGGGAAGCTTGAGGCGGGGAGAAGGCGACGCGGGGGGCGGTGCCGTCGGAGTAGACGTTGGCGACACCGTCGATGGTGAAGGCGTTGCCGTTGTTGCCGCTGCCGTCGGTGGAGAACTGGGAGGGGGCGGCATTGAAGGGCGCTTTGCGGAGGCGCATGTTGGTGCCGTTGACGGTGCCTGGGGCGAGGTGAACAAGGTCCATGGCGTTGCCGGCAAAGAGGGGGAGCTCCTGGATGCGGCGTTCGTCGACGATTTGACCGAGGGAGGCCTCGGCGGTTTGCAGGAGGGGGGTTTCGGCGGTGACGGAGACCGATTCGGTGACGTCGCCGACGGTGAGGGTGATGTCGAGGCCGACGTTTTCGTTGACGCGGACCTGGATGTTTTTGCGTTCGAATTTGCGGAAGCCCTGGGATTCGGCGGTGACGGTATAGACGCCGGGGATGAGGAAGGGCAGCGCGTAGTTACCGGACTCGTTGGTTTGAGAGGAGACGGTGACGCCGGTGGCGTCGTTCGAGCTGCGAACGGTGACGCCCGGGACGGCGGCGCCGGTTGGGTCGAGGACACGACCCACAACATTGCCTCGGGAATCCTGGGATTGGGGCAAGGCTGGTAAGGCCAGGCACACCAATACCAGGAGGCACGCAAGCGTGCATCGATAGGACATAGAAAGACCCCTTGTTATGAAATCCAGTCGGGCGGACGCCCTTGGTTGGCTGGCACGGTTGGGAAGCCGTACCCGACGGTCAACTCGAAGCTAGCATCAAATTTGGCTGGAGGAAAGGGGACGGATTGGTCAGGACTGGGGTGTGGGGGTGTGCGAGCGGGGGTGCGGGCGCGGCGGGTGAGGCGGCGCCCGGGGCTGCAAATGGGGCGGTGGCTAGGCGCGTTCGCCGTCGACGTGGAGGCGGTGGGTGGCGCCGGCTTCGGGCTTTTTGTAGCGCTCGATTTTGGAGCCATACTGGCCCTGCTTGGTTTTGTGCAGGGTCATGCGCTGCTCGTCCTTGGACATGAGCTTGATGGTTTTGAGGACGTTGACGTTGTGTTCGAGCTGGCCGGTGGTTTCGACGCCGGAGACGAGGGTGTGGATGTCCTGGGACCAGGAGAAGCGGAGGCAGTCGTCGATTTCGGCGACCTTGTTCTTGGTGATTTCGCCGATGGCGTTGGACTTCATACCGATGCGGCCGAGGCCTTTCTTAGCGGCATTGGGGAGGAAGTTGGTGATGAAGCTGAGGTAGTGGGGATCGATTAAGTTGACCGGGTGCTGGACGGTTTCCCAGCCGTCGAAGCCGTCGAGGAGGCGCTGGTGGACGGTGAAGTCGTGGTGGCCGGTGAAGCCGATGTGGCGGACCTTGCCCTGCTTTTTGGCTTCGACGAAGGCTTCGAGGGAGCCGCCGGGGGCGAAGATTTTGTCGACCTCGTCGTGGCGGGCGACTTCGTGGCATTGCCAGAGGTCGAGGTAATCGGTGTTCATACGGCGGAGGGTGTTTTCGAGCTGTTCCATGGCCTCCTTCTTGGTGCGGAGTTCGGCCTTGGACATGAGGATGATCTTTTGGCGCTCAGAGGGGGCGAGGGCCTTGCCGTAGGTGACGTCGGATTCGCCTTTGTGGTATTTGGCGGCGGAATCGAAGAAGGTGACGCCGAGGTCGAGGGCGCGCTTGATGATGCGGATGCCTTCGGCTTCGCCCTGGACGCGCATGTGGTAGCCGCCGAGGCAGAATTTGGAGACTTTGAGGCCGGATTTGCCGAGGGTTTCCATGGGCATGGGAGTGTCGGCGAGCATTTTGGCGGTGATGCCCAGAGAGGCGGCGGTGGAGGAGAGAAAGCTTCTGCGATCCATAGGTGTTGATTACTTTAACACCAAAGTTGGGAGGAGTTGGGCCTGGAGTGTGGAAGGATTGAGCGGCCCGGCTCCCTTACGGTCGCGGGTGAGTTGTGAGGGTTGCTGGCGTGGGTGGGTAAGGGGAGCCTCCTTTCTTTGGGCCGCCGATGGACGTAGATTTCGGAGTGTTTCGTCTTTTTTAGGTTAGGCGGCTTGGGGGAGTGGGGTCTTGCCGAGGCAGCAGTGTTTGTATTTGCGGCCGGAGCCGCAGGGGCATTGGGCGTTGCGGCCGGGGGTGGC
>JAFLBB010000025.1 GCA_017304135.1 Acidobacteriota bacterium | reverse complement strand
CGGCTGACGCGCCCCTGGAGCGGGCTGGCCCGTGGGCGCAGCGCCGGCTTGCGCCGGTTTGGGCGGCGCCGTGCGCGGCGCATCAGGCACGGGGATGTTGAAGTTGGGCACACCGCCGGCGCCGTAGGTGTGGCCCTGGGCCGCTCCCAGGCGGCGATAGCGTTCCAACACCTGGTCGGCGTCGGTGGTCAGCGCGGAACCGGTGGTGGAGAAGTCGATCATCTTATTGGGATCGGACTCCGGCGCGGCGGGCGGGCGCGGCAACATGTGGAGTTCCTGGTTGGATTGCTCGCCTTCGGGGATCTCCTGATGCACGCCTTCCACGACGATGAGGACCTCCTCAACGCCGCCGCTGGTGCCCGATGGCTCCAGGCGGATCTCGCGGAAGATGCCGCCCGTGCGCGTGGACTTCACGCGCCCGACGGGCAGGCCCTTGGGGAAGATGCGATCATCGCCCGAGGTGAAAAACCAGTCGCCTTCCTTGACGTCGTCCTCGTTCTGGATGTAGTCGACGATGCAGATAGACGGGCTCTGGCCTTTCAATGTGCCGTGGACACGCATGCGTTGCGACACAACGCCGGCGGCAAACGCGGGGTCGGTGACCATCATCATCTGGCTGACGGAGGGGAATGCGGCCACGATCTTACCGGCGATGCCGTCCGGGGTCACCACAGCCATACCTTTCCTGACGCCGGAGGAAGAACCGCGATCGAGGTAGACGACGCGCGAATTGGAACTGGTGGCGCTGCCGATAAGGCGAGCGGCCAGGGTGCGCGACGGCGAGCGGCTTTGAAAGGCGGCCAGGGCGCGGGCGCGGTCGGCGGTGGAGAGCTCGGTCTTGAGGAACTGGTTCTCCATTTTGAGGCGGCCCAGTTCCTTTTCCAGTTCCTTGTTCTTGGAGCGAGCATCCACCAATTGGAGGTAGTCGCGGGCGACTCCAATGGTGTTGGCGCGGATGAACTCCACCACCCGTGCCATGGGCATGACGCTCGCCACGGCCCAGACGCGGATCAGGCGCACATCCTGCCCCGTGCGCACCTGCCAGGCCAGCAGCAGCACCTGGACGGCGAGCACGAGAACAAGGACCGTCAGGTCCCGGTAGCGTCTGAGCAGCAGTTGCATCGAGCCGGACTATGCTCCCTTCCCCGCCTTGGCGGGCGCTATTCGATGGCGATGCGCCGCAGCAGCTTGAAATCGGTGAGCATTTTGCCGGTGCCCAGCGCGACGCTGGCCAGCGGGTCTTCGGCGATGGACACGGGAAGACCGGTTTCCACACGGATGCGCTTGTCGAGATTCTTGAGCATGGCGCCGCCGCCGGTGAGCACAATGCCGCGGTCGCTAATGTCGGCGCTCAACTCGGGCGGGGTCCGTTCGAGGGCCACGCGGATGGCGTTGAGGATGGTGGCCACGCACTCGCCGATGGCCTCGCGGATTTCGCTGTCGTCCACAGTGATGGTACGCGGCACACCCTCAATCAGGTTGCGGCCCTTAATCTCCATGGTGAGCGGTTTATCCAGCGGATGCGCCGAACCGATCTGCATCTTGATCTGCTCGGCGGTGCGCTCGCCGATGAGCAGGTTGTACTTGCGCTTCAGATATTGCGTGATGGCTTCGTCGATCTCATTGCCGGCCACGCGCACAGACCGCGAATAGACAATGCCGGAGAGCGAAATCACGGCCACGTCGGTGGTGCCGCCGCCGATGTCGACCACCATGTTCCCCGAGGGCTCGGTGATGGGCAGTCCGGCGCCGATGGCAGCCACCATGGCCTGCTCCACCAGGTGGACCTCGCTCGCCTTGGCACGGTAGGCGGAGTCAATGACGGCGCGCTTTTCCACCTGGGTGATCTCGCTCGGCACGCCGATGATGATCCGTGGGTGAACCAGCATCTTGCGGCCGTGCGCCTTTTGAATGAAGTAGTTGAGCATCCGCTCGGTCACCTTGAAGTCGGCAATGACGCCATCCTTCATGGGACGGATGGCCACGATGTTGCCCGGCGTGCGGCCGACCATCTCCTTGGCCTCCTTGCCGACGGCTTCCACTTCGCCATTGTTTTTGTTGATGGCGACGATGGAGGGTTCGTTGACGACGATTCCGCGCCCGCGAGCAAAGACGAGCGTGTTGGCTGTTCCGAGGTCGATGGCGAGGTCGGAAGAAAAGAGCGAAAAAAGAGAGCGAAGGTTCATGGACCGCTATGACTTCCCAGATAAGAACGCACGGGAACGCGCGAAGTTCCCCGCACACAATAGTCGTTTCCGAGGAAACGGGGACCAGCCCGAGGCCAGCCTCCCTCAAGAATGGCAAATCGGAAAATAAAGGTTGGGGTCCAGAGCAGTCCCTCGCTCAGCGTATCACAAGGCGGCAAGTGTAACAAATCGTTAGATCGACAAATTCAAACTGGGCCGTACAGGACCACCTGTTGAGTTGTGCCGGCGTGCCGGCGGGAACGCTACAATGAACGCTGGATGAACCGGCGGCACTGGTTGCAGGCAGGCGCGGCGGCGGCCTTGACGGGCTGTGGCCGCCGTGAGACAGCCTCCCCAGCGGGCCTCGCGTTCGTCGCCAACAAAGCTGGTAAAGCCATTGCTGTTGTGGACTTAGGGGCCCTTGCCGTGGTCCGCCACGTGACCCTGCCGGGGGAACCGGAGGCCCTGGCCAGCCATCGCGCCCATCCTGCGGTGTTCGTCTCTATGCCTGGTACGGCCACCGTGGCGGGCCTGCTGACAGACAAACTCACACTGGGACCGCACGTGAAGCTGCCTTCACCGGTTTCGAAGCTCCGCTTCACCGTGGATGGTTCCGCCCTCTGGGCATTGTTGCCCGAAGCGAAACAAATCGTCCGCCTGTCCCTTTCGGCCTTACGCGTGGAGTCCCGAGTCCACCTGCCTGAGACCCCGGTGGATTTCGATCTCTCACTGGAACAGGAGCACGCGGCTGTCAGTATGGGCGTCAGCGGGCGCATTGCGCTGATCGACCGGCGGGCCGGCAAGTTGAGCCACATCGTGGAGGTTGGCGGCGAAGTGGGCGCCGTCCGGTTCCGCAAGGACGGCCGCTGGTTGATGGCCGCTGACCGTTCAGCCCGAAGCCTGGTGTTTTACGACATGGCCAGCCGCCGCGTTGGCGTCCGTGTGCCAGTGCACCTTCGTCCCGACCAGTTATGCTTCAAACCTGACGGGGGCCAGTTGTTCATCACCGGCGAAGGGCTGGATGCCGTGGTCACGGTATACCCCTACCAGACCGAGGTCGGCTCGACGATGCTCGCCGGACGCGCGCCGGGCGTCATGGCGGCAAGTGTCTTTCCGAGCTATCTGTTCGTGGCAAATCCCACCTCAAACACGGTGACGATCCTGAATGTGGCCACACAGAGGATGATTGGCGCCACCCAGGTCGGGCGCGAACCCGGCTTTCTGTCGATCACCCCGAACCAGGAATACGCGCTTGTGCTCAACCGCCAGTCGGGCGACATGAGCGTCCTGCACGTTCCCACGCTTTCCGCCCGCCGCACCAAGGCCGCCAGCCTGTTCACACAGGTTCCGGTTGGCTCAGAGCCGGTGGCCGCGGTTGTGCGGGAACTGTAGGATATCCCGTCGAGAAGAGTAGAGCGCCGGACGCACCTATTCCACGCAGGGAGTGCAGCCATGGATCTACTTGGACTTGACTACGCGATTCGGTTACCACTGCGGATGGAGGAGTCACTGGGCTGCCCCCGCTGTCACGTTCGCCTCGCCGGAAGCCTGCGTTGTGATCGCTGCGACTTTGAGATGGCCTGGCGGGAGGGGGTTCTGGTATGCCGCCCGGGGGAGTCGCGCGACGAGTCCAGCGGGGCAACCCGTGCGGCCGAAGATGGAACATGGCCTCGTTTTCTTCCGGCTCAGGCGAGACTAATCCTGGACTATACGGAAGGGTCCTTCGGCGCATCAGCGTGGGTGGCCGGACACCCGGGGGTGGAGGTGGTAAGCCTCTTCGCAACCCGGGCAGACGCGACGGCGCCGGCGCGTCCTCCTTCACCGGCTGTGAACATGGTTTCAGGATGGGGCGAGATCCCCTTCTCCGACCGGTCGGTGGATGTCGTGCTCGCCCGCGATGTGGATCTGCAATTGAAAGAGTGGGAGGCGAGCGCCTTTTACCGGGAGGCCTGGCGCGTGTTGCGGCCGGGCGGCTGGCTGGTGGCGCGCAACCGGGCGGCGGGAAAATTGCGAAGCCTGGATGCGTTCCGGAGGCGGCTGGAACGGGAGGGACATCGCTTCCTGGGCGGCGAGGTGGAGTGTTCCTTCGGCGCGGACGGGTGGCTGAAACTGCTGCCCGCGGGAGCCGTGGAGTGGGCGTTGGGGCGGCGGTTCACGGTGGTCGCGGCGCGCTACTAGAGCGCTGTCGTATGGTCGTGAATGATGCGCCAGCCGGCGGCTGACTTTCGCACCACAAGGGTGAAGATCCCTTGGGCAGGGCCGCCCCCCTTCACGGTCCGTTCCAGCCGAAAGCGCCCGGTGACGATGGCGGTGCCGGGGGACACCACGCGTGCCGCCAGTGCGCTGAAGGTGAGCTTGCCCATGTGCTCGGGGGTCGGGTAAGCGGTGCGGTATCGCTCGCGGACGGCCGCGGTTCCCTTGACCACAGCCTTACTGACGAAAGTCGTGTCCGCGGAATCCTCGTAGCAGCGCATAAAGGCGGGGATGTCGGCCCGGTTCCAATCGGCCACTGACTGCTGCAGCATGGCTACGATTTCCTTCTCCTGCGCAGGCAGCAGGCAAGCGATGAGCATGAGGGCAGACACGCGAAGGAGGCGTTTCATGCCCGTGATTGTCGCACGAGGTTTATTTCGGCGGCGGGATCACGAAATCGATGCCCTCACGCACACCGTAGGTCGCAGGCAACTGGTCGTAGGGCTGCGCGCCCCGGCCATTGTAGTTCCAGACGATGCGGCCCGCGCGGAGGGTCATGTCGCAGAGCAGACGCTGCGAGCCTTTGATGCCTGCGCCCGAGGCATCGGCAAAGCCGAACTCGCCCTTCAGCACCTGCCAGACGGCGATGTCGGCTGTCGCGCCCACGCTGAGGTGGCCGAGTTCGGGCCGTGAGATCATCTGCGCCGGCGTCCAGGTGGAGGCACGCACGGCTTCGCCGTAAGGCATGCCCATGGCCATCATTTTCGAGATGGTGGTGGGCATGTCCTGCATCTGCGCGTTCATGCTGCCCGTGTGAAGATCCGTGGAGATCGAGTCGGGATAGAAGCCAAGTTTAATGGTGGGCACCGCGGTGCGCATGACAAAGCTGCCACCGCCATGGCCCACATCGAAGCGCACGCCGCGGGCGCGCGCGCGGCGCACGTAGTCGTAAATCTTGCCGTTTTCATCGATCCACGGCACGGGGCCGCGAAACATGTGGGTGGCGATGTCGCCGGGGCGCAATCGTTCGGTGACCAGTTGCCAGAAGGGGCGCTCGCGGAGAAAGTAACCGAAGTCGACCATGATGGGGATGTTGGCCGCCTTGCCGGCCGCGATGGCATTGTCGACCGACTTCCAATCGGGAAGCTGATAGTGGGCGCTCTTGACTCCCACGACGACATCCTTGTGCTTGAGGGCCAGCCGCGCGAGTTCCTTGGGATTGAAATCGCCCTGCTCGGTCATGTCGCTGATCATGCCGAAGCCGGCGATGTTGATAAACGCCAGCACGCGCGTGCCGGCGCGATCGATCACGGTCTGCCGGAAGTCTTCGAAGTTGCGCCAGCCGGAGGACCCCGCGTCGCACAGTGTGGTGACACCGGTGCGGAACGAGAGGGCGTCGGCTTGCACCGAGTTGTCGCCGGCCCAGGCGCCGGGAATGCCCGTTGTGGAGAAGACGTGCGCGTGGATGTCGATGAGTCCCGGCGTCACATACAGCCCGTGGAGATCGATGACGCGGCGAGCCTGCGCGGCGGGGATGTTCGCGGCCACGGCGGCCACCTTGCCGTCCTGGATGGCGATGTCGCGGATGGCGTCGATATTGTTCTTAGGGTCGATCAGGTGGCCGCCCTTGAGCAGCAGGGAGTAGGTCTGCGCGGGCAGGGCCGCGGCCAGCAGCAGAAGCGAAACGAGAAGGCGCATAGAGTGATTGTCTATACTACATTCCCATGAGCGAAACCGCGCGGCGGATGTTCCTGCGCCACCTTTTCATGTCGCCGCTGCTGGCGGCCCAGTCTCCTGAAACGTCGATCGAGAAGTGCATGGACGTCTTCGACTTCATGCCCCTGGCCGAGAAGAAGATCATGAAGTGGCACTGGGCCTACCTGCAGACCGGCGTGGACGGGGATCTGACAATGAAGCGCAACAGCGAGGCGTTCCGGGAGATCCAGTTGCGAGCGCGGAGGTTTGTGGATACGAGCCGCATAGACACCACGGCGGAGGTGTTCGGCGAGCGCTGGGCGTCGCCCCTCTTCATTTGTCCTGTCGGCAGCCAGCAGGCATTCCATCCCGAAGGCGAACTGGCTACGGCTCGCGCGGCCAAAGCGCGCGGCCGGCAGATGATTCTCTCCAACATGACCAGCACGCATGTCCGCGATGTGGCCAAGGCCTACGGACGACCGCCCTGGTATCAGCTTTACGTAAGCGACGACTGGAACGTGGCCACGCACATTGTGAAGCAGGCCGACTCGGCAGGCTGCCCCGTGCTCATTCTCACAGTCGATTCAGCCGTGGGTTCGAACCGCGTCACGATGCGACGGGGCGGCACGAAGGCCGACGCTGTCTGCCAGTCGTGCCATGTGAACTCGACAGCGGGTTACATGAAGGAGCACCCGATGTACGACGGGGCCGACACCTCGAAGGCGAAGGGGCTTACCGGCTTCATCACCTGGGAGATGATTGACCGCATCCGTGCCATGACGAAGATGAAACTCGTCGCCAAGGGTGTGGTGACGCGCGAAGACGCCGCTGAATGTGTCGCGCGCGGCATTGACGGCATTGTTGTCTCCAACCATGGCGGACGCCAGGAGGAGAGCCTGCGCGGGACAATCGAATCGCTGCCCGAAGTGGTGGAAGCGGTGAAGGGCCGCATCCCGGTGATGCTCGATAGCGGCGTCCGCCGCGGCACCGACATTTTGAAAGCGCTCGCGCTGGGCGCAACGGCCGTGGGCATCGGGCGGCCCTACATCTGGGGACTGGCCGCCTTTGGCCAACCGGGCGTTGAGCGCGTGATCGATCTCCTGCACGAAGAGATGATCCTCACGATGAAGATGATCGGCGCGTTAACGAGCAGCGCCATCGGCGAGGCGTCGATTGTCCGAAAATAGTCGCGCTCAAATGCGGAAGTGGGGCTTCAGCAGCTCCATGAGTTGATCGAGTTCGCGCAGGTCGGCGGCATCCATCGTGAATTTGCTCGTGCGGCGCATCACGGTGTTCTTGAAAATGCCGCGGCGGCGCAGAATCTCTTTTTGGATGACGAACGTGGTGCGGCGTTCGAGCACCGCCGAGAGCAGGAACTTCTGGAAGAGCACGTGCGATTCCTGCTTCTTTCCCCCCTGGAAGAGATCCCAGATTTCGGCCTGAATGTCGGCAAAGCCCGCGCCGGCCATGGTGCCGCCTGAACCGCGCTCCATCTCCGCGTAGAGGTTCATTGCTCCGCCGCCAGTAGACGGGAACAGTTCGCGCTTGCGTTCCTTCACCACGCGGGTGACGTCGTGCGGGATGTTGCCGGCTTCGAGCTTGAGGATCTTCAGGGAGGGGAGGCGGTCGGCCATACGGAGGAGGAAGTCGGTGGACATGCCGCCGTTGGAGACCTGCATGCACATGGGGAGCTTCGACACCGAGGCGATGGAGGTGAAGTAGTCGGCCATGATGTCCTGATCGGCCGTGCCATCAATGGGGCCGAGCGCATGCAAGCCGTCAGCGCCGATCTTCTCGGCGTGACGCGCGTACTCCATGGCTTCGAACTTATTGGCGCCGTGCACCCCGATGAGCACCGTCGTGCGGCCCTTGGCCTCTTTCACGACGGCTTCGGAATGGCGCATGCGCTCGTTGTAGGAAAGCGAGTGGGTTTCGCCTGCGCCGGCTGGCCAGACGACACCGTGCACGCGGGCGCGGGCGAGGAAGTCGGTTTCCTTGCGGAGGGACTCTTCATCGAGGGAGAGGTCGTCGTGGAAGGGCGTCTGCATGATGACGAAGATGCCGGCCCATGCCTTGGCGGCCTGGGCCGGTGAGGGCGCGGCGGCCATCGCGCCGGCGGCGGCGGAGAGGTGCAGGAAGGAACGTCGATCAAAAGAACGGAGCATGCAAGAGGATTATCACAATTCCGCACGGAGAGTCCGTGTCGCCGGTGCCGCCTGGAGGGGCGCACCCCGCCTTGGCCGCTACAATGGTATTTTCCCCATGAAACTTGCCCTTGCGCAGATCAACACGACGGTGGGAGACCTGTCGCGCAATGTCGACCGCATCCTGGAAGCCGCACGGAAAGCCGAGGCCGGCGGCGCGCAGGTGGCCGTGTTTCCCGAACTCACCATCACCGGCTATCCGCCCCGTGACCTCCTGGAGAAACCGAGCTTCCTGGCACGCGCCGAAGAGGAACTCGTCCGGTTGACGGCGGCCACACGGGGCATGGCGCTCGATTTGATCGTCGGCACGATCGGCCCATCCGTGGATGACACCGGAAAGCGCGTCACCAACCGCGCCGTGGTCATCCGCGATGGCGAGGTGCGCTTCGTGCAGATCAAGCGGCTGCTTCCCACCTACGACGTGTTCGACGAAGGACGCTACTTCGACGAAGGCCCACCGCAATCGCTCACCACGCTGCGGGATACGCCCACGGGCCTCATCGTGTGCGAAGACGCCTGGAACGACAAGCAGTTTTGGGAGCGGCGGCTTTACGAGAGCGATCCTGTCGAGGACCTCGCCCGTGCCGGCGCGCGCGTAATGATCTCAATCAACGCCTCTCCCTATCACATGGGCAAGCGCGAGCAACGGCGCGATATTTTTTCCACAGCCGCCCGCCGCCACAAGACCCCCTTCGTGTATGTGAACCTCGTCGGCGGCAACGATCAGCTTGTGTTTGACGGCTCCAGTTTCGTCATGAACGCCGCGGGCGGGTTAATCGCCAGCGCCAGGAGCTTCGACGAAGACCTCGTGTTCGTCGACCTCGCCGCCGACAGGGGCGAACACCACGCCAATCTTGAGGCGGAGACCGAAGCCGTCTACGAAGCGCTCGTGCTCGGCACGCGCGACTACTTGCACAAGTGCGGCTTCAAGCGTGTGCTTATTGGCCTCTCCGGTGGCATCGACTCATCGATCACGGCCTGTATCGCCGTCGACGCCGTGGGCCGCGAGAACGTGGCCGGTTTCGGCATGCCCGGCCCCTATTCGAGCGACCACTCCGTTTCCGACGCCCGGGCCATGGCCGAACGGCTTGGCATCCGCTTTGAACTTGTGCCCATCAAGGAACAGTACAAGGCTTTTCTGCGCACGCTCGACCCGGTGTTCGGCAACGTTCCGCGCGATGTCACCGAGGAGAATTTGCAGGCCCGGCTGCGCGGTGTCACGCTGATGGCAGCCTCCAATAAGTGGGGCGCGCTCGTGCTCACCACCGGCAACAAGAGCGAACTTGCCGTCGGCTACTGCACGCTCTACGGCGACATGTGCGGCGGGCTCGCGGTGATCAGCGATGTGCCCAAGACGCTTGTCTACGAACTCTCGCGCATCGCCAACAGGCGCCACAACGATGCCATCCCGGAAAACGTGTTCACCAAGCCTCCTTCGGCTGAGTTGCGGCCGGACCAGAAAGACACCGATTCGTTGCCGCCCTATGAGGTGCTCGACACAATTCTGCGTGACTATGTCGAGGAGTACCGCGCGCCCCGCGACATTGCGGAGCGGCACGGCTATCCGCTCGAACTGGTGCGCGACATCATCAACAAAGTCGACCGCAACGAGTACAAGCGGCAGCAGGCTGCTCCGGGATTGAAAGTCACGAGCAAGGCGTTCGGCATGGGACGCCGGTTCCCGATCGCACAGAGGTTCTCCGAATGAAACAAGCGTTGTTCGTCCTGCCGCTGCTGGGGGCGGCGGCGGTGCTGCTGTCGCAGCCCGAGCCGGTGATTCGCGTCGGCCCGCTGGCCGGCGGCCGCGGCTTTCTGCTGCCGTCGGGATGGCTGCTGAGGCCCGCGGGCCGGCAGGCGCCACTCGACACCTATCCCATGTCGAGCCTGCTCACGCCGGATGGCAAACACCTGATCGTGCTCCACGGCGGCTACAATGCACCGTCTGTCGCCGTACTCGATGCCGCCACGCTGCATCGCATCACCGAAGCCCGAGTGCCCGACGCCTGGATGGGCATGGCGCTCACGCCCAATGGCCGGCTGCTCTACGTCTCTGGAGGCTCGCGCTCAGAGGTGTATGAGTTCGCGCTCACCCCCGAGGGCCAACTGGAGCAGAAGCGTACCTTCTCCATCGCCGACCCGAAACAACGCACGCACCGTGACTTCATCGGCGATCTACAGTTTGACCCCAACGGGCGACTGCTGTACGCGGCTGACCTGTTTCATGACCAGGTGGTTGTAATCAACCCTTCCTCGGGCCGCGTCATTGAGCGCTTCAAGACGGGCCGCCGTCCGTATCGCATTCTGTTCCACCCCGACGGCAAGTCGTTCTTTGTCTCCTCATGGGCCGATGCCGCCGTATATCAGCATGAGACCGACAACGGGAACCGGCTGAACTTCTCACGTGTTGGCCCACACCCAACTGACCTGTTGTGGCGCGAGAAGCTCCCCACCGACGAGTTGAAGGTGGGCGACGGTGATGAGGACGACAAACTGCCCGCCGCACAGGGCGACGCGGCGTTTCCCTGGAAGGCGAGGCTTTTCGTCACGCTGGCAAACACGAACTCCGTGGCTGTTCTCGGCGTGAGCGAGTCAAAGGAACTGGCGCGGCTGGAGACCATCAACGTAGCGCTCTACCCTCGTCACCCGGCCGGCATGACACCCAGCGCGATGGCGCTCTCGGCCGACAAGAACAGACTGTTCGTCGTTTGTTCCGACGCCAATGCGGTGGCGGTGGTCGAGGTAAATTCCAGCCGCTCGAGAGTGACCGGATTTATCCCCACCGGCTGGTACCCCATTGCAGCCCGCGCCATGACCGATGGCCGCCTGCTGGTGTTCAATTCGCGCGGCAGCGCCAGCTATCCGAATCCGCGCGGCCCGAACCCCGCGCAGCGCGCGGCCAGAACGCATCTGGGCATGCGTTCGGATCAGTATGTGGCGCAGATGCAGACCGGCTCGGTGTCGATCATCGACGGCTTCGATGAGCCTCGCCTGACGCAGTATACGCGCACGGTTTTGGAGAACACGGCCTTTCGCGAATCGAAGCTCGACGAAGCGCACCAGGAGTTGCCGGGCCACCCCGTGCCGCGCGCCCCTGGAGAACCCTCACCCATCGAGCACGTGATCTACGTCGTCAAAGAGAACCGCACCTATGACCAGATTTTGGGCGACCTCGGCAAGGGCAATGGCGACCCGAGCCTGACCCTGTTTGGCGAAGAAGTGACACCCAACCACCACAAGCTGGCGCGCGAATTCGTTTTGCTGGACAACTTCTATGTAAACGGTGACGTCTCGGCCGATGGCCACAACTGGTCCACAGCGGCCATTGCGCCGGACTACGTGCAGAAGATGTGGCCCAACTCCTATGCCGGACGGCGCAAGCACTATGACTATGAGGGCGGCGAAGCAGCGGCGCTCCCCCCCTCCGGGCGCATCTGGCACCAGGTGATGGCGGCCGGACTTTCCATGCGCAACTACGGCTATTGGGCCGAGAACAAGCCGCAGGCAGGACCCGACGGCGTTCACATTGCCCGCCTGCGCGACCTCGACCTTGCCCCCGTCACCAACATGAAGTACCGCGCCTACGAACTTGAGTACCGCGACACCGACCGGGTGAAGGTGTTCCTCGATGACGTGGCACAGTGGGAAACCACGGGCGCGATGCCGCGCTTCATGACGGTTCGCATCGGCAATGATCACACCTACGGCTTGGCCTCGGGGAAACTCGCGCCCAAGTCGATGGTGGCCGACAACGACTACGCGCTTGGCCTGCTTGTGGAGGGCGTGTCGCGCTCAAAATTCTGGGCGAAGACCGCCATTTTCGTGCTTGAGGACGATGCGCAGAACGGCCCCGACCACGTCGACTCGCACCGTTCGCCCGCGTTCGTCATTTCGCCGTATGTGAAGCGCGGCTCCATCGATTCCACCCTCTACAACACGACCTCCATGCTGCGCACGATGGAGCTCATCCTCGGCCTGAATCCGATGACCCACTTTGACGCCGGGGCAACGCCCATGACGCGAAGCCTGACGCCAATCGCCGACCTGAAGTCATACTCGGCGGAGAAGCCCCGCATCTCACTGGAGGTCCGCAATCCGGCCGACACAGCGCTGGCCCGGCGCACGGAAGCAATGGACTTTCGCATGGCCGACGCCATCGACGACAACGAACTGAATGCCATTCTCTGGCTGGGGATCAAGGGCACGGCGCCGCCCGCGCCGGTGCGCAGTTTCTTCGCGCGGTGAAGCGTTCAATAGCGCGTTGTTAGGTGGTCACTCTGCCGCCGAACTGGTAGGCCAGCGCGGCCAGACACACCAGTTCCAGGAGACGCACGGCTGCCGCCGCGATGCCGCCGAGAAACTCGAATCGGAGCAGCAGGGCGCTGACCACGCCGGCGTACAGAATCCACTCGTTCAACATGCCGGGCACTGATAGGTGGAATGCAACGGCGGCAAGGTAGTAGAAGAGCGGCCAGTTCACGTCAGGCTTCGAGCGGAACCGCGTGATGATCACCCAAACGGTGAACATCAGCATCACGAAGGTGGTGATGTTGGTGGCAGCGTAACGCACGAGTCCTGATCCTCCGCTGTCTATCGGTTGCCTGTAGGCAAACGATTAGAACGACCATAGCACGGACGTGAACCCGGTGTGGGCGCGGTAGTCGCGAAGAGCCGAAAAGTCCTCGGCATAGCGGTAATATTGGTACCCGAAGTTCAGGCGTATCTGCTGGTGGAGGCGTATCGATACCCGCGCCTGGGGGGAGTCGAAGGCGAGCGGAAGCACCTGAACATCAGGGAACGCTCGGTTCGTGCTCAGGGCCAGTGCGGCGCGCCCGTCGCCGGTGTCCTGCACGCGGCTATATCCGAATGAGAGATCCACGCGGCCGGCCACGCTGAAGCGCGCCATGGCATGTCCGGAATGCACGTTGGAGACGTAAAGGGAATTCTGCGTATCGAGAAACTGCCCCGAGGCGAAATAGGCGATGCCCGTGAGAGTATCCAGGTGCTGCTTGCCGTACCCGGCATCGAAGGCGAACCAGCGCCGTGGCGTCCAGGAGGCGTCGAGGGCGTAGTTGCGCGAGTGCGAGCTATGGCTGAACAGCGACACCGAGTTCGTGTTGTAGTTCGTGCGCACGGCCGCCGACAGGAGCAGCGAGCCCTGCTTGTACTGGGCGCGCGCGCCGAATGCGTTGTAATTGCGTTCGCTCAACGTCAGGAAGGGCCTGTCTGCGCGCCCCATCTCCAGATCAAAGTTGAAGGTGAGCGGTTTCACCGGCTGGAGGCGAACGCCAAGGAGCCCGGCATGGACGCGATTCGTCTGTTCATAGTCCAGCCGGTCGCTGAACGTGCCCACGGTCTCGGCTTCCACGGAGCGGATGCGGCGCGTGGAGAACTGGTAGCCGGCTCGCAGGCCCAGCCACTTCGCCGGACGCAGCAGGGCGTCGGTCGTGTTCACCATGCTGCGAATGCCGAGGTGACGGAAGTTGAGAATATTGGCGCCGGTGAAGCCGTTCTGCACCTGGGTCAGGGTCGCGTTGCCGTCCATCTGGATCTGGTGGAAGGCCGTGTGGTTGGTGATCGTCACCGCATCCGCGGGAAACAGGCTGATCGTGAAGTTGGCATTCGTGACTGGCCGCGTGCCCGTGCCGCCGGCGAAGAACTGGCGGTTGGTGGCGGCGCCCAGGCGGGACGTGCCGATGGCGGCCTCTTCGCTGGCGAAGTCGCGCCGCGTGCCGGCGTAACTGAACCGGGCGTTCACCGCCAACCATCGCCCGGCTTCTCCAAACAGGTTGGCGCGCCAGAACGGCGTGTCGCCGGAATACGGCGACGTGAGGCGAAAGCTGGTCAGCGTCGTATTGTCGGCCGCGTTGAGTCCCGCGCCGGCAGCCAGCGAGAGCGGCGAGTCCTCCTCGTACCGCTGCCAGCCGCGCAGCAGGATGAGTTTGAGCTTCCGGTATTGCACTTGCGTCCCCAGTCGGAACTCACGCTGGCGGCGGTTGATATTGGCAAAGAGCGGGAACTCATCGCCGCGGTGCTGATCAAAGAGATTCTGCGTGTACAGCCCAACGCCTTCCTGCGAGTTGCGGCTGTAGCCGGCGAGGAACTGGAACGGGAACGCCGGCAACAGCGTCACGTCGTGGTCCTGCCACATGCGGCGCGTGTTCTGCGTGTGCGCCGAGGGCAGGAAATTCAAGCCAGGGTTGACGAAATCATTCACCCGCCAGTTCATGTCGTAGCGGTACCAGCGGTTGTGCTGAATGCGCAGTGAGGAAAACTGGTAGGGATCGTTGCCGAGCCCTTGTGTGTTCAGCAGGATCTCATCGAACAGCCCGCCCCGGCCCTCCTTGGAGTTGAGCGAGAGAGTGGAGCCGAGCAGGCGCAGTCCGTTGCCGAAGTTGACGTCGGAGCGGTAGGCGGCTTCGTTGCCATTGACCGTGTGGTAGCGTGCACCCAGTTCAAAGGAATTGGTCACGTTGTAGCCGTTCCAATCCTCGCCGCGGGCGCGGCCGACGGGTTCGCCGGTGGGCGCGACGGTGGGCTGGGCCAGCAGCGCGGCTGAGACGGCCATCAGGAGGGCGGGAGTGCGTAGGTGTATGGCCATGACGGTTACCTCAGGAAACGCGGATCGGAGTTCGATCCGTGGATGCGCACGTGGCAGGTGACACAGTTGCGATAGCGCGGGTCGTTCACGTTGTGCGAGGAGGTTTGCAGCGGAATGCCGTCGCGGGAAAGGCCGAAGCCGGAGGCGCCGTTGTGGCACTCCAGGCAGAGTGTGAACACAGCCGGACGCCGCAGCATCCGCGGGTTCATTGAGCCGTGCGGCGCGTGGCAGGTTTCGCAACCCTCAACGCGAATGGCCGCATGCTCAAACACGAACGGCCCTCGCTTGTCTGTGTGGCAGCGCAGGCAGGGCTGTTCACCGTCCATCGTGGTCTCCACCATGCGCGGGCGCAACCCAGACCGCCAGGCAGCAGCCGGCGAACCATGCGGGTTGTGGCAATCGATGCACTGCACCGCTCCTTCGTTCACGCGGTGCTTATGCGGCATGGCGAACTGCGACCGGGCGCTATTGTGGCAGCCGTAGCAGAGGTTCGTCTGCTGTTTGGCCAGCAGCGACTTCGCAACAGCCGGCTTGTGAATCGAGTGGCACGAGTTGCAGGCCACATCGGCCTGGGTGTGCGACGAGCGCCGGATCTGCGCCCGGCTGATGCTCTTCTCATGGCAGGCGAGGCAGGTGTTGAGCGCCTGGCCCGCGGGCATCAGCGAAAAGGCACGGGGAATCGTCGTCTTGCCGCCGCGCGCTTCCACATGCGCCTTGGCAGGACCGTGGCAACTCTCGCAGCCAGTCTTTTCGGGCGACTCCGCTCCGAGAGCGATGGACTTGTAGTGGGGGTTCTTATAAAAGTTCGACCAGACGTCGGCATGGCAGGTTTTGCACGCATTCGAACCCACGTAGCCGGTCGAGTTGGGAGTCAGGGGCGGCTGCGCGGCCTGTAATGGCAGGCGCAGGCACAGCAGCAACACTCCGAATGAGATCCGTCTCAGCACCTATTCAGGATAAGGGCAGGCCCGGGGGGGAGGTTGTTAAACGGTTGTTAAAAGGGTGTAAATGATGATCGCGGCTAGGCGAAAAAAGCACGCCATGTGGCGACGACGAGGGCGTGGGCGACGATCGAGGCGCCAATGCCGGCATGGGTGAAGGCGCGCCCGCAGGCCAGGCCGAGGAAGAATGTGAGCAGGAACCAGTTGTAGTTCGGAAACTGCCGGAACCAGAGGTGGACGAAGCCGAACAGGGCGCTGGCGGCGAGCAGTCCGGGCCATGCCCCCCACCATTGCGTGAGCCGCTGCTGAAGGATGCCGCGGAAGAAGACCTCTTCATAGAAAGCGACAAAGAGGAGAAACGCCACAAATGTCGCCGGTCCTTTCCACCAGAAGCCGGGCACGGGTTGAATGTGCGTAAAGCTCAGCCAGTGGTTCAGCAACAGGGCCACGGGCATGAAAACGAGGAAGTAAAGCGCCCCAATCTTGAACGCCCGCGCCGAAGGCAGGAACGACAACTGGAGCGGCGGGCCACCAGGAGCGAGAAAGGTCACCAACCCGATGCGGAACCACATGAGCTGGCCCATGGCGTCCACGCGCAGGCCGTCCACCGGTTCGACATAAATCCCCTTGAATGTTTTGGCCAGCACAACCGCGGCCATCACGCCCAAGAGGAGGAATTCACGCGCGGGGGAATGGCGGCCGCGCTCGAACCAGAAGCAGACGACAGCCGCGGCCAGCGCCAGCAGACCGAAGCGTTTCCAGTCGAAGGCGTGAACGGGTATGCTGTAAACGCAGTAGGGGACGAGCGCGCTGGCAAAGAGCGCGACGGGCCGCCACCGCCGCCGGAGGTGGTCGAACCCGATCGTGAGATAGAAGGTGAGTTCGATCAGAAAGGCAAGCACAACAGGCACGGCGATGGACGCCGGGACGCGGAGTTGTTGCGAGTAGAAGAACGCGGCTATGGAACCAAGGGCCCAAACGGCAGCCACGACGGCAAGGAAGCTGCGCATCGGATTTCTCATGGTATCACTGGGGACCCGAATGTTCGCCGCCGAGCCTCCGGCCAACCTGGCCCGTCTGGTGGCCGAACGGGAGTCGCGAGAACAGCAGGCGCGGCTGCAGTATCTCTATCAGCAATCTGTGGTCGTCGAGGAGTTCGGCAAGAACGGCTCGAAAGTCGGGGACTACCGCGAGAAGCGCGAGGTGATCTTTTCACCCACCGGAGAGCGGACGGACCAGCTTGTTGGGACCCCTCAAAATCGGCTTGCCCGCCTGCAAATGACCGAGGAGGATTTCCGCGACATCCGCGAGGTCCAGCCGTTCCTGTTCACAAAGGAACGGCTGTGGCTGTATGCCGTGCACGTGAAGGGCGAAGAGGAGATGGATGGCGTCGCCTGCTGGCGCCTGACGGTGAAACCGAAGCAGGTGTTCGAAGGCCAGCGCCTGTTTGAGGGCGAGATGTGGGTGGACCAGCGCGACTATTCCATCGTCCAATCCACAGGCCGCGCCGTACCGCCCATCTACAAAAAGGGCCACGAGAATCTCTTCCCTCTGTTCACCACCTTCCGTGGCCGCACCAGCGACGGCCACCGCTTCCCGGTGAAGACCTTTGCCGACGACGTTCTGCCCTTCTCCACCGGTCCGCTTCGTATGAGGATGGTGATCGAATACGCCAACTACCAGCGCTTCGGCGCTAGTTCCACGGTGCAGTTCAGTGAGGTTGTGGAGCCCGGCCGAGAAAAGAAATAAGCCGGAGAGGGCACACCTCTCCGGCCGAGGACTTCTCAGTTCGACTCGTGGGATCTTGCATCACCGCCCGGTTCGTGACCGCGGCGATTTCTGGTCGGCCCTAGGCGCTGAAAGAGCTGCCGCAGCCGCAGGTGGATTTCACGTTGGGATTGGAGAATTTGAAGCCGGAACCTTCGATGCTCTCCACATAGTCGACTTCAGCGCCGTCGAGGTAGAGCAGGCTGGCCTGGTCAACGAATACCTTCAGACCCTCGTAATTCAGGGTCTTGTCCAGCATATTCGGGGCGCTTTCAAACGCCATCGAGTAGCTGAAGCCCGAACAGCCGCCGCCGACGACGGAGATACGCAGCCCGGCCGGCTTGGGCTCCTGCATATCCAGGATCTCTCTGACCTTATCAACCGCTTTGGTGGTGAGCGTGACCGACATAACCCTTCCTTCCAATCTCCCTGCTCAGATCATACCATATAGTGCAGATTCGCGGGTCTGCCACGCGGCGCGCAGCCTCACCCAAAGAAGATTATATCCGTTGGATGCCTCCCCCTGGCAAAAGGATGCACCGGGCCTATGCTCGAAGCTCCGAAGGGCGGTGCCAGGCGAGCAGTTGTTCACGCAGCCGGGCTCCTGTGGCGGCGTGCTCCGGTTCCAGGGCTAAGTTGCGCGATTCGCCGGGATCGTCGCGCAGGTTGTACAGCTCCGGCATGTCATGTACCCACAGGTTGTACTTCCAGTCGCCGGAGCGGATCATATAGCGCGCTTGCGGCGTCCCCAGGGCATACTCGGCGAAGACGGGACGGGTGGCCGGAGAGCCGGGATTCGTCAGCAGGTGGGCAAAACTCGGCTCGTCCAGCCCATCGGGCACGGGCAAGCCGCAGGCATCCAGGAGTGTCGCGGCCAACCCCACCTGCGAAACGGGCGTATGGCACACGCCGCCGGGCGCAATCATACCCGGTGCGCGGAACAGCAGCGGCACCCCGCACGAGGGCTCATAGAATTGGTTCTTCTGCCACAAGCCGTGCTCGGCCAGCATCTCGCCGTGATCTGAAGAATAGAGCACCAGCGTCTCCTCGTGCAAATTGAGTTCACGCAGGGCCGCCAGCACCCCGGCCAGCGCATGATCGAGGAAAGCGATATTGGCGTAGTACATGGCAATGCGCTGACGGGCCAAGGCGGGGTCGCGCAATTCGGGCGTGGCGGCGTGGGCGCGCGCCGAGTCGGCGATCACCTTGGGCACGCGCGTTGCATCCAGCTTCCCCCAGGTCGGCGGCAGCGGCATGTCCTCGGCCCGGAAGCGGGCTGCCCACTCCGGTGGAGGCATGAACGGGTCGTGCGGCTTCAGGTACGACGAGATGAGGAAGAACGGCTCCTTCGTGCCGAAATTGTGCAAAAAGCGGATGGACTCGCGGGCGACGAACGATTCGAAATGGTCCCGCTCCTCCAGCACCGAAGCGCGGCCGACGTGCACCAGGCCCGCTCTGCTATCTGGTGTACGCACGGCTTTCCACGGGTCTCCGAAGTCCTTCCACAGGGCATCGATCTGCGGGTTGCCCGACCCCGAGTTCGGTTTGGCAAGCTCGTCGGCGTAGAGCTTCGCCTTGGGGCCCAGGTATTGGAACCAGTCGTTGAAGTCGAGGCGGTAGTCGAAGCCGTGCGTCTGCGCGTCGACGAAGTGCATCTTTCCGATGAGGCCAGTAGCGTAGCCACGCGCGCCAAAGTGGTGAGCCATCGTCTTGATGCGCAGCGGCCACGGCGTGGCGTTGTTGAAGACACCGGTGGAGTGGGCGTAGCGCCCGGTGAGCATCGAGGCGCGCGAGGGAGTGCAGACGGGATAGGGACAGTAAGCCGAGGTGAAGCGGACGCCATCACGGGCCAGGCCGTCGAGCGTGGGCGTCTGGGCAATTGCGTTGCCTGCGCAGCCGAGCGCCGCGGGGCGATGCTGATCACTCAACAGGTAGAGAACGTTGCGGGGGCGCTTGCCGGTGCGCAATTGAGCGGCTTGCAGGGCGAACGGCGCGGCCGAGGCGCCGAGAAACTGTTTGCGACTGAGGCGCGGCATGGTGCAGTCGATTGTATGACGTCAGCGCCGCCCGTGCGCTACTTCTGCTCGAAGAGGTCCTGCCGGGAGATGTGCTCGCCGAGAAATACGACGTCGGAGATGCGCTCGGTGGCGGCAATGTCCTGCAGCGCGTTGCCGTCGACGATCAGCAGGTTGGCCTGCATGCCCTGAGCGATGAGGCCCATCCGTTTGTCCACGCCGGCAGCGCGGGCGGCCTCGTAGGTGGCGGCCTTCAAGGCCTGTGCCGGCGTCGCCCCGGCCTTCACCCAGAGGTGGATCTCCTGGTGGACGGCCGAACCATGCAACACGGCGAACGCGCCCGATCCTGTTCCCAGCGCCACCGCTTCGTTCTTCTGGAGCGCCTGGACGAGCGCCGCCCGCGCCTCCTCGACGCTCATCGGAATGCGGAAATAGGGCTGGAGGAAATCTGGCGGATTGGCAAGCGCATTGCGTGTCGCGGCCAGCGCCGCCGGAGAGGCAACCTGTTCCGCCAAAGTCGTATTCAGCGCTGCGGCCTTCCCCAAGCGAACTTCTTCGAGAATCCCGCGCAAGGAAAGCGCCGGCATCAGAGGGGTCCGGCCATCGGGGACGAGTTTCGCCAGCGCACGCTGAAACGCCTCGCCCATCGATGCCGCACCGGGCAGTTGTGCGGCCGCCGCCGCCGTTTCATTCAGCAATACCTCAGCCCCCAGCCTCTCGCCCCGATTCACCCGCGACGCGGCGGCCAGGATCGAAGCATCGAGCAGACCACCCGGCCGCACAGCCGTCACGCCGGCGTAGAGATGAGCGGCCAAGGCATGCTCGGCGTTCTTCTCCGAGTCATACTCAGCCGGTTTGTCCAGCAGCACCCCCGGTGCGCCAAGGTGCACGTGCAGATCGATAAACCCCGGCATGACGGTCTTCCCCGAGGCCTCGATCAACTCAGCGCCCATGTCGTCGGCATCGGGCGGCGTCCCCGTGATGATCTGTTCAATGCGCCCGTTCTTGATGAGAATGGAGGCCTTTTCGATCACCGTTCCGTCGCCGACAAAGATGCGGCCGCCACGGATCAACCTGGGGTTGGCGCGCCTGATCTGCCGGTCCAGCAGCTTCGACTCGGTGACATGCTCCTTCGAATAGGCCTGGTAGCCGCCCATGAGCACGAACGGCAGGAGCACGGCGGCCACCCACAGTTTGGCGTTGCCAGCGATCTTCTGCTCCTTTTCCCAACGGAAGAGCTTGTACGAAATGAACGTGGCCAACACCATGCAGGCAAGCAGCGCGGCAACCGGGCCGAGCGTGGAGGTGATCGACTCGCCGCGCAGCAGAATGCGCTGGATGCCGCTGTTCAAATACGACGCCGGCAGGAATTGCGCCGCCGCCTGCATGTAGCTCGGCATCAGACTGATGGGGATCGTGGCTCCGCTGATGAAGAGCATCGGCATGTAGAGGAGTTGGATGAGAATGTTGCTCTCGGCCATTGAGTTGGCCACCGAGGCGATGATCAGGCCGAGCGCGCGGAACGTGCAGATGCCCACACTCACGAGGAGGAGGAGCGAGACGGTTTGGGCCGGCCAGGGCATCCCATAAATAAAGTGTGAAAGGCCCAGGATGAGCAGGACGGCGGGTATATAGAGCACCCAGCCGCTGACGATATTGGCCACCAGGATCGGCAGCGGCGAAATGGGTGTCACCTTGTAGCGGCGCAGAATGTTGGCCTCGCGCTCAGCCACCGTGCGCATGCCGGCGCCGAACAACCCGCTGCCCAGCACGCCAATCACGAGCACCATCGAGATGACGCGCGTCAGCGTGCCGCCCGCCTTGGCGCCCATGAACTGGCCGAAGGCGAAGAAGAAGATGAGCGGGAACAGGTAGTTGAAAAACAAGACGCTGCGCTCGCGCATGGCGAGTTTCAACGTGACATTGATGAGTGCGAGATAAGCTTTCATGGCTGTGCGGCGCGCCTATTCGCGCAGACTCTTGCCGGTGAGTTCGATGAATGCGTCTTCAAGCGTGGGGCGCTTCAAGTGAATGTCGGCGAGCTCCACGCCCTGCTGGTCGATCCACTTCACCAGTTCCACCACGGCGCGCGCGGGGTGAGCGCTCGATACGATCAGCGTTGTGCGGTCTTCACTCCACACTACTTTTTCGGCGCCAATCGACTCTGGCGGCGTGGCGTTCTCCAGTGGTCGCGCCACCACAATCTCGATGCGCGAGTGCCCCACGGTCCGTTGCTGGATCTCCCGCGGCGACCCGATGGCGATGATGCGCCCTTCATCCACAATGGCGACACGGTCACACAACCGCTCAGCCTCCTCGATGTAGTGCGTAGTGAGCAGAATGGTCCGTTTCTCGGCCTTCAGTTCCTCGATCAGCTTGTGAATCTCCAGCCGTGCCTGCGGATCAAGTCCGGTCGACGGCTCATCGAGGAACACCAGTTGCGGATCGTTGATCATCGCCATGGCCAGCGCCAGTCGCTGCTTCTGCCCGCCGGAGAGCGTGCCATAACCGGAGTTCCGTTTTTCCCAAAGCTGTAGGCGCTTCAGCAGATCGTCGCCACTTACGGTGCGTGAGTAGAAGGCGGCAAAGAGCGTCAGCGCTTCGGCGACGGTGAGTTTCTCCGGCAGATTCGTCGCTTGCAGGCAGACGCCGATGCGGTCCTTCAGCGCCGCGGTTTGCACCATGGGGTCGAGCCCCAATACCGAAACTCTGCCTGAAGTCGCTTGCCGTAGCCCCTCGAGAATCTCGACTGTCGTCGTCTTGCCGGCGCCATTCGGCCCGAGCAATCCGAAGACCTCACCGGTGCGCACCTCAAAATCGATGCCCCGCACGGCTTCAAAGTCGCCGTAGGACTTGTGCAGGCCCTGGACGGAAATCGCCAAGCCGTTGTTCAGTGTGCCAGCCATGAGAGATAGTTGCCGACCGCGCTCAACTCGACGTCGCTACAGGAGGAGACGAAACCGGAGTGATCCCATTGTCCCCTACCTGACTGCTGTTCGTCACCCGCCGGATTCGCCGCTCCGCAAGGGAAGAAGAATGGCATCGCGTTATTGTGCCAGAACGGCGATACAGGCGCGGCAGAAGGCCGGCAAGTCCTCGGGCTTGCGCGAGGTGACGAGGTTGCGGTCCACCACCACCTCGGCATCGGACCATTCCGCACCGGCGTTGATCACATCATCCTTGATGGCGAAGAAACTGGTCGCCTTGCGCCCCTTCAGCATGCCTTCGGCCGAGCACAGCACCCACGGCCCGTGGCAGATGGCGGCGATGAGCTTGCCTTGCCGGTTCAACTCGGCCACCAGAGCGCCGGCTTTGGGGTGGCGGCGAATGTGGTCCGGCGCAAAACCGCCCGGCGCCACAACGCCATCGAAATCGGCCGCTGACACCTGGTCATAGGATTTTTGCGCCACGCAGGGATAGCCGAGCTTGCTCGGATAGGTTTTCCCGGCCTCGGCACCGACGGTAATCACCTCCGCGCCCGCTTCCTGAAAGCGGTAGAGCGGATACCAGACCTCCATTTCCTGATAGAGCTGGTCAACGAGGATGGCAATGCATTTCCCTTTGAGTTCCATGGCAACCACTCAGTGTACCGTGGCCCACGCGGCGGTTCGATGCAATGAGCGACAATACAAAGATGCTGCCAGCTACTATTCGCACACTTGTGCTGGCAACACTCCCCGTCGCGTGTTTTGCCCAGCTCGTCCCGGCCACCTTCCAGGTGCCGCGGACATACGTAACCAAGACCTACAAGCTCGTCCCGCTCGGGCCCGGCCTGGAAAAGCAGGATTACGACGCCTACATGAGTTCCATTGATCATCTCCGCTCCACGTTTAGCGGCGGCGGTTGGCCTCATGCGGGGCTCACGATGGAGGAGGCGCTGAAGGATGTTCAGGGCGAGAAGGCCCGCTTTGACGCTCGCAAGTCGTTCACCTACGCCGTGCTCACGTCCGACGGTTCCAAGGAGCTCGGGTGCCTCTACATCAAACCCAGCCCTAAGCAGGGCTATGACGCCACGGCCACCATCTGGGTGACCAAGGCGATGTTCGACGCCGGCTTTGAAGGCACGCTCGTCAAGGACATGAAGCAGTGGTTGCGCTCGGCTTGGCCATTTGAAAAGATTGCCTGGCCGAAGCGTGAGATCCCGGCTGAGGAGTGGAAGAAACTCCCCGACAAACCCAAATCCTGAGGAGGCCCTCATGTTCCGCTGCGCGCTCGCACTCGCACTGCTGGCCGGGCTGCTGCCCGGAGAAACGCTCTACCGGCAGTCGGGCTTTTCCCCGGGGACTGAGGGCTGGACGGTGTGGAGCGCACGGCCGGAAACCCGCCCCAACGCCTTCGTTGACCAGCGTGTGAACCGCGGGGACGCCGGCTCGCTTGCCATTGGCGGCGCGAGCAACGCGGCCGAGCACGGCGGGTGGGAGCGCACGGTTGCCGGCATCACGCCGGGTGGATGGTATCGGTTCACCGCGCACTACCAGACCGATTCCGTCGCCGCCGAGAACTGGCAGGTGGTGGCGCGGCTGGATTGGCGTACGGCGGCGGGCAGGCGCACGGGCCAGCCGGAATACGTCGCGCATGCCCGCCGCGACGGAACCTGGACACGGCTCACCACTCAGGTTGCCGCGCCCAAGGAGGCCGCCGGCGTCGTCATCCAGCTCTACCTCAGCAACGCCCCCACGGGCACAGTTTGGTGGGACGACCTCACGCTCGAGAAGATTGCCGATCCTGGCGCGCGGACCGTGCGTGTCTCCACCGTCAACCTCTATCCCCGCGGCACATCCGGCTCCGCCGAAAGCGTGACCCAGTTCCTCGACACGATCGAGAAGAGCGTGCCAGCCGGGGTCGATGTGATCCTTCTGCCGGAAGGCATCACGGTAGTCGGCACCACGAAAACCTACGCCGAGATCGCCGAGACCGTTCCCGGTCCGACAACGCTCCGCCTCGCTGAGGTCGCCCGCAAGCGAAAGGCCTACGTCGTCGCCGGCATCTATGAGCGCGAAGGCACGACGCTCTACAACACCGCCGTTATGCTCGACCGCAATGGCAGCCTCGCCGGAAAGTACCGGAAGGTGTACCTGCCGCGCGAAGAGGTCGAGAAGGGCCTTACGCCTGGAAATTCCTACCCGGTGTTCGCCACCGACTTCGGAAAAGTCGGACTGATGATTTGCTACGACGTCTTCTTCAGCGACCCGGCACGCGCTCTGGCCACCCAAGGCGCCGAGATGATTCTCATGCCCATTTGGGGCGGCGACGAAGCGCTCGCCAAGGCCCGGGCCATCGAGAATCAGGTGTTCCTGATCGCTTCCGGCTACAACCACCCCACCTACATCATGGACCCCGCCGGCGAACGCCTCAGCGAAGCCCGCGAACGAGGCACTGCAGCCACCGCCACGATCGACCTCAACCGCAGCTACGCCGATCAGTGGCTCGGCGACATGCACACCCGCCGGTGGAGAGAACAACGCAACGACGTTCCCGTGCCTGTTCCCGGACTGGAACGATGACGCATGCGGAGGCGCATCAGCAGAATCGGGTGGGCGTTGCTTCTCGTCCAGCCGTTGACACTCAGGCCCCAACCTACTGATCGAGAAAGGGACCTACTCGGAACCAACAGGGAGTTCCTCGCGAGGTTGTGGATTAGCAAGGCCTACGACGACGTATCGGGGTTCTTTGCCCCAACCGTCATGACCAATCCAATGCAACGGCAGCTTGGCTGGTGCATGCACGGACGCCCGGACACGACGGTATCTGAGACAAAAAAGAGCATGGACCGGGCAATTGCCGTGGTCGTCGCGAGTCGTGGCGACGGGAAGACTGGACCTCGATCTGACGCGCGAATAGTCGGCCAAGTGCTTCGAGACAGCGGAGTCGTTCCATTGAACGACATAGAGCACGACGGCTTCGGCGTCGTAAGGCTGACGCGAGAGTTGCTTCCGCAGGTTGCGAAGCATGCGGACCACCAGGATCAGACCTCGAAATGGTTTGCGCGCAAACTGAACACACGAGCCGAGCTTGCTGCGAGCGTGTTCATCCGTGAGGGACTTGCCTTCTTCGTCGTTTGGGAAGAGACCGGCGACCGCTGGCGTATTGTCGCGTTGCTAATCGGGTGCGACTAGGCACAAGCGAGGAAACAACCTATCTTGCCCCCACTATCTCACCAGGTGCCCGTACCGATTGGCCCGCCCGAGCCGGTCGAAATACCGATAGACGAGCCGGGCCAGATCCTCAACGGGGTCGACCTTCACATCGCCTAACATACTCGCGTAGACGCTCAGCACAAACGGACGGTTCGCCAGATACACGATCCCCACCTGGTTCTTCACTCCTGGAATGCCGCCGGTCTTCGATGCGATCGCCGTCCCTTCAGGAACGGCTTTGTTCATTCCGCCCTTCACCAGCCGCATGATGTCGAGCATCGCCTTGCAGTCCTCGGCCGGCGCCGCCGTTCCGCGATAGAGCATCTCCACGAGGCGAGCCATCTCGATGGGCGATGCGATGTTTTCGCGGTCCGCGCGCCCGGCTTCGGCGTCCATCATGACGCGCTGCAGCCGGATGGATCGGAAGCCCAGGTCATCCAGAATCCGGTTCACGCGTTCCATGCCCACCATGCGAATGCAGCGATTCGTTGCGGTGTTGTCGCTTGTCTCGATCATGGCCGTCATGAGCTCGCGCACGGTGAGTGTGAGCGGTCCCTTTTCGATGGTCGGGTTTAAGTGTCCGCTGCCGCCTACGATGTCTTTCTTCTCCAACGTCACTTTGTCGTCGATTGTGAACTCTCCCGCCCGCATCGCCTGGAACATGCCCATGAGGATCGGAATCTTGATCGAGCTCGCCGTGGCAAATTGAGTCTCGCACTGAAAACAGATGGTGCGTCCCGTCGTGAGGTCGATAGCCGCCAGCCCAACTACGCCATCGAGCGCTTCCGCGTAACCGGCAATCTGCTTGTGCAGCTTGTTCTCCCACAATGTCCCCACTTCAGGCGGTTGGGCGAACAACGGCACGGCAACAAGAAGAGTCAGGAGGAGGCGCATTGGCCGATTGTAGCGATAATGACGAGGTGATCCAATCAGAGGCAACACGGCGGGGCCTGCCGCTGGAAGGCGTCATTGTGCTCGACTTCACCCGCGCCGTCGCCGGCCCCTTCTGCACCATGCTCATGGGCGACCTCGGCGCACGCGTCATCAAGGTCGAGGAGGCCGGACGCGGCGACGAAACGCGCGCCTGGGGACCGCCGTTCGTGGAAGATTCACAGGGACGCAAGTGGAGCACCTACTTTGTCTCGATGAACCGCAACAAGCAGAGCATCGCGCTCGACCTCAAATCCACGGAGGGACTCGCCGCCGCCCACGAACTCGCCCGTCGCGCAGATGTTGTCATCGAGAATTTCCGTCCGGGCGTGGCTGACCGCCTGGGCATCGGTTACACCGCGTTGTCGGCCTCCAACCCTGGTCTCATCTACTGCTCTGTTTCCGGATTCGGGCAAACCGGTCCATGGAGCGCGCGGCCGGGGTACGATCTCATGGTGCAGGCCATGTCAGGATTCATGCATACAAGCGCCCAGCCCGGCGGCGAACCCGTCAAGGCGGCCTTTCCTGTGGCCGATGTGCTCACCGGGCTGTTCGCCGAGCAGGCTATCCTCGCAGCACTTTACGCACGCGAACGCTCCGGTGCCGGCCGCCGCATTGAAGTGAACCTCCTTCATAGCATGCTCGCCGCCATGGCCCCTCAGGCGGCGGCCTTTCTCATGACCGGAGAGGAACCGCCGCAGGTGGGTCACGCGCAGCCCAACATCGTGCCCTACCAGGCCTTCCGCTGCGCCGACGGCTTCGTCGTCGCCGGCGCTCCCAACGAACGGCTCTGGGGACGTTTCTGCCACGCGTTGGAACACACTGAGTGGCTCGCCGATCCGCGCTTTGCATCCAATCCGCTCCGCAACGAGCATCGCGCCGAACTGGTAAGTGAGATCGAGTCGGCCATATCGGCCAGACGTTGCATAGATGTGCTCACACTGCTCATGCAATATGAGATTCCCTGCGCGCCCGTTTCGCGGGTGGGCGAAATTCTCACCGAACTCGAGGAGCAAGGCGGCTGCATCGCCTCCTTCGGCGACCACGAATTCACCGCCACCACCATGGCCCACCCCGCACGCATCGAGGGCGCGGCCATTCGCTACCGCCGCCCTCCGCTCACCGGCGAGCACACGCAGGTTATCTTGGACTCTTTGAAGGATGACTCGGATGGACTTTGAAAAACTCGGCGTCTTCTACCTGGGACGCCACTACGACCTCGACACCCGCCAGCAGAAACCGGAGCCCCTGCTCTACGATTCGCGTGACCTTGTCACCCACGCCGTGTGCGTCGGCATGACCGGGAGCGGCAAGACCGGGCTCTGCATCAGCCTGCTGGAGGAAGCCGCCATCGACGGCATCCCCGCCCTCATCATCGACCCCAAGGGCGATCTCTCCAACCTGCTGCTCACGTTTCCCGATCTGCGCCCCGAAGATTTCGCCCCCTGGGTGAACCTCGACGACGCCGCCCGGAAGGGCATTCCCGCCGCTGATTTCCCGCGCCAGCAGGCTGAGCTTTGGGCCAGCGGTCTCGCCAAGTGGGGCCAGTCCGGCGAACGAATCCGCATGCTGCGCAATGCCGCTGAGTTCGCCATCTACACGCCAGGCTCCAACGCCGGCATCCCAGTGTGCGTTCTGAGGTCGTTCGACGCCCCCACGGGGGCCGCGGCCGAGGACCGCGAACTCTACACCGAGCGCATTCAGGCCACCGCCACCTCCTTGCTCGGCCTGCTCGGCATCGAAGCCGACCCCATCCAAAGCCGCGAGCACATTCTGCTCTCCAACATCCTCGATGCCGCCTGGCGCGACGGCGCCAGCCTCGAACTCGGCCAGCTCATCCAGCAGGTGCAAACCCCACCGTTCGAGCGCGTCGGTGTCCTCGAACTGGAGACTTTCTACCCCTCCAAGGACCGCATGCGCCTGGCCATGCAATTGAATAACCTGCTCGCCTCGCCCGGCTTCTCACAATGGATGGAAGGGGTGCCCCTTGATATCGGCAACCTTCTCTATACGCCCCAGGGCAAACCGCGGGTGGCCATTCTCTCCATCGCGCATCTTTCCGACGCTGAGCGCATGTTCGTCGTGTCGCTCGTCTTGAACAACACCCTGGCCTGGATGCGCCAGCAGGCCGGCACCACCAGCCTCCGAGCCATCCTCTACATGGACGAGATTTTCGGATACTTTCCGCCTGTCTCCAACCCGCCCTCGAAAATGCCCCTTCTGACCCTGCTCAAGCAGGCGCGAGCCTTTGGCCTCGGCGTCGTGCTTGCCACGCAGAATCCGGTCGACCTCGACTACAAAGGCCTCTCCAACGCCGGCACCTGGTTCATCGGGCGCCTCCAGACCGAGCGCGACAAGGAGCGCGTGCTGGAGGGCCTCGAAGGGGCCTCCACCGCCGCCGGAGGGAAGTTCGACCGGGGCCGCATGGAACAGACCCTGGCCGGACTCGGCAGCAGGGTGTTCCTCATGAACAATGTTCACGACGATGCACCCACGGTCTTTGAAACCCGCTGGGCCATGTCCTATCTGCGCGGGCCGCTCACGCGCCAACAGATCAAACAGCTCGCGCCCGCACCCGCCGCCACGGCCACGGCGGTGACTGCGTCTGGAGCTGTCGCGGCAACCGTCGCTGCCGCTGCGCCCGCCACTCGCCCCGCACCCGCCGCCGAACCGGCGGAGAAGCTCGTCGTAGCCGTGGCCACACTCCGCTTTAGCGACACCAAGACCAGGATCGACGAGGAACGCACAGTCGCATTCGCCACCACCATTGCCGGCAACACCAACCTGCCCAAATGGGACGAATCCGAAGAGGCCGAGGAGAACGCGGAAGGCGATGCTGTTCCGGCTAACCTTCTCACCAAATGGCAGCGCGAATATGTCACCTGGCTCGCCAACAACCAAACCGTCGAGGTCTTCCGCAGCACGAAGTACAAAGTGAACTCGCAGCCCGGCGAAAGCGAGCGCGACTTTCGTTTGCATCTTCAGCAACTGGCCCGCGAGGAGCGTGACCGCGAGGTGACCCGGCTGCGCGCCAAGTACGCGCCCAAGATCGCCGTACTCGAGGATCGCGCCCACCGTGCCGAGGCTGCCGTGCAACGTGAGCAGGAGCAGGCCAGCCAGCAGAAGATGAGCATGGGCGTGGACATCGCCAAAGGCGTGCTGGGCATGCTGTTTGGCGGCGGGAAGAAATCGAGCCTGGGGGGACTCGGAACGGCGGCAAAGAGCTACGGGCGGTCCAAGCAGCAGGCAAGCGACGTGGACCTGGCCGCGGCAAACCTGGATCGCGTCAAGGAACAACTGGCTGAACTGCGGGCCGAACTGGAGGCCGAGGTGGCCTCGCTGCAGGCGGCTTTTGACGGGGGACTGGATGACGTTGAAACCGTCGTCATCCGCCCGAAAAAGACGGCCATTCAGGTCAAGTCGATGGTGTTCGCCCGCTCGTAGGCGGGCGCTCTACACACGCGAGTACATCACGCGGCCTTCGACGACGGTGAACCGCACGCGCGCCTCGGGCAGTTTCTCCGCGGGGGCCTTCGACAAGTCCCGGTCGAACACCACGAAATCGGCGCGCTTACCGGGCGAGAGTGTACCCGTGATGTCCTCCTGAAATCCCGCGAAGGCCGAACCGGCCGAGTGGGCGCGCACGGCATCTTCCAGGGGAATCTTTTGCTCGGGCACCCATCCCCCTGGGTTGGCTTCATCCAGCGTTCGACGCGTAACCGCCGCATAGAGGGCCATCAGGGGCTCGGGCGGGGCGACGAACCAATCGCTGCCGAACGCCAGCCGCGCTTTGGCCTCCAGCAGAGAGCGGATCGCATAGCTGGTCTTCGCGCGGGCCGGGCCAACCACGCGCGCAGCCCATCGTCCGTCGTCGATGGCGTGGTACGGCTGCACGCTGGCGATCACCCCCAGCGCGGCAAACCGGGCGATATCCTGTGGCCGCAAGTGCTGCGCATGCTCCACGCGAAAACGGCGGTCGCGCTGGCCATTTTCATGAGCCACGCGTTCATAGGTATCGAGCAGGAGGTGGTTGGCACGGTCGCCGATCGCGTGGATGGCCAGTTGCAATCCGGCTTTGTCCGCGCCCAGCACCCAATCGTAGAGCTCATACTCATTGGTCACCATGAGTCCCTTGTCATGGGGCGCATCGGTGTACGGCTCTTCCATCGCCGCCGTGTGCGATCCCAGCGAGCCGTCGACGAAGCCTTTCAGTAAACCCGGCTTCATCCATGAATCGCCGCGGCCGTTCTGCTTGATCCACTCGCGCAGTTCCTTCCACTGGCCAAGCGGCGTGGCCGCGTAGATGCGCAGGCGCAGCCTTCCTTCTTTGCGGAAGTTGTTGAGGATGTCCAGATCTTCCAAGGCGCCCATGTGATGGATGCCCGTCACGCCGCGCTCCAGAAGGTGGGTCATGGCCGCGTCCAGGGCCAGGCCGCGCAGCATCTCCGAGGGTTGCGGTATGGATCGTGTGAGCAGATCCATGGCGTTGTCCTTGAGGATGCCCGTCGGCTCGCCGTCGGGTCCTCGGACGATCACACCACCAGGAGGATCGGGCGTATTGCGGTTGATGTTGCCAACGCGAAGGGCGGGCGCGTTGGCGAGCCCCATGTGCCCGTCCAGGCGAGTGACCCAAACCGGGTGGTTGTTGGTCATGCCGTCGATCCACTTGCGGTCGGGCAGTTCCCCGCCCCACCGCTGGTGATCCCAGTCGCCGCCAAGTATCCACTCGCCGCGCGGCTGATCGGCGGAGTAGTCACCGAGGCGCCGCACAAACTCCTCTTTCGAGTTACATTCCCGAAGTTGCACCTGCTTCAGCCGCCGGCCACCTTCAAACACGTGCACGTGCGCATCGATGAAACCGGGCGTCACCGTGGCGCCGCCGGCGTCGATCACGGTCTCCGCCTTCGCCTTCTCGTCGAAGGCGACAATGCGCCCTTCGCGCACGATCATCGATGATGCCCACGGCAACTTGGGGTCGCCCGTCCAGATGCGGGCGCTGTGCAGATAAATTTGGGCCGGGGGCTCACCCGCACATCCGTGCATCAGCAGCGCCGCGGCCCCGGGCATGAAGTCGCGCCGCCGCATTATTTCATCGGGGAGTAGTCGGTGGCCTCCATGTACACCGACTCCACCTTCGCCGTCAGCTTCCCACCCACCTCGCTCGCGTCACGAGCTTTGATCCATTCCGGGTCGACGCGGAAGGCATCCCAGCTCTTCTTGGCGGCTTCGCGGCTCTCGTGAGCCACAACGTAGATGAGCGTGTTGGCCTTGAGCGGGTCGTCGCTCGGCGCCCAGTAGGCGATGTTCTTCATGCCGTGCTTCTCGAAGAGCTTGAGGGTGTGGTTTCTAAACCGGGCATGGAGGGCTTCAATCTTGCCCGGCGCCGCGGTATAGGTTCTCAGTTCATAGACACGGGAAGTCTTGGCATCCATCTGGCCGGCTCCATATCCGATCACCAGCGCCAGCAAGGCGATCAGTGTGCTTGGTAGGAATTTTTTCATGGCGGGTCCCCTGGATTGCCATTGTGACACAGCGGCCCACATTGAGCGCAGCCGCCGCCGGCCATCGCCGATTCTCGCGCACCGGCGGCAGGAGATCGGCCTGTTCTACCGGGGAAACGATCAACGCGGGACCTGTGCCGGATAGCCCGGAGTCTGGTCACAACACCCGGCTCCCAATCCACCTACCGCAGGCGGTTCATTCCGTGTACGATGGCCCTTATGCATGCCCACCGGCTGGTGCCGATTCTGAACGTCTCGAATTTCCAGGAAAGCGTCGCCTGGTTTGAAAAGCTGGGCTGGAAGAAGGCTTGGGACTGGCACGAACCTGCGAGCTTCGGCGGGGTCCGCTCAGGCTCCTGCGAAATCTTTCTGTGCGAAGGCGGACAAGGCGGCCGCGGGCGCAGCCCGCTTGTTCAGACCTTTGGCGTCGAGGGCGGCATTACAGGGGACAAAGGCGTGTGGATGTCGGTGTGGGTCGAGGATGTCGAGGCTGTGCACCGCCACTGTTTGGAGCAGGGGATTGAGGTCGCCCTGGCGCCCACCGACATGCCCTGGGGACTGCGGGAACTGCATGTCCGCCATCCTGACGGCCACATCTTCCGCATCGGCCAGCCGCTCGCTTCCTAGTCCTCATGCGCACGCCACTCTTCGCTCTGGCGGCCTGCGTGGCACTGGCGCCGGGCCAGGATATTGCCGACGCTCCGGATGGCGCCACACTGCCGCTAATCGTGGAAGTTCCCTCTCCACCCGTCGCGGCGCGGGCCGGCGGCGGATTCAAGGTTGTCTACGAACTCCATCTAACCAACTGGTCTGGTCAAGCCATGACGTTGACGTCCATTCTCATCACGCCACGCCGGGACTCGCTGGATGGCTTCACCCTGCGGGGTGAAGAGCTGGAGGCTTCAATGTCCAGCCTCAATCCGCTGAACAAACACCGGCGGCTCATCGCCCCTGGCGAACGTGCTGTCGTCTTCCTGTTTCTCACCGCAAGCGGCCTCCCGAAGGAGTTCTTCCACCGCATCCGCTTTCACGGCAAGGGGCGTGAGGAAGAACTGCTCACCGCCGCTATGCCCGTTCAATCCAGCGAACTCGTCCTTCGTCCGCCCCTGCGGGGCGGCCCGTGGCTGGCCGCCAACGGACCCGACGGCAACACCCACCACCGGCGATCCAGCATGTCCTACGGCGGCCGGGTCGTCGTCCCGCAGCGTTTTACCATCGACTTTGTGCGGCTCAACGATAAAGGAGAAACTCACTCAGGCAACCCGCGCGAGAACCGCAACTACCTCTGCTATGGCAATGAGGCGCTCGCCGTAGCGGATGCCACCGTGGTCCGCCTCAAAGACGGCATCCCGGAAAACATCCCCCACCCCACCGAGCGCGCCGTGCCCATGAGTTGGGAAACCGTGAGCGGCAACTACGTCGTGCTCGATCTCGGCTCCGGGCGCTTCGCCGTGTACGCACACCTCCAACCTGGTTCGCTCAGGGTCAAGGTGGGCGACCGGGTGAAGACAGGCGATGCTCTGGGTCTGGTCGGGAACTCGGGCATGAGTACCGAGCCCCATCTTCATTTCCATGTGAGCGACTCACTCGACCTTGGAGGCGACGGCCTGCCCTTCGCCTTCGACCGTTTTTATCGGGAGGGCAGGCAGCACAATGAGCAGATCCCCCTTCGCGATTGGCGCATCGACTTTCCTTAAAGTGCCCGTTCGGCTTGAATCGCTGCCGCCAGCAGGAGCGCGTCCTGCCCTCGGGCGGTCGTGATCTGCAACCCGAGCGGGGGGCCATCGCAGGGCATGGGAATCGTCACCGCGGGGACGCCGATTCCCGTCCACGGCGCGTTCATGCGCGGATTTCCTGTCGAAGTGAGTGTGTGCGGCGCTGGCCCGGGCGCGGCAGGCGTCAGCACGAACGGCCAGCGCTCGAAGAACATCGCCATCGCCTCACGCGCATTTGCCAGCGTCGCCAGCGCGGCATAGTAGTCCTCTTGCGGGGTTGCCATGCCCTGCTCCACCAGCGCCGCGAGTTTCAGCCCGATGGCGCCGCCATGCTGACGCCACAGCACTTCGTGTGTCCGGGCGCCCTCATAGCGGTTGATGACGGTCACGGCCTCCCGCGCTTGCAGGAATGGTTCCGGCAAGGCGGCTGACCGGATCTGCCATCCCGACTCGATGAGCCGCTCCACGGCTTCGCTCATCGCCTGCGCCATGGTATCGTCGGCATCGAAGCCCGCCGCCGGGATGGCCGCGCGCAGCGGAGGCGGCTCGGCCATCGTCTTGCCGAGCGCGCACCACAGCAATTGCATATCGCGCGCCGTTTCCGTGAACAGCCCTACGGTGTCCAGTGACGGAGCAAAGGCACGCACGCCTTCGACACTCAATGTGCCGTAGGTTGGCTTGAAGCCGCACACACCACAGAAGGACGCCGGCCGGATCACCGATCCCTGAGTCTGCGTGCCCACGGCAAATGCTGCCATGTGCGCCGCCACGGCCGCCGCTGATCCGCTCGAACTTCCGCCGGGGGTGTGACCCGGCGCTTTCGGGTTCCTCGTCGGGGCCGGATCGTAGTAGGCAAAGGCCGTTGTGTGCGTCTTGCCCAGCAGCATCGCATCCAACCCGCACAATTGCGTCACAACCGCCGCGTCGGCCTCGCCCTTGCGCCCGGCAAACAACGGAGAACCGTACTCGGTGGCCAGTCCCGCCGTCTCGATAATGTCCTTCACTCCAAACGGAACACCGGAGAGCGGCCCGTGGCCGGCGGCGCGCGGCTTTACTTCGACCCACGCCTGGATCTTGCGTTCGAGTTCCTCGATGTTGGCCAGGAAGTACTCCGGCCGCAATTCCCCACGCAGACATCGCTCAAGCGTTCCGCAAGCTGCAGGCATGCAGACGCTCCAGTCCTTCGCCAAACGTCTCGGGCGGCGTGATCAGGCTCACAATCGCCCAGGGTTCCGATTCGAAATCGTAAAAGTAGCCTGGTTGCACCAATACTTCATCCTCCAGCAACACCCTCATCCAATCCTCCTCCGAACGGGTGGCGGGCAACCGTAGACACGCATACCAGCCGGCTTCCACGCGCAGCGTCGAAACCCCGGTTTCGCCCAGAATATCCAGGTTGGCACGCGTGCGCCCGGCGGTCGCGCCTATATAGTCTGGACGCGACTCAAGCCACCGGGTTGCGGCGTATTGCACCGGAGCGCTGACGCTGAGATACGTGTCGGCGATCAGTTCCAATCTCCGCGCCGCCGCGTCCACCATTTCCACCGGCCCCGACAAGACCGTCCACGCCAGCTTCATCTGCGGCAACCCGCAGACCTTCGACAGGCCGCTGAGTGTGAACGTCAAACACGGCAGTGGAATCGCCGCCGTGCTGGCCGCAGGCTCAGCCTCCAACGCGAAATCGTGAAACACCTCATCGCAGATCAGGGCCAGCGAGTGCCGGGAGCACAACTCCGCCAGCGCCTCCGCGTTGCGCAAATAGTGTCCGGTCGGGTTATTCGGACTCACCACAATAACCGCCCGCGTGCGTGGCGTGATTTGCTGGGCCAGAGAATCCAGGTCCATCCACCAACCCTCGTGGTAGTAAAGCGGGTATTGCCTCACACCCACGTTTTGCAGCCCCGCCAGAAACTCGAACAACGGGTAGCTCGGCCGCGGTGCGAGAATCTCATCGCCCGGGTCGCACAGCAACTGCATCAGGTAGGAGTAGGCTTCCGACGTGCTCGCCGTCAGCATCACGCGCTCCGCCCCGATCGCATGCCCGTAGTAGGCGCAGACCGCACGCCGCGCTTCCGCGATCCCCCATGGTTCGGGATCGTACCGCAGGGCCCGCGCATCGGTGAGCGGTTCCAGTTCAGCAGTCACAAGTCCAGCACGCGTCGGGTTTGACTCCGTCAGATCGAGCAGCCGCCGCCCCGCCGCCCGGTGAGCCGCCACGGCGAGTGAAATCGCATTCGGCTCCGCGCTCCAGGGCAGCCGCTTGGAAAACACCGTTATCGCACCACCAGGCCCAATTGCCCGGAGAGAAACTGCATGATGTCGGCGGTCTCTTCAATCTTCTGCGTCACGCCCATACCAGCCGAGTGGCCCGCCTTGAGGTCATACAACAACACCACCGGACGGTCCGACGCCGTCGCCTCCTGCACCAGCGCCGTCATCTTGCGTGCGTGCAGGGGCGCCACCCGCGTGTCGCCATCGCCGGTCTTGAACATGACCGCCGGGTACTTCGTCCCCTTTTTGACGTTGTGGTAGGGCGAATACTGGAGCAAATAGGGAAATTGTTCCGCATTGTCGGCCGTGCCATACTCGGGAACCCAGAAGCGTGCCACCAGGAACTTGTCGTAGCGCAGCATGTCGAGCAACGGAACCGCGCACACCACCGCCTGATACAACTCCGGCCGCTGAACCATCGCCGCCCCCACCAGCAACCCGCCGTTGCTGCCCCCGTAGATGCCCAGCTTCTTCGCACTGGTGTACCTGCTGGTGATCAGCCATTCCGAGGCGGCAATGAAGTCGTCGAAGACATTCTGCTTGCTAGCGAGCATCCCTGCCTTGTGCCACTCCTCGCCATACTCGCCGCCGCCGCGCAGGTTGGCCAGGGCAAACACGCCCCCGCGCTCGGCCCACATGACTGCCGTCACCGAAAGAGCCGGCGTATTCGACACCATGAAACCGCCGTAGCCGGTCAACAGCGTCGGAGCCGCGCCGTCGAGCTTCAGCCCCTTCTTGTGCAGCAGGAACATCGGGATCTTCGTCCCATCCTTTGACGGATAGAACACCTGCTTTAGTTCGAGAGAAGCCGAGTCGAGAGGCAGCTTTGTCTGATTCCAAACAGCCTGCGTTTTCGCCCGCAGATCAGCGCGATAAATCGACTGGGGCATGTGGAACGACGTGAACGAGTAGAACAACTCCGGATTCCCCCACTCTCCCGAGAGGCTCGATACCGACCCAATCGCCGGCAGTGCGATCTCCCTTTCCAACCTCCCCGAAGGCAAGTAGGCCAGCAGTTTCGATTTCACATCCTCCAGCGCCAGCACGAGCAGCCGCCCGCCAACCGCCGTAAAGCCATCCATCACATATTTCTGCTCCGGAATCACTTCACGCCAGTGCTCCGGTTGCGGTTTGGCCGGGTCCACCTCCACAATCCGGTTCCGCGCGGCCTTGTAGTTCGTCATGACGAAGAAACGCCCGCCCGCCGGATAGGCCTGAAAACGAGCCGGGATGCCCGTGATCAGCGGCCTGACCGGACCATTCGCTTTGGCGTCCTTTACGAACACCTCCACCTTGTCCGCCGCCGAACCCTCAATGACAACAATCACCAGCCAGAGTCCGTCGTCGCTGAGGTAGGTGTACATCAGGTTCTTGGCCCCATATTGCTGCCCGAAGATTTCCCGGCCCGGATGGGGCTCGTCGAAGTTCCGTTCATACACGCGCGGCTTGTCGTCGCCGCTGGTCGCATAGAAGTAACCCGACTTGTCGGGCTTGATGGAGACGCTCATGTAGCGCGCTTCGGGCAGTTCGTCGCGCAGGTCTTCCTTGGTGGCAACCTGCCGGAAGCGCACGCGGATCTCGTCCTTGCCCCCTTCGCGAATGCCATAGGCCACCAGCGCCGCATCGAGCGAAATGTCCTCGATCACCACCGACGTGTTCGGGTCCTTGCTGAACTTGGCCGGGTCGAGCAGCACATCGTCCGGGCCGTTCAGTCCCTGGCGCGTGATCACCACGTGCTGCTCGGCATCGGCCGCGCGGCGGCGGAAGAAGTAGCGTCCGTTGCGCTGGCGGGGTGTTGTCAGTGATTCAGCCCGGTTCAGGTCGGCGGCTCGCTTCCTGAGCGCATCCCGGCCCGGGTACTTCTCGATCACCGACTTCGTGTGCGCGATTTGTTCATTCAGCCATGCCCGTGTGTCCGGTGAATCCTGATCCTCCAACCAGCGGTAGTGGTCGACGAGTTTCACGCCGTGGAGCGTCTCTTCCACCGGCTTCTTCATGGTCGGCGGCGGCGCCGCGAAGGTGGGGATGGCCAAAGCGGCAACTCCTGCGAGGATCAACGCACTGTTCATTGCGGGCGCTCCTGGGAATTTGTAAGGAACACGGTAACGGGCTGGATGGGCAGCCCCGCGCGCTTCCTCCGCCGCAGTTCCACAACGGCACGCAGCCACGCACGAACCACCGAAACGAACACGGGACGCATTTCTATATGATGGCAGGAACGGCAATTGCGCGCCGCTCCGCCTTACTGTCCCTCGCGCTTGGCCGCAAGCCGCGTAATGAACTTCGCCACCTGCACCACGAATCGCTCGTGCGTCCCGGAAGCCACCAGTTCCCGCTCATCCTCGGCTTCCACAATGAATTTCACGCGGCGCCCGGAAACCTCCTCCACGCGCGCCCGGAAGGCCACGCTCATCCCCAGCGGCGTGGCGGCAAGATGGCGAAGATTGACCTCCGTTCCAACCGAATCCTCTCCCTCATCCAAGAAGGGCAGAATCGCCTCCCGCGCCGTCAGTTCCAACTGCCACACCAGATGGGGCGTGGCCAGCACCCGCGCGTCCTCGCGCCCGAGATGGTCGATGGCCAGTTCGGTGGTCACAAGCAAGCGGCGCTCGGAGGCGGCGCCCGGGGGAATGGTTCGCATGGGAGTCTCTCTGAGCATACCCGTCCGCGGAAGTCATCACAATCGATAGGGAATCGATAGGGAATCGCACTACCGGCGCCCCCAATTGCGCGTATCTCATCAGGAACCGGCAGACCGGCAACCTTCCCCCACCGGGGAGCATCTCACTGTTTGGTAGATTGGTATAAGAAGCGCTCACGCGCGCGTAAGGGACGAGATTGCACCGCATCCAAGCACTGCTCTTTTTGGCCATAGCACCGCTCACACTCCACGCCGAGGGTGGCGACGCAGCCACGGCGCAGCAGGTTCTCGACCGCTACCACACAGCCACCCAGGCGCAGGCGCGCCAGCTTCGCGACGTGGAAATGGACGTGGAAATTGACGCCTCCCTTCCCCGGTTGGGCCGCAAAGGCACCTTGAGCGCCCTCCGCGCCATTGGACGCCTGGGCCAGATCACCTACAAGGCCATCACCTTCCAGGGCGACGACTCGATCAAACGCGACGTGATTGCCCGCTACATGCAAGCCGAGGTAGAGGCGAGCCAGAAGCCCGGCCTCGGCATCCAGCCTGAGAATTACAAGTTCCGCCATACCGGGTATCACAAGGAAGGCGAGTGGGAGCTCTACCTGTATGAACTCACTCCTCGCGAAAAGAAGCCCGGTCTCTTCCGCGGCTGGATGTGGCTGGAAGCCAAGTCCGCCATGCCCGTTCGCGAGGAAGGGGAGTTCGTCAAGAGCCCGTCCGTCTTTCTGCGCCGCATCTCGTTCACCCGCGATTACGTCGTCCGGGATGGCGTCAGCGTGCCCTCCGCCATCCGGTCCACAGTGGACACCCGCATCGTGGGCAAGGCGGAGATCCACGTTCGCTACAAAAACCTCCACTCCACGCGGCCCCAAACCGCCAGCAGCCTATAATCGCCGGCCACGGCGCCGCAGCTTTTTCCTCCGCCCCTGATCATCTTCAACCCGCAACGGCGCTATCCCCAGTGAGAGGCAATAACTGGGAGGTGCTCGCCAATGCCGATGACTCTGTTTCCCCGCTACCAGGAATGGCTGTTACTGACGGCCACCCTTCAAAACCGTCGTTCCGATTCTGTCATGAAATACCTGGATTCCCTCGTCCAGCACATCGAACGCAGCGGCGTTTCCTACAACTACTACCTCACCATCTGCGATGTCTTCTTCACCACCGACTACTGGCTGAAGGCCAACCCGCGCTACTCGCCCGCCCACGCCTCGGTCGAGGATCTCTACCGCCTTGCCGTGAAGCGTCTGTGCGAGATTTTCAAGTGCACGGTCAATGTTCTACCGCGCGAACTGGAGCTCATGTTCGGCCGCGGGATGACGAGCGAGGGATTCAAAACCGACATCGTCCAGGGCCGCTCGCGCAGCGTCACACAAGGGGAGGCGCGCAAATACCGTGCCGTGTTCAAACAAGGCAAGGTCTGGCAGTTCCCTCATTGGGAAGCTCAACCCATCGAATTTCTTAAGCCCGTCGACTCGGCCACCCTGTACGACCCGAAAGCGGGGCTCAGGCACAAGGAGGGCGACAACTTTTACCAGGGTTATGCCTACTTCGTCATGACCATGGGCCGCGACCTGTTCCTGCGCCAGCATTCCATCGGAGGCGTGCAGGAACACAGCGGCATCTACCATTCCAGCTACACCGGCGGCGGCGCCGTCCTTTGCGCGGGCTCGATGCTCATCGAAGGTGGGGTCGTCAAGGTCGTGCGCTCCGACAGCGGGCACTACAAGCCACAGGAGGGCAACATGGTCTCCCTGCTGCTCGCCCTTCAGATGCACGGCATCGACATCCGCAACATCCAGGTGGTCAACTTCAGCGCCACACAGGTCGTCCCGGCCCCCAAGTTCATTGAGGCCAACGGCAATTGGGACAACTTCGTCACCGACCGCGAATACGCGCCGCTGAACAACGGATATGCCTATGCGTACCTGCAGTCGTCGCTGCAAGAGGCCGACAAGGAGGTAGGGAGGATTGCGCCGGAAATCCCGCGCGTCCAGGGGCACGGCAATTACACGGGCAAGTACATCGGCAACAACCCCAACCTTCCGCCCAACCTGCCGAAGCCACCCCAGGCGCCCCCCAGGCCGCCGCGCCCGGGCATGGTGCAACCACAGGCTCCGCAGGGGCACATGCGGATGGTCAACGGCGTCATGCGCTCCGGGCGCCAATTGCCCCCGCTCCCCGGCCAGCAGGGCTCTGGGCGCAAGCTGCCCCCGCTTCCCGGCCAGCGCAGCGGGTTCAGCTCCCCCGTCGCTCCCAACGGCCCGCTGGGCGGCGACGATCTTTACCAGACCAAGTAGCCCCGTTCTCATCCTGCGCCGGCGTTCCCTTCCCATAAGCGCCGGCGGTCACCCGCCCGGAGTCAGGCATAGTCCGGGCGGGCTTTTTTTCTCCAGGACAGCCTTACCGCACCTGGGCGTGGTGCCCATCCTGTACCATAAAAGAGAGATCCTCTCGCAGCACAACCCATGCGTACACTGTTTCTCAATCCTCCCTCGTTTGAAGGCTTCGACGGCGGCGCCAGTTCGCGCTGGCCGGCCACGCGGGAGATCGAATCCTACTGGTATCCCGTCTGGCTCTGCTACCCAGCCGGCATGATGGCCGACAGCAAGGTGGTGGACGCCCCACCGCACAAGATTTCCATTGAGCAGACCGTCGAGATGGCCTCCGGCTTCGAACTGCTGGTCCTGTTCACCTCCACTCCAGGCTTCCATGTCGACGTGAAGATGGCCGAGATGATGAAGGACCGCAACCCGAAGTTGAAGGTCTGCTTCGTCGGGCCTCCGGTTACGGTGGAACCCGAGGAATGCCTCCGCTCCACCGCCATCGACTTCGTCGTCCGCCGCGAGTTTGACCGCCAGATCGTCGACTTCGCCAACGGAAAGCCCCTCGAAGAACTCCCCGGAGTCAGCTTCCGCAAGAACGGCGGCTTCCAGCACAATCCGGATGGCGGCTTCATCGAGGACCTCGACTCGCTGCCCTGGGTCACCAAGGTCTACCAGCGCGACCTCGACTTCCGCCGCTACAACGTTCCTTTCCTCCGCAATCCCTTCATCAGCTTTTACACCTCGCGCGGTTGCCCGGCCCTGTGCACCTTCTGCCTCTGGCCACAAACTCACTCCGGCCACCGCTGGCGCCTGCGTTCCTCCGACGACGTCGTCAACGAGGTCCGCTACTCCATTGAGACCTTCCCCGGCCTCAAGGAGATCTTCTTCGACGACGACACCTTCAACTACAAGCGTGAACGCACGATCGAGATCTGCCGGAAGCTGAAGCAGATGCGCAAGGAGATGGGCCACCCCGACGTCACGTTCAGCTGCACCTCGCGCGTCACCACCGACCTCGAAACGCTCAAGGAAATGAAAGAGGCCGGCTTCCGCCTCATGATCGTCGGCTACGAATCCGGCGACCCGCAGATCCTCAAGAACATCAAAAAGGGCGCCAACGTCGACATGGCCCGCCGCTTCACCAAGAACGCCCATTCGCTCGGCCTCACCGTCCACGGCGACTTCATCATCGGCCTCCCCGGTGAAACCAAGGAAACCATCCGCCGCACCATCGATTTCGCCAAGGAACTGAACACAGAGACGATCCAGGTCTCCATCGGCCACCCCTACCCCGGCACCGAGTTCTACGACTACGTGAAACAGAACGGCCTCATCACCATCGATTCCATGACCGACGACCAGGGCCACCAACTCCCCAACGTCGTCTACCCCGGACTCGACCGCGCCGAACTCGTCGACTGGGTCGAGCGCTTCTACGGCGAATACTACTTCCGCCCCAAGGCCGCCTGGCGCGTTGTCCGCAAGGCCATCTTCAACGGTGACGAGCGTAAGCGGCTCTATAAGGAAGCCCGCGAATACCTGGCCCTGCGCAGCAAGCGCAAGCAGTTCGTCAAGGATCAGCGCGCCGCGGCCGGAGCCGGGGCCGGCGACTGATGTCCCGGCCGGCACGCACGGCGCTCTTCCTTTTCGTTGTCATCGTCTCCAACCTCTCCGGCAACCTCTGCCTGAATTGGGGCATGAAGAAGTCCGGAGATCTACTCCAACCGGCCGTCGTCTTGGGCGTCGCCCTGCTCATCGTGTGGACACTCGCCCGCATGGCCCTGCTGAGTTGGGCCGACCTCACCTTCGTCCTCCCCGTTACCGCCATCGGCTACGTCCTCAGCGCCGCCGCCGGCCTCCTGCTCTTTCACGAAAACGTCGCTCCCGAACGCTGGGCCGGCGCCCTCCTGGTCACCGCCGGAGCGGCGATTGTCGGCACTGAGAAGCCGGCAGCCCCGCAGCCTCCCGCGGAGCGTTGATCCATGCGCTGGCTCCTTGTCTCCGCCATGGTCCTCGCTACCGTAGCCAGCGATCTGCTCCAAAGCTGGGCCGCCAAACGTCAGGGTGCCGTCACTACGCTGGGACGCCTCGGCGCACTCCTGCGCCAGTGGCCCATCCTGATCGCCGTCCTGTGCATGGCAGTTTCGTTCTTCTCGTTTCTGGAGCTGCTCAAGATCGCCGACCTCAGCTTCGCCGTGCCCGTCAGCGCGGCCACCATTGTGCTGGAGACCCTGCTCGCCCGGCTCCTGCTGCGCGAACCGGTCGGACCGCGCCGCTGGACCGGAACCGCGCTCGTCGCCGCGGGCGTCCTGCTGCTGGCCAGGAGCTAACGCATGCCCAACACCTGGCAGGAATGGCTCGCCTGGGGCATCTGCCTTACCTCGGCCGGCTACCAGCTCACGGTCGTCCTCGCCGCCCTCTGGCACCGCCTTCGCCCGCGTCGCCGCGCCACGCAAACACCCGGCATCTCCATCCTCAAGCCCGTCGCCGGGAGCGAGCCCGACTTCTATCGCGCTCTCCGCTCCCACGCCACCCAGGACTACCCCGAGTTCGAACTCCTGTTCGGCCTCTCCGACCCCAATGACCCCGCCCTGGCCGACATCCAACACCTTAAGGCCGAGTTCCCCCACCTCAACATCCGCATCATTCACTGCGCGACCGACGCCCCCAACCGTAAAGTGGGCAAGCTCATTGACCTCGCCCGCGAAGCCCGCTACCCGCTGCTGCTCGTCAACGATGCCGACATCGAGGTGCCCGCCAACTACCTGCTCGATGTGGCCGCGCCGCTGGAAGATCCGCACACCGGCGTCGTCACCTGCCTCTTCCGCTGCCACTCGCCCACCCTCGCCGGCGAATGGGAGGCCTTCGGCGTCATGGCCGAATTCGTCCCCAGCACTCTCGCCGCCCCCGTGATCGGCATCAACGAGTTCGGCCTCGGAGCGACGCTTTGCTTCCGCGCCGCCGACCTCGCCCGCATCGGCGGCTTCCCCGCCCTGTCCCACTACATTGCCGACGACTATCAACTCGCCAAACACATCGTTGCCCTCGGCAAACGAGTGGAGTTGTCCCAAGTTGTCGTCTCCTCCGGCCTCCAGGCCCCCTCCTTGGCTGACGTCTGGGCGCATCAGGTACGCTGGGCTCGGACCGTCCGCGTCTCCCGCCTCGACGGCTACCTCGGCCTGCCTGTCACCTTCACCTCGCTCTGGGCCTTGCTCACGCTTGCGGCGGGATTTCCTTTCCCTGCGCTGCTCGCCCTCGCCGCCCGCTACCTCATGGCCATCGCCGCTGCCGCCCTTGTCCTCCGTTCCACCCTCGTCCTCCGCTGGCTCCCCCTCCTTCCCCTGCGGGACCTCATGGGCGTCGCCATCTGGGTCGCCGGACTTGCCAGCAACACCGTCACCTGGCGCGGCCGCCGCCTGCGCCTCGACCGCCACGGCCGTATCGCGTCGATTGGCTAAGGGCTAAGGCGGGCCCTTTCTAGAGTCAACTCAGGTCTCTCTCTTAGCCCGCTCAGCCGCAAAATAGCCGAATTGTGGAGAGGAGAGGGTGTGAACCCTTTCTCCATAGGGAGGTCTACATGCGGATTGCCGCCGCAGGCTTGCTGGCATTGTTCAATGTGGCGACGTGCGCCCTGGCTCAGGAAACGCTCTCGGTCCCGGCCGCGCTTTATGAGCGCCCGGCGGCCAAGGGCCGCGCCGCGGTTGCCGAACAGAGATCTCCTGGCCGGCTGTTCGCCCTGGATGCGCCGCGGAGGGTTTCACTGGAGGGCCTTCCGCAACAGGCGCGCCTATCGCTCCTGGACGGAGCGGTGGCCATCCATCGCGAAACGCCCGCTTCGCTCCTGGAGCAGGGCGAGTGGTCCACGCTGCCTGACGGGCGGCGTGTCTGGCGCGTGGCTGTGGAATCGCCTGGCGCAGGGGCCATTCGCCTCCACTTCTCAAGCTTTGATATCAGCGGCGGCCAGCTGTGGCTTGGCGAGGGCGACACGGCCGCCGCCAACGCCAGGTCGCTGAGCGGGCGCGGGCCGCTCGGCGACGGCGAGTTCTGGTCCGCCTCGATCACCTCGGATACGGTCTGGGTCGAGTACGTGCCCGCGGCGGACCGCACCGACGACGCCCTCCCCTTCTCCATCGACCGCCTCTCCCACTATTTCGACCAGCCGAGTGTACCCGCCGCCTCCGCTTCCGTGGTCGCCAAGGCCGCCGCCCAGCCCAATCCCAAAACGGTCGCGCCTTGCCATCTGGAATCGAAGTGCTACCCCGAGTACGCCACGCCGGCCAGCGGCGTCGCGCGCTTGCTCTATGAACGCAACGGCTTCGGCTATGTGTGCTCAGGCGCGCTGGTGAACACCACCAGCCAGCGCTTCATCCCCTACCTGCTCACAGCCGACCACTGCATCCAGAACGACGCCGAGGCCCGTTCGCTGCAAACCTCCTTCTTCTTCGAAGCCAACATCTGCGGCGGCGCCACGCCCGAAGTGCCGGCGGTGGAATACTCAGTTCTCGGCGCGAAATATCTCGCCAGCGGGGCAATCGGCGCGGGTGATTATTCGATGGTGCTGCTATCCGACGCCCCCGACAAGGCCCTCTTTCTCGGTTGGACGACCGCCGATATTGCCGTGGGCGCTCCAGTAGTCGGCATCCACCATCCCGGCGGCACCTACAAGCGCATCAGCTTCGGCCAGCGCGTGATCGATGAAGAGTTCCGGCTCGGCGAGGGCGACAACGAGGAGATTGGCCCCGCGGATCGTTATTGGAAGATCGAGGTCACCGAGGGCCTGTTACAGGGTGGCTCTTCAGGCTCCCCGTTGCTGAATGCGAGCAACCAGGTGGTCGGCATGCTGTCGGTCGGCCCCGGTTACTCCGACCCCGAGGTCGAAGACCTGCTCATCTGCAATCTTGATCCCTTCGAGGTGTTCTATGGCCGCTTTGTGAACGGCTTCCCGCAGTTCCGCCGCTACCTCGATGACGCCACTCCCGCCGCGCTCACGTTTCCGGCCAATGGCGCGACGCTGCCCGGTCCCACTGTCGATTTCACATGGAACAAGGGCACCTCTTCGGACGAATTCAAGCTCCACATCGGCACCACCCCCGGCGGCCGCGAACTGGCCGTCGAGGATGCCGGCAACGTCAGCTTCCACCGCGTGAACTACCTGCCCACTGATGGCCGTCGCATCTATGTCCGCTTCCACTACAAGATGCTCGGCGCCTGGCGCTTCACCGACTATGCCTTCACCGCCGCCAGCGATAACGGCCGCAAGGTCACCATCCGCATCGCCAACAAGCTGATCTACCCTGTACAGGTCAAGGCCAACGGCTCAAACCTCATGATGGTCGCCGGCGGCGCCACCTCCACGCGAGAGATTGCTGTGCCCGAGACTCTTGTCGTCACCTACGACATGATCCGCCCCGTCATCGACGGCGCGCCCGCCGGCGTCCCCGTCTCCGGTTACTTCCCCGGCACCGGCGCGGCCATGGGCACCATCCCCTTCACGATCACCAACGCCACCGGCGCCGAGCCCGTCTTCGCGCCCGTCATCTACAACGGTACGGGCCAACCCGTTCAGCTCACCGTGAACAGCGGGCTGGCCGAAGAACAGTCCTGCAATTGCACCGCCGTCACGGGCGCGAACGGCTTGTCGATCGGCTACTATCCGCTCCGCTTGGGCAGCAATGTCCGCGCCACCAGCGGCGCGGCATCGGCGCTTTACCAGAACTTCACTGCCTTCGTGGAGGCGCAGACCGGCATCCTCCGCGCTACCTTCACGAAGCTGCAGTAGAGGTTTCGCTCAATCTCGGATCCGGCACGGCGCGTCCCAACGCGAAGTGATACACCACCTGTCCCTGCTCCGGCTTCAGGCCCAGGTAGTGGTGCACCGCGTCGTCATAGAACGCGCCAATGCCCGTTCCCTGCCAGCCAAAGCGCTCCGCGCCCACGTACAAGCGCTGCCCCACCGCGCCCGCCTCGAAGTGCACATAGCGGTAAGCCCGCTCGCCGTGAGCAGCCGCGGCGCGCTCCAGGTCCGCCACCAACGAGAATGCAACGGCGCAGTTCCCGGCCAGTTGTTGCCCCAAGCTCAAGCCTGCAGCCGCCACGCGATGATCCCCCGCAAGCATCAGTCGCAGTGAATGCGTCCCCGGCGAGTACCGGTACACGCCGCGCTCCAGACCCGCCACCGAGTGCACATACAGATAGAGCGTCACGAACCGGCTCGACGGCATTCCGCTCAGGTCGCCTTCGAAATCGCACCCATGCCCCTCAACGGCTCCGCTCAGAATCGCCGACAACACCGCGAGCGGCATCGCCTCTGCATGCGGTTGAAAGTCCAACGCCGACCGCCGCCGCCGCGCCACCGTTGCATACCGCTCACCGCCCTTCTCCGCTCCCGGCAACCGCACACCGCCCGCCCAATCCTCCCCTGGCGCAGCTTGCGGCACTGGCGCAATCGATTCACTCAACGACGTCGCCCGATGCACACCTTGAATTTGCGGATACGCAACCGTCTCCGCCGACAGTATATTCGCCTCGCCACCCCACCACGCGGCCTCAGCGTTCACCCCCTGTCCGCTCACGCCATCGCCCATCAGCGCCACAATCAGCATCGGCTGCTCATCACCCTCCGCGTTCAATACTCGCCGCAGCTTGTCATCGAGGAAATGCCCATACGCATGCGCCTCGCACCCCATTTCGAGCGCCGCCCGCCGCAGCGCCTCCCACGCATGCCCCACGTCCAGGCAACAATACCGGTACGCCCTGTCCCGGTACTTCCACGCCTCCCGCCAGAAAATTGAGTTCAACACCAGCACCACGCGCGCCTCGCGCGACCATGGCGCCAGCGCCGCTTCGAGCACAGCCTTCACCCAATGCCCCCCCGCCGCCCGCCGCTCCGCTTCATGTGACGAAGCCCGGTAGTGATACAACCCGTCCGGCCACTCGCCCAGTCCCCGCGTTGCGAAGTGGAACTCCGTCGGATGCAGATTCCCCGACGACGGATTCACCCGCAACGCATAGCGCGTCCCGCTCTGTGTAATCTTCGTCGCGCTCACTGCCGCCGAATAGTAGAACAACCGCGAAAGGAACTCCGCCCCGCCCCGTTCACCCTCCGCGCCCAACGCCCCCATCTCGGCCGGCAAGTCCACCAGAGGCACACCCTCGTAGTGTCGGAATGGCGCGGGCATGTGGGCCCAATCCAACTCCCGCCGCTCGGCCGTCAGCCGCTCCACCGTGTGCTTGGTGGCCTCGTGATACGCCCGCCACCCCACGCGCCGCCCTACTTCTTCTTCACCCAAATCGGACTGCTCCACACCAGTTCCCCGTCTTCCTGCTCCGCCCTCACATAGTAGTAATTCGTCTTGTCCGGCGTCGGCCCCTCGCCAAACGCCGCATCGCTAAACGTGAAGCTCGCCTCCTTGGTCCCCGGCTTCACCTGGTGGACATACTCGTTGTTCTTCACCACGTCGATCTGCTTGATCTTCGCCGTCCCCACGATCTTCACCACCAGCTTCGGCGCGCTCGTTGACTCCGCAATGTCCCCCAGCATCACTTCGCCCTCGCTCAACTCCGCCCGGAAATCCAGAATGATGGCATCCGTCGCCGCATACACATGCCGCTTCCGCATCGCATCCACGAGCCCTTGCCGCGTGAACTCCTCGGCCACCACGCAGGCAAACGAGGTGTGCGTGGAAACGTGATCCGAACTCGCTTGCACCCCCAGCTTGTACCCCTTCGCCCAAGCCTTCCACACATACCCATCCGGACGCAGTCCCGTGTGCACCGCCTTCTCGCCTTCCTTCCATGCCCGCGGCGCACCCTCGTGCTCGTAGCTCGATTCGAAGCCCTGATAGATCTCCACCATCGGCTCCAGTGCCGGATCGTTGTCGCGCCAGTCCGTGCCTTGCGGCGTAGCCGAGGAATGCGAGGTGGCGATCCCATCGGTCAGCTTCAGATACGGATACACGACGCTGCCGGAATCCACCGCGCCCTTACGCTCCTTCAAGTCAATTGGCAGCACCGCCTTCCCGCGCGCCGCCCACACGATATTGCGATGGCCGTTCGGATACGGCACGCTCCGCTCATACCCATACAGCGGCACAAACCGCGCCGGCAGATAGTACAGATCGTTCGACTTCTGCGTCATCCACCAGTTGTACTCGTTGTCGTCGCCCATCTGATGATCGGCCACATGTGCGTAGTCCATCTGCGCCGCATCGAGTGTATATCGGTACAAGTCATCTAATGACCCATCGCCCGCACCGTCCGTGGACAGTTCCGTGTGCCGGTGCAGATCGCCGCGCAGAATCCGGTAGCTCTTCCCGTTGGCCTGCACACGATAGGCGCGGATCGCCGCAACGTCCTCATTCTCATTCGGATGGGGCTGCGCGCTAGCCGGCTCCGCCGCCATGGCCACGCCCCCGCGTGGCGCCAACGCTACGCCCCGCGCCGGAACCGAAGCAGCATAGACATCCATCTCGGAAACCGCGACGCCCGGCCACGGCCGGTTGTCTGTCGCCCACACCGCATGCACCGCATCGCCTTTGGCCGCAATCGCCATACGCATACTGTTGCGGCCTACACCGGCTGGCAGCGCCACCGCCGGCGCCCACTGCGCCCCCGTCCATGACGTGACAAACGGCTCCCACTTTCCGCCAGCCGCCCAGTAGTCCATGCGCGCTGTGTTCACCGAAGTCCGCACGCGGAAGCCCAGATGCAACCTCCCCTCCGCATCCACAATGAGTTTCGGCTGCTGCACAAACCGACGCACGTTGGCCGCAACGGCATCAGCCGCCTTGCCCGGCATCGCCTTCCATGCGTTGTCTTCCTTGAACGCCACGCCAATCCGGCGGTTCTTATAGATCGTCGCCCCCGCCCGGTCCGCCAGGAACGCAAAATCCTTCCCCCACAGCGCGTCGGACTCTTCCCACGCCACCACCGGCACACCTTGGGCGGTCACGGCGATGGAGGGCCGCACGCTGAACCGGTCGCCCTGCGTCACGCGCTCCACGCCACCCGTGGGCCACTGCCGCGCATAGATTTGATACGCCCCGCTGCGGTAACTGTCCCAGCTGATCCACAACTGGCCGCCGCCGAATGCCGCCGCCGGCGCCCAGGCGTTGCCGCCGTCTTCGCTCATTTGCTGCGGCAAACCCCAGCCGCGCCCCTCCCACACTCGCGCTTGCACACTGCTCTTGCCGTCCTTGAGGCTCTGCCACACCAGCGCGATCCGCTTGTCGCCGTCGCTCGCCAGTTGCGGCCAGATGTTCGACGACCCCTCCCGCGTCATCTTCTGCGCCCGCGTCCACCGCCCGAACACATACGTCGAAAGGTAAATGTGAAACTCGCTGCCTTCGCGCTGGCTCCACGCCGCATGGACCCACCCGCGCGAATCCGCGGCCACGGTGGGCGCATGGTGGTCGCCCTTCTCGGTCAAGTAAACCGGCGAGGAGCCGTTGGATGCCGCGACATAGTCGCCGTCTTTCTCATACGTCGTCCACACCACCCACCGCTCGCCACTCTGCGAGAATGCCACCGCCGGCCAGTCGTCCTGCACCTTCCCTTCCGATAACCTCGTCTCCACGGGCATCCGCTCCACCATCGCGTTGCCCTCAAGCAGCGCCGCCGGCTTGTCGAACGTCACCTCTTCGGCCCGGAATCCGAACGTCCCCGCCTCGCTCGCAAACTCCACCCGCGCCGCCGCCCCGCGCACCTGCACGATCAAGCCCTGGGGAACCTGCCGCCGCAGATTCGGATCACCCCAGTCTGTCTGCCCATACTCGCGCGCCGTTGCCAGCTGATTCTCGAAATTGGCAACTTTTGTTTGAAACGTAAACGCGCCATCCTGGCTCACGCGGTCGCCGCCCGAGAAGCGCCACCCCTGGATCTTCACCACCTCCCCGCTTTCCACGCGCAGCCGCCCCGACCACGGCTTCGCTTCGCCATCACGCCACCCAACACTGATGCGAAACTGCGACACATCCGGCCCCGGCGCCGCCTGTTGCGCGATTCCCGGCCCAGGCCGCATCGCCACCCAAGCCACTCCCGCGGCCACAATCAATCCACCCATCCCCCAAACACCGCGCATCGCGCTCATTCTAATCCGTCCTCCGGCTGCGCCTTCTCGCCCGCAGGTTCATAGAAGCTGAGACTGTTGTCCCCTTGCCGCAACACCCGCACCCGCCGCAACACGCCATAGACCTCCGCCAACTCCTGCCGCGACGCATGCTGTGCAATCACCAGCGCCGGCGGTGTCTGTTGAAGCGCCGCAAACGACTTTTCATACTCAGCCTCCTGCTCATACGGCGGATCGAGAAACACCAGTTCGCCCCGCTGCGCCGCCAGGTACGTGCCCACCGATCCGCGAATCACCCGCGCCCTCTCCGTCACCTTCAACGCCGCCAGGTTCTCCTGAATCACCCGCACCGCGGCGTTCGACCGCTCGACAAACACCACCAGCGCCGCCCCCCGGCTCAGCGCCTCAATGCCCACCGCCCCCGTGCCCGCATAGGCATCCACAAACGTGACTCCCTTCATCCGGCCTTGCAGCACGTTGAACAACGCCTCCCGCAAACGGTCCGGCGTCGGCCGCGTCTCCAGGCCCTCGAGCGACTTCAACAGCCTTCTTCGAAATTCTCCGGCAATTACACGCATCTCAACCTACCTGCACCAATCCGTACCGCCGCTGCCAATTGTCACGAATGTACTCAAGCGCCCTCTTGCGGTCGTCTTCGCTCGGCGGCGACGCGATGAACGAATGGGCCTCACCCCGCGCCATCTCCAAAATCTCCCGGTCGCGAATGATGTTCGCAATCCGCAGCGCGGGGAGTCCGCTCTGCTTCGTACCGAAGAATTCACCCGGCCCCCGCAGCCGCAAATCTGTCTCCGCAATCTGAAACCCGTCGTTTGACTCCACCATTGTCTTCACCCGCTCCTGCGCCGTCTCCCCAAGCGAACCCGTCACCAGCACGCAATAGCTCTGCGCCGCCCCGCGCCCCACCCGCCCGCGCAGTTGGTGCAACTGCGCCAGCCCAAACCGCTCCGCGTGCTCGATCACCATCACCGTCGCATTCGGCACATCCACGCCCACCTCAATCACCGTGGTTGAAACCAAAATATCGATCTCCCCCCGCTGGAACTCATCCATCACCCGCTCCTTTTCCTCTGTCCGCAGTTTCCCATGCAGCAGCCCCACGCGGAAATCCGGAAACTCCACCTGCGACAAATGCTCATGCATTTTCTGCGCCGCTTTCATGGATACAGTCTCGGCTTCCTCGATTACTGGATACACGACGTAGGCCTGCCGCCCCTCCTGCAATTGCGATCGCACCAGTTTCCATGCTTTCGCCACCTGCCCCTCGGGCACATGCATCGTCTGAATCGGCATCCGCCCCGGCGGCATCTCATCGATCACCGACGTGTCGAGGTCCCCGTAGATGGTTAGTGCCAGTGTCCGCGGAATCGGCGTCGCCGTCATCACCAGCACGTCCGGATGCACGCCCTTTTCAAAGAGCTTCAGCCGCTGCATCACGCCGAACCGGTGCTGCTCGTCCACAATCGCCAGCCCCAACTTGTCGAACTCCACATTCTCCGTCAACACCGCATGAGTCCCGATGATCATCTTCGCCACCCCCGCCGCGATCATCCGCTTCAGCGTCGCCTTCTCCTTGGCCCCTTGCGAACCCGTGAGCAGAATCACCGGATATCCAACCTTGGCAAACAGCTTCTTGAACGCGTGATAATGCTGCGCCGCCAGGATCTCCGTCGGCGCCAGCAGCACACACTGGTACCCGTTCTCAATGGCGATCACCGCCGCCTCGGCCGCCACCAGTGTCTTCCCGCTCCCCACATCGCCTTGCAACAGCCGGTTCATCGGCTGCGCTTCCACCATATCGCCCGCGATCTCCTTGAGCACCCGCTTCTGCGCCCCCGTCGGTTTGAACGGCAGCATCAGCTTCAGCTTCTCGCGTATCTGATCGTTCAACTCAAACCGGATCCCCTCGGCCTTCCGGGCCTGCGCCCGCTTGAACGCCAGCCCGCACTCCAGCCAGAAGAACTCCTCGAAGATCAGCCGGAAATGCGCCGGGCTCCGGGATGCGTTCCACGCCCGCATGTCCGATCCCGCCGCCGGAAAGTGTATCTCGCGCAGCGCCTCACGCAGGCCGCATAGTCCTAAGCTGGCACGGATGTGCTCCGGCAGCGGGTCCGGCGGGATCTCTGTCGTCTCCAGCGCCCGGCTTGTGAGTTGCCGCAGCACCTTTGTTGAGATCTTGCCGATCGCTTCGTAAATGGGGACGATCCGTCCCGTATGTAGCCCCGCATCGCTTTCCTCTTCGTCCTCGCGCAGGATCTCGAACTCCGGATGCAGCATCACCAACCGGTTCAGCGGACCCTCCGTATCGATGCGCCCGTACACGGCCAGCGTCATTCCCGGAACCAGGATGTTCGACAGAAACGACCCGTTGAACCACTTCGCCACCAGACGTCCGCCCGAGTCGTCCACCAGCACGGCCTCGAACATCCCGCCCGGCCGCTTCGCAAACCTGCCCATGCGCAGCGTGGTCGCCGTGTGGATCCGCGCCAGCACCGTCGCCATCTCCCCCGGCGCCAGCGTGTTGATCGCCTTCACGTTGCTCCGGTCCTCGTAACGGAACGGGGCGTAGGCCAACAGGTCGCCCACCGTGCGCAGTCCCTTCGTTTCCAGAACCTCCGCGCGCGCGGGCCCAACGCCTTTCACATACATCAGGGGGGTGGAGAAGTCCAAGAGGTTCGCCCGAACCTATGAGTGTACAATGCGACTGATGTTCAACCGTCTTCCGCTTCTCCTCATTGCCGCCTCGGCTGCTTTCGGCGCCGACCTCCGCCTCGGCATCATCGGCACCGACACGTCGCACGTCATTGCCTTCAGCAAGGTGCTCAACGATCCCGCGAGCCCCGATCACGTCGCCGGCGCCCGCATCGTGGCCGCCTACAAAGGCGGCAGCCCGGACATTGAGTCTTCCGCCAACCGTGTCGAAGGCTATGCCAAGGAACTCAGCGAAAAGTTCAATGTCGAGATCGTCCCCGCCATCGCTGACCTCTGCGGCAAGGTCGACGCCATCCTCCTGGAGAGCGTCGATGGCCGCAAACATCTCCCGCAGGCCAAGGAAGCTGCCAGGTGCGGCAAGCCGATGTTCATTGATAAGCCGCTGGCCGGCTCGCTTGAAGACGCCCGCGAGATCGACCGCGTCCTCAAGGCGGCCAATGTCAAGTGGTTCAGCACCTCCTCGCTCCGCTACGGCGAGGTGGCCGTCGACTTGAAGTTCCCCGACATGACAGGCGTCGTCGTTTGGGGTCCTGGCCCAACGGAAGAACACCACAAGCTCAGCCTCACCTGGTATGGCATCCACGCCGTGGAGATGCTCTACTCACTGCTCGGGACGGGAGCCGAGCAGGTCGCCATGGTCTCCACGCCTGACTCCGACGAGGTGACCGCCAGTTGGAAGGGAGGCAAGATCGGCACCGTCCGCACCATCCGGCCGTACTCTGATTTCGGCGGCGTTGTCTTTCGCGCCAAGTCCGTCGTCCCCAGCGGGGCGAAGACGAAATACAGCTACGTCCCCATGCTCCGTGAGATCGTAAAGTTCTTCCAAACCGGAGTTGTTCCCGTCCCCAACGACGTCACTCTGGAAATGTTCGCTTTCATGGACGCCGCTGAGCGCAGCAAAGCCAGCGGCGGCGCGCCGATGAAACTGCGCTAGCTGACCACGTTCACCGGGGAGCCTGCGAGGAATGCCCGCAGGTTCTCCACCGCAATTTCCATCAGCCGCGACCGCGCTTCCTGGGTGGCCCACGCCATGTGCGGCGTCACAATGCAGTTCTTCGCGCCGATCAGCGGATTGCCCGCCTTCGGCGGTTCCACATCGAGCACATCGAGCCCCGCCCCCGCGATCACGCCCGCGTTCAGTGCATCGGCAAGATCCTGGTTCACAATCAACGGACCGCGCGACGTGTTCAAAAGAAACGCCGTCGGCTTCATCAACCGCAGCCGCGCCGCGTTCATCAATCCGTTGGTCTCCGGGGTCAACGGGCAGTGCAGGCTCACCACGTCGGCCTCCCGCAGCAACTCCTCAATCGAACGCCACTCCACATCATCGGCATTCTGGACCGCATCCGCCGCAAGAATCCGCATTCCGAAGGCGCGCCCAATGGCTGCCGTCGCCCGCCCGATGCGCCCATACCCAACAATACCCATCGTCTTTCCGGAGAGCTCCACCAATGGCGTTTTCGAAAAGCACCAGTCCGCGTTCGACGCCCACTCGCCTGCCCGCACCGCCTCTTCGTGCAGCCCCACATGTTGCGTCAGCTCGAGCAGCAGCGCGAACGCATGCTGGGCCACCGAGGCCGTGCCATAGGTCGGAATGTTGGTCACGGTGATGCCCCGCGCCTTCGCCGACGCCACGTCCACGATGTTGTAGCCCGTCGCCAGAACCCCCACGTAACGCAGCGAAGCCGCGCCGCCAAGCAGTTCCGCCGTCAGCGCCGTCTTGTTTGTGAACGCCACGTCGGCGCCCGCCAGCCGCGCCGCCGTGTCGGTGGCGGCCGTTCGGTCATGCACCGTCAGCTCGCCCATCGCCCGCAGTCCGTCCCACGTCAAATCGCCCGGGTTCAGGCAGTATCCATCCAGCACAACGATTTTCATAAGGTCTCGTCTAGTTATGGCACAGCTTGCAGGCTGCTTCCTTGCTCATCTTCAAGTGCTTCACCGCCCTTGATCCATGTGGCGCGTGACACAACTGGCAATCCGGCACAATTCCCGGCTCATGTGTGTGCGTCTTGGGAAACCCGGCCTTGTCATGACACGCGAAACAGACACCAACAAGCGACGCCTTCGCGAACGCCCACTCCCCGTTCTTCACGGCATGGCAGGTCGTGCACGCCGCTCCACCGGGTGGATGTTCGCGAAACCGCGTCCATCCTGCCGGAGCTCCTTCGCCCACATGCACCTTCACCTTCCCTCCGCCCACGAGCGCAATCTCATGACCACCCGCCTCCAGGTTCACCGTCGCCGTCCACACCCCCGCATGCAACGGCTCCACAGCCACCGCCTTCCCATCCACATGCAACTCGGCTTTCCCTTCATGCCGCGCTACCACGCGCACTTCCCCGCTCACGACGCTTTCATCCCATGGCGCCAGTATCAGGCTCTCCGCCCGCACCGCCAAGGCCGCCAATAAAAGCCACGTAAGCCGCATCACCGCGTCTTCCGCCGCACCAGCTTGGAATCGATCGCCGCCAGGTTCGCCACACCCGCCAGTCCCATCGAAAGCGCCAGTTCCGATTTCAGAATCTGCAGCACCCGCTCCACGCCCCGCTGCCCGAATGCCGTCAGCCCATACAAATAAGGCCGCGCGATGCACACCGCCTTCGCCCCGATCGCCAGCGCTTTCAGCACATCCGTACCGCGCCGGATACCGCCATCGAGCAAAACCGGTATGCGGCCATTCACCGCCGCCACCACTTCCGGCAGCGCCTCAATCGTCGCCCCTAACTGGTCCAATTGGCGCGCACCGTGGTTGGACACCATCACCGCCTTGGCTCCATGCTTCACACACAAGTCGCCGTCCTCGGCCGTCATGATGCCTTTGACGATCACCGGCAGCTTTGTCGCCGAGCACAGCTCGCTCAGCGTCGCCCAGGTTGGCGTCGGCTCCGGCCGCGAGGGCCACACGCCGGCCCGCCACGGATTCTTCGCCACTGGCAAGCGTCCCGACCCATCCCGTGCGGGCAGCCCCGCCTCACACCAGGAACGCTCCAGCTTGTTTCGCATCTCGCGCTCGCGCTTGGAAACGTGCATGATGTCAACCGTGAAACAGATTCCCTTGCACCCCTGCCCCTCAAGCCGCTTCACAAACGCCCGCATCGCCGCCGGGCTCCCCAATTGCCCGCCCGTGGTCACCTGCCAGAATGTCGGCGCCGTTCCCGCGTCAATCAAATCGTCGATGCCTCCGTTGGTGATGTGAAGCGCCTTCGCGTTCGCCGCCGCCTTGGACACCGCGATCTCGCCGCCCTGGTGGAAGCAGTTCTTCCCCCCCACCGGATCGAGCAGAATCGGATACTCCAGCTTCGATCCAAACAACTCGATCGAGGTGTCGATCCTGTGCACGTCGGTCAGCATCCGCGGCCGGATGATCCAGTTGCTGTAGGCATCGACGTTTTCCCGCAGCGTCAGTTCATCTTCGCTGCCGCCTTCGAGATAGTCCCAGGCCAGCGGATCGAGCTTCGTCTTCGCCACCTTGGCGAAGTCCATCACGCTCACCGGACCATACAGGGGATCACTCCAGTCAATCGCGTTCGGATCGCTGGCAATCGGGGCTTGCGTGTGCGCAAACGGCGCCGCTCCGAACATGGAAACGAGCGCCCGCGCAGCCTGTCGACGGGTCATCATGGCAGTCGTTTACTAGATCACACCCGCCCGCCGCGCCGCAACGATGGTCAGCCGCCAAAGCCCTCCGGCAGTCCCTGCTTGGTCGCCTTGAGGATTTCCAGGATCGCCTTCCGGTCCTCGCGCGAAAGATGCGCATACCCCACCGACCGGTCTTTCCCCGACAGCACCTCGCTCAACCGCGCATACGCCCGCGACTTCACCTCCGCGGGCAGCTTCTCAAACGCATCCGAGTAAATCATGTAGCTCATCGGATACCGGAACAGCCGCGTCTGCAGATCCAGTTGCCGCAACCCGCGCCCCTTGCCATCCTTCGGCCCCAGCGCCGAAAACTCCTCCGCGTAGCCCGAAGCGCCTGCCACCGGCTCGGTCAGCTTCGCCTCGTCCTTCATCAGCAGATACTCCACCAGGTACTCAGTCAAATTCCGGATGCGCCGCTGCGTCGACTCTGAAAACTCTCCCGCCGGCTTCTTCAGCATCTCGTTCATCGCCGCCTGCTGCTTCAGCGCCATCCGAACCTCCCAGTTCACCCGCGTGAGCAGATTCTGCGCCCGCACCTGGTGCTCCAGCACCATCAGTGCGACGAGGTCGCTATACGGTGAAAGATACGCGCCGGTGTCGAAATACCGGTCGAGCTTCAGCATGTTGCCGCCGGCGGCAAAATCGAAGTCCGGCTCCTGTCGGCTCTTTGACACCGAATTCCCCATGTGCACCTGCGCCCCATGCTTGCCCGTCACATACCATCCCCCCCAGCGCTCCTTTAATGGACTGCGATGATCCGTGATGAACCCGCCCGCCTGAAACAACGGCATCCCCGTCGAATCCGGATATACGCTACGCACCATCAGCCCCGGCACTCCTGCCGTCCGTCCCGACAAGTGGCATTGCAGGCAATCGTCCCGCCGCATCACCAGCGGACTCCCGCCTGGCTCCTGGTCAAGTGTGTAGAAAATGGTGCCCATCCTCGCATCGTGCGCCGCCAGTTCCAGCACGTCGCCCCCGCGCACAATGCCCACCGATACATCGTCGTTGAAATAGATTGCCCGCGGCGTCCTCGGCGCGATCCTCGGCGCCTGAAAGCTCGTCTTCGAAAACACCAGCACCTGCGAGCTCACCGGCACCTCCAACGTCCGCAATAAGGCCGGCAGATACCCCAGGTCTGGATCGTAGTCGAGCTTCCGCTTCCCTGCTTCCAACTCCAGTTTCAGCTTGTACACGCGGTCGGTGACGGGAGCTTTGGCGTAGTTTATGGCCTCGTCCTCCAGCGGCATCGTGTACGAGCCATCCAGTTGTGCGAACCCCACAACCGCAATCAGCACGAGAGCGAATAGACAGAGTAAGACTCTCAACATAGCGACCCTATGAGTGTATCGCCGCGATCCCAGCCCCGGAAGTGACCTCAGTCACAAAGCGTCAACCGCACAGCTGGCTGACCGTCGCCAGCCGCCCACCGGAAGCGACCACCTCGGCCTCCAGCGCCTGCGCCTTCGCATCGTCGAGCGACATCACCGCGTCCTGCACCAGCGTCACCCGACGCCCTGTCCGCAACAGCCCCCGCACCGCGTTCGCCACGCAAATCTCTGTCACCACGCCATACACAACCGCCTCCATCGTCCCCAACTCATCCAGCAACTTCTCCAGCATCGGATTCGTGAAGCAGTCGGTCGTCACCTTCTCCACCAACACCTGCTGCGCCTTCACCGTCTCTCTCGCCGCCAACGGCATCACCGCCCACCCGGCCATCAGCGTGCACTCCGGCTTCCGCTGCCCCACCGTCCTGGCGACGCAGTGCGGCGGCCAGGCGCGGAACTCCACGTCGTTCTCTGTGTGCGCGTCCATCGTCGACACCAGCGGAATCCCCTCCGCCACCGCATGCCGGTTCAAACGCGCCAGTTTCTCCAGCAGACGCTCCGCCCCAGGCACATACAACGCCCCCGCACGGTACAGAAAATCCAACTGCGTGTCCACATCCACGAACACAACGCTCATGCCTTCACCCTCGCATCCAGCGCCCGCAGCTCCTCGCTGATACTCACCGGATACACCTCATCGGATGCATCGAGCGACCGCACCGCTTCCGGCAGCGCGGCAATGGCTCGCTGGGCCCGTTGCTTCGCCTCCGCCGCCGCCGGCAAAGCGCCCACAACCTGTCCCCGAATCATCACCGGACGCAGCAGCGCCTCCACCGGCCCCACCTCACCGCAACCCGCGCACTCCCAGGAGCACCCGATCACATCCCCGCCCTTCTTCCGGAACACCTGCTTGGCGCCAGGCAGCGTCGCCTTCTCCGCGCTCTTCTTGAATGTGTACCGCTTCCCGCCTTCGTCCTCGATCTCCGCCAGTTTGTACACCACGCTCAGATTCGGCGCGTCCGCGCTCGTCGCCAGGTCCGTCCCCACGCCCATTGCGTCCACCGGCGCAGCTTCCTCGGCCAGCGCCCGAACACGCTGCTCGGTCAAATCGCCGCTCACCATGATCTTGGCTTCAGGCAACCCGGCGGCATCCAGAATCTTCCGCACCTCGCTTGCCAGTCCACCCAGGTCACCGCTGTCGATGCGCACTCCCCACATCGGCATTCCCACAGCCGCTGCCCGCCGCGCCCCTTCCAGCGTGTCGTAGGTGTCAATCAAATGCACCGTCGACTCCCCCATCAGCTTCTGCAGCGCCCGGAACGCCTCGCGTTCGTCGCTGAAACTCTGCACCCAGGAATGCGCCGCCGTTCCATACACGGGAATCCCATAAAGGAGCCCCGCCTCCGCGTTGCTCGTTCCGGTGCATCCGCCAATATAGGCCGCCCGGGCCGCCAGCGTTCCTGCTTGCGGTGAATGCGCTCGCCGCGTTCCGAACTCGACCACGCTTCGCCCCTTCGCCGCCTCCACCACACGCGCCGCCTTCGAGGCAATCATCGTCTGGAAGCCAACCATCGACAGCAAATACGTCTCGATGATCTGCGCCTCCACTAATGGCGCCCGAACCGTCAGCAGCGGCTCGCCGGGAAACATCGGAGTCCCCTCAGCCACCGCGAACACGTCGCCCGTGAACCGGAACTGCTGGAGATACGTGAAGAACTCCTCCGGAGCCTGCGCGAACTGCGCCAGACCGCGGAGATAGGCAATCTCCTCGGCCGTGAACCGCACCGCCTGCAAATACTCCAGCGCCTGCTGCAAGCCCGCTGCCACGAGGAACTTCCGATTCGCCGGCAGCCGCCGCGCAAAGAGCTCAAACGTCGCGGTGGCCCGGTGCTTCCCCTCCGCGACAAACCCCGCCGCCATCGTCAGCTCATAGAGATCGGTGAGAAGCGCTCCCATGCTTCCCTCGATGCTACTTCTTCTTCTCACTCGAAGACGGTGGCGGCGCCTTCACATCCGACGCCGCGCGCCGCAGATCTTCAACAAACTTCCCATCCAACTCATACATGGAAGGCTCTCCCGCGCGCGTCGCGAAATACAAATTCCCGGCCTTGGTGACGCTCACCTTCTCCGTCCGCTTGCCATCGGCCGACGCCACCGTGGCCTCGAACACCACGTCCCCGCCGCCCGTCTCGACAAACTTGATCGCGCTCATCTCGCGCAGCTTGTCCACCAGCGACTGCACACTCGTCGAGTCCATCTCTTTCCCGCCCGAGGTCCACTTCTCGCCCGACTTGGTAAACGTCCGCGCCGCCGCGCCATCCTTCACATCAATGCGCCCCGGCTCCGTCCAGCCAAAATCGAATAACTTGCGGTTGCGGAAATCGTCGAGAGTCTTGCTCACGCCCTCGCCCACATCCGCCGTGAGTTTGTGGATGCCTTCCACGGCGCTGGACCTGGCGTAAAAGTTCCCGTCCTTGTCCTTGCGAACTTCAATCGACTGCGTCCCGGCCGCATCGGTCGCCTTCGCCGTCGCCACCACTGCCGCCCCACCGAACTTCCCGGCCAAACTCTTCTCTTCGCTCTCCGGCAGCGAGGCGTCCATCTTTGCCTCCCGCAGCTTCCGGAGCAGTTCCTCAACCTGGTTCCCATCGGCCCGCAGCGGCCTTGGCTTCACAATCTGCCAGTCGCCGTTGTTGTTCTTGCCGAACTCCATCGCCGCGCCCTTCGCGGTCAGCTCCAGCCGGCTCAGTTTGTCGGTGTCGAACGTCAGCAGCCGCTTGTCGCGGAGGTCCTTCCATGTCTTGTCCAGGCTCGCCTTGTTGTGGCTGGCCACCGTGAACACACGCGGATCGCCCTCAACCTTTACATACACCGACCCCGCCGTTGGCGTCTCATCGCCGAACAGCAGCTTCACCACCTTGCCGTCTTTCTGATGAATCGCCACCGTCAGAGTTGGCCTGTCCAAGCCATACGCCTTCAGGTCCGCCGCTTTCTCTTCCACCAGCCGGTCCGACGCATAGCTCGTCAGCGCAGTGAACACGCCGCTCGACGCGTCTGGATCCGCGGCCAGCGGCTTCGGCAGCACCAGTTCGTACCGGTTGTCCGCCGCCCGGTTCAGCGTCGTCGTCTCACCATCCTTGGTGATGTTCACCTTTTGGATCTTTTCCGGCGTGATCTCGACGATCGTCGGCGGCGCGTTCGGATCCGCGTCCGGCTTCTTGGTGGCCTCGTTCTTGTTCGACCACCACACCAATCCCCCCAGCACGGCCAGGGCTCCGGCGGCAATCAACAATCCACGAAACTGCATCGCGCGTTACTCTCCTCTGCTCGAGTTCAACCTACCGCCGCCGCCACCACACGCTCACGCCCGAAGCCACAATGGCCAGCGGCAGGAATAAAACGCTCAAGAAAAACACCACACGCATCTGCGCCGCACTCATGTTCAGCGGCCGGTTCTCGGGTTCCTTCGGACGGATCGAAATCAGATCCTCGTCCGAACTCAGCCAGTTCAACATGTTCATCGCCAGATCGGGGTTGCCATTGAACTTGAGAATGGAGTTACCCGTCCACTGCGAACTGCCCACCACAACGAATCGCCCGGAGAGATTCTCCTTGCCCGTGTTGTACGTGCCCGCCACGGCCAGCGTGAACGGCCCGGCTTTGTCCTTGTCCGGATTGATGTCGATCTCGGCCTTATCCAGGCTCGATGTCGCGTAGCTCTTCGCCGACGTCGAGAACAGCTTCTCCACCGTCGTCTTGGCGCCGTTCGACGCCTCAATCGACCGCGTCATGGGAAACGCCGTCGTCACCTCGCGCAGGTCGCGCACGATCGCATGGCCTTCATAGTTGGCCACCAGTGGCACCGCGGCGCTGAAGCCGAACAGTTGCCCGATGCCGCTGGTATCCAGCACCAGGTCGGCATTCATCGTCACGCCCCATTCCTTCAGCGCGGCTTGCAGCGCCGCGTTCGGGCTCACCTGCTCCTTGCCCAGTTGCAGCGGCGGATCGAGCATGATCAGCGCACGGCCGCCATTCTCCACGTAGCTCTTCAGCGCAGTCACCGCCGGGGGCAGATAGTCAAACCGCGGACCACCCACCATCACGACCGTGCACTCCTTCGGCACCTCGGCCTTTTCGATCAAGGAAATCATCTGCGTCTGATAGTTGTTCTTCTCCATCAGTTCCTTGAACTGCGCATAGCCCGTGCGGTCAGGGCTCTCCAGGCTATGCTCGCCCGAACCGCTCACCGCGCACACCGTCCGCTTGCCGCCTTTCAGCGCACGCACGAACGCGCCTGAGATCTCTTCCTCGCTAATCGCCTTGGCTTCCTCGCGCTTGCCGTTGGCGTCGATGTAGATCGTCCCGTAGCGCGACACCGCGTTCGCCCTTGCCGCTTGCGGACTCTTATCGGGATCGATGTAGTCCACTGTCAGCTTCGGCGAAAGCGCGTCGTAGCGGTCCAGCAGGTCCCTCGCCTGCTGAAAGCTGCTTTGCTTATCGAAAAGAGTGATCTTGGCGTCGGCCTTCAGACCTCGAATGATCTTCTCGGTTTGATCCGACAGGCTGAACTTCTTGTTTGATGTGGTGTCAAGACTCTTGTTGTGCCGCTGCGCCAGGAAGTTTGCCACCCCCAGCGCGCCCACCACAATCAGCCCGTACACCACCACATAGGCCGTGAACTTTGTTGATTTCTGTTTCAAAAATGGAGTGCTCATCGTTACGACCTCCACCGCAGCGACTCAAGCGAGCGCGCTGAAAGGAACAACCCAAAGAAGATCATCGAGAGGTAGAACACCACGTCCTTGGTGTCGATGACACCCTTGGAGAATGGTTCAAAATGCGTGATCACGCTCAGGTAGCCGATCACCTTGGCCCAGTCAGCCGTATTGAATTCGGTGTACCAGCCGATAACCCACAGCATCAGGCAGACGGCGAATGTGCCCGCGCCGGCAACGATCTGATTCTTCGTCGTCGTCGAAATGAAGGTGCCAAGCGAGAGCAAACATCCCCCCTGCAGCAGCAATCCCAGATAGCCCACCAGCAACGGCTTCCAGTCAGGCTTGCCGTAGGCAAACAGCACCGACATGTTCAGCAGCGACACCCCAAGGATCGCCGCGTACATGAGCATCGCCGCAACCCACTTTCCGAGGATGATCTCCCAGTCCCGCACGGGCGATGTGATCAGCAGCTCCATCGTTCCCGAGCGCTTTTCTTCGGCGAACAACCGCATCGTGATCATCGGGATCAGGAACAGCCCAATGACGCTGATGTTGGACAACACAGGCCGCACCACCCATTCGTTCAAGTCCATCGGCATGCCGCGCCCCATCATCTGCATCTCCATACCGCGCGAGACGAAGATTCCCACCGCCAGGTAGAAGAACCACCCCGACACCAGCGCGAAGAACGCCATCAGCCCATACGCAATCGGCGAGGCAAAGTAGCTCTTCAGTTCCTTCCGGCAAATCACCCAAATGTTGCTCATTGCGCCTCTCCTTTCTCCGCGGTTTGCGTCGAAGCCGCGGCAGCCGCGTCCGAACTGGTTAATTGCAGGAAGATCTCTTCCAGACTGAAGCTCAGGGAGTGCAACTCATGCAACTGCCAGCCCGCTTGCACCACCGCCCGCGCAATCTCCGGGCGAATCTGCTGCCCCGGCTGGCTCTCCACCTCGAACCGCTCGCGCCCGTTCTTCGCGCCCGCGCTCTTCACCACGGCTACACCCGCCACGGCGCTGAGCGCGCCTTCCACCTCGGCCGCGCCCGCACCGCTCACCTCTACGCCCACGGCATCGGAACCGCGCAACCGGCTCGTCAGGTTCTCCACCGTGTCGGTGGCCACCAGCCGGCCCTTGTTGATGATGAGCACCTTCTGGCAGGTTTGCTCCACCTCGGGCAGAATGTGCGTCGACAGAATAATCGTATGCTCGCCGGCAAGTTCCTTGATCAAATCGCGCGTCTCAAGAATCTGCTTCGGATCCAGACCTGAGGTCGGCTCGTCCAGAATCAGCACGTCCGGATTGTGTATGATCGCCTGCGCCAAGCCCACCCTCTGCCGGTAACCCTTCGACAGTTTGCTGATCAGCTTCGGCATCACATCGTCCACATGGCAGCGCTTGGCCACCTCTTCGATCCGCGCCGCAAGCGCCGGGCCGGACATGCCCTTGAGCCGCCCGACAAACTGCAGGTACTCGCGCACCTCCATCTCCGGATACAGCGGTGGCGTCTCCGGCAGATAGCCGATACGCTTTTTCACCTCCATCGGCTGCTTCACCACGTCATAGCCGGCCACCTCGGCCATCCCCTCGGTGGGCGGCAGAAAACAGGTGAGCACACGCATGGTGGTTGTCTTGCCTGCGCCGTTTGGCCCTAGAAATCCAACGATTTCGCCCTTGTTGACGGTAAAGGAGATATCGTCGACG